>JAIFWM010000046.1 GCA_019661855.1 Candidatus Parcubacteria bacterium
ACGCACTCGTTGTAGCACGAGACAGGTATTGACGAATGTCGTTTTTATATTTATTGTATCTGCGGCTTTGTAGCGAAGAAGGAGGACCTGGTGCAAACCTACACTCATGGAGCTATTGGATTATTCCTGGGGACGTTACTTTCCCGCAACCCACTCGTTCAGGCAGCTTGTGCTATGGGCGCTATGGCGCCTGATGGATTTACCGCACTCAAGTGGGTGTGGGATTGGATCGGGGACAAACCCCCGCTCGAAAAACAAGGAAGACTGCTGCAGTTTGGTAAACACGTCGCTCACAACGCACTCCTATGGTTAGCTCTACTGTACGTCTCGTTTGTTATTGTTGATCCACCACCATCTACTCTCTTGTATGTATTTGCTTTGGGAGGATTAAGTCATCTTGTGGTGGATCTGTTTACTCATGGTGACCCGCAGTTTCAAGCAGATGACTGTTATTACTTCTGGCCTGCTCAATATAGGCCATGGAATATCGGTAGATGGGACTATCGCATCACCACAGGAAGTCTCTGGCCGCTCAAAACATTCGAGCTGGTGACGCTTGGCTTTACGCTCTGGTTTGTGGTCATATACCAGTTCTTTGCACTTATCTTGCCACATCTTCGCTTCTCATAGAGCGACGGAACGGCAGAGCCCCGCGCGCACGCGCGGGGCTTTTGTTATTATCCAGAGATGATCATCGCAAAAATCCAAGGAGGCCTGGGTAACCAAATGTTTCAATATGCATTTGGCAAAATGCTTGCACGACGCAATAACACCGAACTCAAGCTCGATATCACGATGTTCCCTCCCTACAAACTCCATCGCTATTCGTTGGACAAATTGAACATTAGTGCATCCATTGCCACAGACGAAGAAATTGCGCCACTAGTAAAAAAACGAGTGCGGAAAGGTCGAAGAAATTTCTTATATAACTTCTTTTTTGCTGATCCCACAAAATATGTTCTTGAACCATCGTATTACTTCACCCCCCATATGTTTGAACTTACAGCACCATGTGAGGTTGATGGATATTGGCTAAGTGAAAAGTATTTTCTTGAGATTGAAGATGATATTCGCAAAGAATTTACTATTACCGGTCTGAAAAACGAATACACTACACAGATGGAGGGAAAAATCCGAGCAACCACTCACCCCATCATGCTTCATGTGCGACGCATGGACTTTGTCCACGACCAAGCTATGAACAAAAATCACGGCGTCATCTCACCTGACTATTACGAAGAAGCGATGCGTATCATGAGCGAAAAAGTGCCGCAAGGTAGTTACTTTGTTTTCTCTGATGACCCGGAGTGGGCGCGACAACATATTCACCCTCAAGGTCCTACCGAATACATCGGTCAAGGTGCAGAATGGAATTATCTTGATTTGTATCTCATGTCACTGTGTGAGCACTTTATCCTCGCCAACAGTACCTACGGTTGGTGGGGCGCCTGGCTCTCAAAAAGCTACCGACACAACACCACTATTATTCCTAAATTTATTACGGTGAGTATGGATACTCACGACCTCACACACCCGTCGTGGATAGTGTTAGACGACAAAAATTACACCGCACGGCAAAATCTCGCAGCCTAAGGGGGACGATGCTATACTGCGTTTTATCATGAAGAAAACGAAGAAATCTGTTGGGCGTTCGGTTCGCATCTCTCCCCAACTTCGCACACTTATCGCCAACGCTATTCGCGAATCGGATTGGCTTCATCATCCGGAAGAAGGCAAAGTAAACATCGGTTGGCCTGTGTTTGATGAAAAAGAAGTACTGCAAGCTCTCGACTCTTTGCTTAACGTACGCATCTCACAAGGTCCTAAAGTGCGTGAATTTGAAGCGATGGCCGCAAAATATATTGGCACCAAACATGCAGTGGCCTGTAACTCGGGTTCGTCAGCGAACCTCCTTGCATTGACTGCACTTGTAGAAAGTGGACGCATCAAACGCGGCAGCGAAGTGCTCCTTCCTGCAAGCACGTTTGCTACTGTGGCATCACCAGTGATACAAGCAGGACTTATACCTGTCTATATAGATGTAGATGCTACTTCGTGGAACATTGATCCTAAAGAAATCGAAAAAGCTATCACCAAGAAAACAAGTGTCATCATGCCAGTGCATACCTTTGGCAACCCTGCAGATATGCCAGCGATTATGAAGATCGCGCGCAAACATAAACTCTTGGTGCTTGAGGATTGTTGCGAGGCACACGGCGCTTCGATTGGGGGCAAGAAGGTTGGCTCGTTTGGAGACCTTGCAACACTCTCCTTCTTTGTTGCACACAATATTACGACTGGTGAAGGCGGCATGGTATTTACTAACGATCCAAAACTTGATGAGACCCTTCGCTCACTGCGCGAGTTTGGACGATTAACAAACGAAGCTGCTACTACGCATCGCTTCAACTACCCCGACAAAGTACTTAAAAACTTTGACGCACGATATATTTTTACGCGCCTTGGTTATAACATGCGTATGACTGATATAACTGCTGCAATAGGCATTGAGCAGTTAAAGAAATTGGACGCACTGAACCGCAAGCGCGTGAACATTGTTACTCAGTATCAAAAGGCGCTTGCACCGTACAAGAAATTTATAATCCTTCCTACTATCGCAAAAGGACATTTTCATAGCTTTTATGGATACCCGTTTATGATCCGAAAAGATGCGCCGTTTAGTCGCCTAGACTTGGTGACATTTCTTGAAGCACGTGGCGTTGAAACACGACCATTCTTTGGAGCGTGTCTCCCCGATCAACCAGGATTCCGTGACGAACCGGGACGCAGTGCAGGCAAACTACCCGTTGCACGTTGGATCCGTGACTGGAGCGTGTTTATTGGATGCCACCCGGCCCTTACTCCAGGACACGTCAAACAAGTGATTAATGCGTTTAACGATTTCTTTGCAAAGATTAAATGAAGCGCATTCTCGTTACCGGTGCCACGGGATATCTAGGGAAACATGTAGTGCCACTGCTGAAGAAACACTATTCGGTAGTGACTATAGGACGACCGAAGACTGACCTCGCGCGCACTATCCCCGTGACAGCAGTTAAAAAAGTAGATGCAATAGTGCACCTGGCAAGTGACGTGAGTATTGCCAATGCTATACAAAATCCTGCGGAGCATATTAAGAACAATTTGTTACTGACACTTAATGTACTTGAGGCTGCACGCGCATCGGGCAAGAAGCCATTTATTGTGTATCTCTCGTCTGACCGGCTATATGGAAAATTGAACGGCACAGTGACCGAAGAGTCTCCTACTTTTCCTATTGAGCCGTATGTTGCATCAAAGATAATGAATGAAACGGCAGTAAAAACATTTGCTAACCAGTTTGATATCCCGTTTATTATTTTGCGCGCCAGCGCCTTCTTTGGCCCTCATCAACCACGACGCGGGTTCATATCGGACGTGATACAAAAAATGATAGCAAGTAACGAGATTACCACCGGACCACTCACGGGAGTAAAAAACTTTACCTACGCTTCGAATGTGGCTGATGCAGTGTTGGCAGCACTGAAAGCTCCGAGTAAAAGCCGCAACAAGATATATAACATTGGGGGCAAACCGCTTACCTTGTCGCAGGTTCTTACACAGCTGCGCGCGATCATGGAGAAAAAGCTGAGTAAAAAGATCAAAATAAAAACCGACCACTCTATTAAATTTCCTACACGCAATGAGATCGGCGCGTTTCGTCTTAACACCAACGCCGCAAAGCAAAAATTGAAATGGAAGGAGAAAGTTTCGTTTAAAGAAGGACTTGAACGCACCGTAGACTACTTTTTAAACCAAGACAGTACAACGTGATACATACCCCAGAAGTACCAGTACAGGTACGTCCCTAACCAACCAAAAAATGCGAAGCGTGACTCGCCTACTTCACGCTCTTTCCAATGCACGGGGACCTCTGCCAGCTTTTCACCTTTGATATGTGCTTTGAGTGTTAACTCCATGGCACAGGTAAACCCACGCTCTGACTCGATAGGAGTCGACTGCAAAAAAGAGGTCCGGAAGAGTTTGGTGGCGTAGGTCGCATCATGCACGGGTAACCCAATACCGTAGTGGAGCGAAAGTCCTGCTAGTCTCGAAAGAAAACCTTTGAGTGCGTTGCCACCGGTATGTGAGCCACCGCGCATGTAGCGGGAGGCTGCAACAACCGCAGCGCCTGTCTCTTCCATTTTTTGTAGAAGAGTATCTATCTTTTTGATTATCGCAGGTGGATCAGCAACCATGAGCAGCAGTGTCGCTGGCGCTTCGACACGAGCAAAGCCTGTCTTGATAGCGGGCAATGCTCCGCGCGCTTGGTTGCGCACTAGCACAATACGCTCATCTTGTTTGGAGAGTGGCTCGGCGACAGAAAGCGTGGTGTCATCGGGCTTGTCGTACACCAAGAGAAGGCGCCACGGACTCGTAACACTAGCCACGAGTGAGTGGTAGAGTGCATTAAAATTTTCAGGGTCGTTGTAGACAGGAACGACAATATCTACGCGCATAAGATTATGCCCACCATAGCACGTGAGCTTCATTTTGAGTATACTCGGAGTGTGCAATCCAGACTCATTTCGTTAGTTGCCCTGGCACTAGGCATTTTTGCTACTGGGTCATTTGGACTCTCTGTTATAGTTGACCGTCTCGGCTCACCTGAATCTCCCTTTGCAGCATTTTTTGTTGAAAGTTTAGCGAGCACCCTTATACAAACGGGGGTGATTTTACTCGTCTCTTTCTTTCTTCTCC
>JAIFWM010000047.1 GCA_019661855.1 Candidatus Parcubacteria bacterium
TTTGATTCTCCCAAGGAGCGGTTGAAAATCATACCTGCGCAGCAGGTAGGCACCCATAAGTGCTTGAGCGGTGTGTGCGAGTGACGCGCCCGCAGCATTAAGAGGTAGTGCACCGTTGAGTAATGGGCTAAAAAATGTGGCAAGAGCAATAGCCGGCCAAAAACCGTAGCCCCACAGAAAAAGTGCGACAAGCCCGATAGCACCAGGAAGATAAATAACGGTGGGTGCAGTGCCGCTGCGATAAAGCTCAGTTGCAAATTGGCTTAATGCCAGGTCAAGCAAAAAGAGCAAGACAAATTTTATGAGGTAGTCCTTGTCGAGGGCATTAAAAAAGGAGCGTATCATACGGGGGTCATTGTAGCAGTGCATTGTATTAGAGCAATACAGATCCTGAAGGATAGGTGAGCTCCTTACTTCACCTCGAGTTTAACCAAGCTTAAGTAAGATACGCACATGAACACTCGCGCTACTGCAAAAGGCGTGCAACTTATAGTGGGGCTCGCAGTGTTTGTGATGAGCTTTTCGCTCGCACAACATTTGCTTGCGTTTGAGGCACCGCAGTTTCCGCTTCTTGCACCTGCAGCAACTAACAACACGTCGCTTAATTGGGCAGGTTATATTGCCGAAGATAAAAAATATACCGAAGTCTCAGGCAGATGGAATGTTCCTAAGGTAACCGGCACCGGAGGAAGTGCGGTTGCTGCGGATGCTACCTGGGTGGGTATTGGTGGAGCGAAAGAAGAAAATTTAATTCAAGCTGGCACACATGCGGTTATCGAGGGAAATGATGTGCGCTACGAAGCGTGGTATGAACTTATACCCGGTGACTCATGGATAGTACCGGTTGAAGTCCATGCAGGAGATGACGTGTCGGTGGATATTGCACATCTTGAGGAGGATAAATGGCAAGTTACACTTACGAATAACACCACGGGCGACTCGTACACAAATAAAGTGTCGCATGAGTCAGAATTTACCTCGGCAGAATGGATTGAAGAGATGGCATCCAGCGCGCGCGGCGGTTTTTTTATTCCTCTAGCAGAGTTTGCTGGGACTGACTTTACCGAAAGTAAGGCCACCGTCGATGGTGTGCAAAAGAATCTTAAAGATTTAGGGGCGAAGCCGGTGACTATGGAAAATTACTCAGGTGATGTGCTCGCCACACCATCGGTCTTGGCGCAAGACGGCGAGAGCTTTAGGGTGACGCGTGAAGATGCGTCGCCGCAAATTGTGTTACGAGCGCATCGGCACTATTACATTGTGCAGGTAGAAAATTAGCCCGCGCTCTTCTAAGAGCGCGGGCAAAGTCCGGTTGAGGACATGGGGTTACCAGTGGGTGACAACAACTTGGCTTCCTTTTTTTGAAACTGGAGGAGAGTGTTTGCTTGCTTCCTCCGCTTCGTCGCGGCTCGAGAAGATTTTGGCGTCGTCTACTGGTCCCCAAATTAAAACACCGTCCTGCTCACACAAGTGAGTCTTATGTTTGGGAGCAAGTGATTGATAAATCACAAACCCACTCTTTGCGGTGAAGATTTTGTCTCGCCTAAGGTTACGAGCACTAAACATAGAAAGACCCTCCCTGGTTGCAGTTCCAATGGTAGATTAGCAGCTAACTCACTTTTGTGCGAAGAAAAAAGAGTGGAAGCATCGAAATGACCGCAAATCCGGTCACGATAGGCAGGAGAAAGTCAGATGCGTGGGGCACGGTGTGGCCAACGAGGAATCCAAGTGAAGTGACCCCAACGCTCCACAGGAGTGCGCCAGCGATATTGTAGCGCAGGAAGGTCTTATACGGCATGTCGCCCACGCCTGCGAGTATTGGAGCAAACGTACGCAGTACTGGTACAAAGCGGGCCATAATAATCGCCCAAGGTCCGTATTGTTCGTAAAAGACCTTGGTGCGCTCGGCATGCTTTTTATGGAAGAAGAAGGAGTCTTCGCGAGTGAAGAGCTTTTTTCCTACCTTGGCACCAAACCAGTAACCTATGTTGCTGCCTATGACTGCCGCGGCAAACAGGAATCCTAAGAGTACCCAGATATTAAAAAAGCCACTGGCGGCCAATATGCCTGCAGTAAAGAGCACACTGTCGCCAGGCAGGAAGAATCCAAAAAATACTCCCGACTCTACGAGGACAAGTGCCACGAGCCCCGCGTATCCTGCGGCGAGTGCGAGAGCGGCGAAGTCAATTGTTACTAATGCATCAAACATATTTTTTAAGACGAATTATGGTGCCTGATCTTTCATCAAGCCATTTATGAGGTGAAGGAGAGGTGATCTCAAGGTTATCCTCATAGTCTCCTAGAGCCCCTAGGGGAGGGGGTATACTTAACCTTGTGCGAGTTTATCCATAACTTTTAGATATATGGAAGCCTATTGTGTGAAGTGTCGCACTAAGCGCGAGATCCAAGATCCAAAAGAGGTCTCGTTTGCAGGGAAGGGCGGACAGCAGCGCGCGGCCATGCAGGGGATTTGCCCCGTATGTGGCACAAAACTGTTTCGCATACTTGGCAAGAAATAATTGTGGTACTATAGGCACGCACTTATCAATTAAGCTTTTTTAGTACGTTTATGGCACCAAAGAAGGCTAACGCAGCGTTTATGAAGCCAATGAAGATCAGCGACGAGCTTGCTGAGGTCGTTGGTAAGGGTCCTATGCCTCGCTCGGAGGTAGTTAAGAAGCTCTGGGTTTATATTAAGGACAAAGGTCTTCAGGACTCAAAAAACAAGCGCAATATCAACGCTGATGCTAACCTAAAGGCAGTATTTGGCGGTAAGGGTACGGTTACCATGTTTGAGATGACCTCACTTGTCTCTAAGCACCTCTCGTAAAGTAAGTTCGCAAACAAACAAAATAAAAGTTTCCTGCGAGGGAGTTAGCAGCCTGTTTATCTCTCCCGTAGCAGGAAACTTTTATTTTGTGCAGTTTAAACATGGCAAAACAAAACAAATTCACTCCGGGGAACTTTGACCTACGCGTTAAAAAAGCACGCGCAGGTTTTGGGCTGTTCGCCTTTGACCCTATCCCTAAAGGAGCCTGTGTGATCGAATACAAAGGCCGCGTGCTCACGGACGATCAAGATGAAAAGAGTAACAGCATGTACCTTTTTTTAGTAAGCAAAAAGAAAACCATCGACGGCTGGATCCCCAACAACAAGGCTAAATACATCAATCACTCCTGCCGTCCTAACTGCGAGATTGATATCTACAAAGAACGCGTATGGGTTATGGCTAAGCGCGCTATTAAGGAAGGCGAAGAGCTTTCATATGACTACGACACCGAATACTTTGATGAACACATCAAACCTAAAGGCTGTAAGTGCCTTAAATGCTCACCGGTCAAAGATATTAACTAAATAGCCGTCTATTGTGCGCTGGTCGAGGTCGTAGAAGTTTTTATTTTGTTTGTGGAGATAGGTTGCAAGTTTTACTCCCACAAAGCGCCAGTGCCAAGGTTCGTAAATGTAGTAACCGTTATTTTTAGGGTAGGAGATGATGAAGCCATATTTATATGCGTTGTCCTTAAGCCACACATAGGCTTCTGTTTTGTCGAACCCATCAAGTACACCGCCTTGGCCCTTGCTGATAAAGTCCACCGCAGTTCCTAGCTGGTGTTCAGAGTAGCCTTGGTCAGCAGAGAAGGAGTTAGCCGTACCTGCGCCATACACAACCTTATAACTCGATTTAAGTGCCTGCTGTTCAGCAAACGAACGGTATGCGGATTTTATAAATAGGTCTATGTTGTCGTCTTGGGCATTATTAAGCAGATCCTCTAGGAAGGGGCGCACTGGCGACGCAATTTTTTCTACTCGCTTTTCATCATACGTAAAAGCTGGCTCTATTTCTTCAAGACGTTCGGGAGCGTAATGTTCATTGAGGAAAAACACTTTGGAATACTTTTGCAGCAACTCCGGGTCGGTCTTGCTTAACTTTTCGAGTGTGTCGACGGTGCCAGAGATGTCACCAAGTTTGTTCTCAAGCGCTGCCTTTTCTTCAAGTAAACTTTGCGAAAGATTGCTTTTGGTTTCCTCAAGAGTGCCAACCAGGAGGGAAGAGGTTGAAGCGAGTGTACTTTCAAGTACCGCAACTTTGCCTTGAAGTGCGGTGATTTGTACGTAGCCGTAAGCAACACTTGTTAGAAGAACCAAAGCGAGTATGCCCACGACAGGACCCAAAAACTGCAAAGTAATGTACTTGTTCATTGATCCTCCAGTATACCAAAAACGAGAAGGCTACAATTCATCTCGCGTTCAGGGCAAAGCCGCTAGGATCAAAAAATTATTGTCTAACGTATAAATAATATGGCTGATGTAAAATTTAACGTAGCAGAGGTTACTAAGAACTTAAAAGGAGTAGAGTTCCCAGCAGATAAAAATCAAATTCTTGAGACCGCGCAAGAAAATGGTGCTTCC
>JAIFWM010000048.1 GCA_019661855.1 Candidatus Parcubacteria bacterium
CCCATGTCGGTTAGGCGCATAAACTCGGTGCGCAAGTTTTCGGGCACAGCTTCATAGGTCGAGACGAGCACGGCTTGCATGATACGATCCCCCAACTCATCAAGCGCCTCATATTGAGACTGTGCAGACACTTGGGAGATCCCCAATTCGCGCATCACCCTGTTTTTGAGCATTACAATGTCGATCATAGTTTTCCTTTCGATTTTACGAATTGAATAACCTGGTTTACGACCCGAGCATTTCCGGCAGGACTATTTTGAAGTTGCAGAACTTCCTTTGGTTGAATAAGCCCCAATTTTCCACTTCTAATACCCAAGTCTTCAGGATTTAGGTTAAGGCCTGGCACTCCCATGAGTTTGTCACTGTGGGTAATAATGGCAAGCACTTGTCGCTTTTGCCACCCACGAAGCGGCGCAAAATCTGGCGTTAAGTCTGATCGATTGTATCCAGCTTTCAAAATGTTCCACACATTATCATCTGGTCTCACATTAAATCCCCTTGGGAAAATAGATTGCTGGGCGACTTCTGGTGGGGTAATAACTTCTGCAAACTTCTCTTCGAAATCTTTTATTTGCTCCTGCACGTCAGTGGTTAAAATCTGCTCCATTTCTTGAGGAGTGATCTGCGTTTCAGACATATCAGTAAAATTTTTTATTTGAGCGGACTCTGGTATCTCAAGCTTATCTAAAGACAGCTCCATGGGCTTCACTTCTACCCCTAGTTCTCTGAACGGCGCATAAGGACTAGGCCAGCGATCTGCAAAGGAATCTACGTTCGAAGACCGGCCCCCACTAACAAGCTGCATGACATCTTGCGCATTGCCCTTACTCACCCACATGAGAAGCGTTTTAGCAGCCACAATGCCCGTTGCTCCAACAAGTGCCATAAAAACTTTTTCCGCCTGAGTACCTTTCTTCCATTTATTTTGTGTGCGCCCTACCCACTCGCGTGCCGCGCCAGTTAATTTGATATGCCCCTTGCGTGGGATATCCAAAACTTTTTCTGCACCTTTGTTCCACCAACTACCTAAGTTCTCACGCCATTTTCTTGGAGCAAAGGGCTCCTTTTTATTTTGTTTAGCCACTTCAGCTTGCATCTCTCGATCTAAACGCATCACAGCTTCGTGTATTGAAAGTTCCTTATTTAATCCATTCCAAAAATCTTCCGACACTCGAGGCCGTCCAAGCAATTGCTCACGTTTTTCAACTAAGGCCCACTCCAAAACAGAGAGTTTGTGACTATCCATTTCACGAATATTGTCTATAAAAGGGTTGCCCGTAGAGTGTCCGGCTTCGCGTTTTTCAGCCTCCCAATCTTCGGGAGTAAATTCTTCAATCCTTGTTTTGTCAGTTGGAGACGCAGTAAGTCCTGCTTCGCGCTTATCGAGTTCGCTGGTAACAGGACCTAGAAACTTTTCCAAGTCACCAACCGAGGAAATATCCTTTACGATATTCCACATGCGGGAATAGTCTTTCTCCCACTCTTCGCGCTGTTTTTTAATATCCTCCGAATTGGCAACTTCCTCTTTTGTTGCAGTACGAGTCCTGTTTCCCTCTTTTACATACCAACTCCCATTGAGATGAATCAATTCTTTTTTACCTCCAGGCTCCTCCCTAATTCCTTTTGTTTCAACAGTGGCTCTGTCGGATTTTTTTATACCCTGGGTGCGTATTTTTGGCTCTTTTATTTTCTTTTTTCGCGGCTCTCGTTTCGGCGTAGTGTCTTGAGGAGCTGGCTCTTGCCGAGTTGCTGCCACAGAAGGCTCTGCGTCACCTGGACGTCCAGTAAAAGCTGCCTCGTAATTACCGATACTGCGATCTAATATTTCTGCTTGTTTAGATGTAGAGGTTTGAGCAATTCGTTCCTTGAGACTCTCAACTATATCCGCGCTTGCGCCACGTCGCTCTAGTTCGGCTACGCGATCAGTAAAATTTTTTATTGCCCCGCCAAGTTCATTGGACTGTTGAGGCGCCGAGGGTGTTTCCCCTTTCAATTCTGCAAGCCGTGCTCGCAATGCCTCAAGTTTTTGTGCATCTTCATCAGCAGGAGATGCTTCTTGTGCAGGCGGCCGGGTTACTGTCCCGTTAGTGAGATTTCGCACAAAATCCTTTTTGTTATCATCCCAAAACCATTCACCGGCTAAGTCGGGTCGTTTATTTTTAAAATATCCGCTCTTATTTGGATCATTATTAATTCTTTCTCCATGTCGCAAAGGCTTGGTGCCAGAAGGCACTCCACCGCGAAAAAGTTGCATCTCTGCATGCCCGTCCGGATAGAGATAAATACTTTTACCTGCCGCTCTAATTTCTTCTGCTTTTGGCTCGCCTGTATCTTCTCCTCTATCTATCTCGTATCCCCCGGCCTCTGCACTTCCTTGAGGCCCTCTCATCGTTTCAGCTGAGATACTTGGAGCATTTATCAGAGTTTCGTTAGCTTCTCGTATGATTGCATCCAAATCTTGTGGTTCGTCTGGGCCTCTTTCTGCCATATATATTAAATCTTAACACTCTTTATCAAGCTTCAAGAGACTCCCTGTGTAAGAATTTTGCCAAAGAAAAAACGCCGGGGGCCTGACACCCCCGACGCTACACACATGAGTCGCCTCGGTTACTTCGCCGCCGGTGGAAGGAACTTCTCCACCAGTTGCTTCGCCGCAGCGAAAAGAGCAGGATCGTGTCCAGCGGTCGTGAACTTTGCTACGCCCACGCCCTTACTTGTGAACTTGGGAAGAGGGCCTTTCACCTCTCCTTGCTTCACAAGTATCGCCGCACCGCCATTAAGCGACGCGTCGAGGACTTTCAGCGACGCATCTCCCTCAGGGACGAAGATGCGCAGCGGAATTTCGGTCTGATCGGCTTCCTTTGCCGCCGCGAGAACTACCGTCAGGAGTCCTCGGAGATGGGTCCGGTTGCCCGGGTCGCCCACCATTTCCTCCAACGTTCCCTGCTTGCCCTGTTGCTTCAGGGCCTCACGCTGTGCGTTAACCACGCACATGACATAGTTGTCCCAAGCATACCGCTTGCGCAGCAACTCGGGATTTCCGATATGGGCTCCGAGCTTGCGCTCGAAATGACCCGTATCGACGTCGCTCAGGTCTCCTCGGAACTGCCTCGCCAGCTCGCCCGTCTTAGGTTGAGCAGTGTTAGCGGGCAATCGATTCGAGTTGTCCGTCTTCGCGACTGTCGTGTTGGTCTCGGCCATATGGGGATCTCCCTGGGTTAGCCAAGTGGACCACTAAGCGGGCAGGCCCGTTCTCCCACCTTCTATCTTACTACAGTGGCGTTAAAATGTCAATAGCCCTTAGAATTGCTCTATAGAGCCATATTTTAACTATTCGATATTTTGCCTGATTTTTTAGAAAAATAGGCCTCGCGCTTTCGTTCAATAAAGTTATTAATTTGTTGCCGATAATGAGCGGATCTTTCTTGTGACTGGAAGGGGTAAGTTTCCACCTCTTTTTTAAGTTGATCAAGACCTTTTTCAGTCCGCTTGAGCCTGATTTTGGAAAGCAATTCTATCTTTGCAAGGGCATCTTCGCGACTTTCAGTAAACGATTGATCATATGCAAAAGCAAATTCAAAAGGATACGCTCCTATGCCTTCCAAAGCTTTAGTGACTTGCTCGGGTGTAATTGCTTGAGTAAGGAGATCTTTTCCTAATTCAAATGCTCGATTATCAAGCACATCCATGAACGTAACTTGCCTAAAGAATCTCCCATTTGAGGTTTTAAAGAAGGAGGTCATCTCAGTATGCAGGGCTTTTAATTTGGAAATATCTTCGCACAACAATGCTCGTTGTCCGAGAAAATGGTTAAGTACCCGAGATAGGTAGCCCATTAATTTGTCTTGGTCTTTTGATTTAGGAAAAGTAGCGTGTATGTTTTTTGCAACTTCTCCCGCATCTTCAAAACTCTGAATTTCATTCGCAGCATCTTCGAGTGCCTGTATTTGTTCAACATTCGTACCTCCTTCTGTTGATTTAAGAAATTCTGTCACCTGCGGCCAGGGCGCTTCGTCTACAAACTCTTCGAGCGCATTAATAAATTGTGCTGGACGGCGTGGCATTTTTACTTTCTCGGGGGAAAGCACGGGATATCCTTCGTCATCTCTTCGAACCAAATACACTTCTCGAGGCACTTCGCGTATACGACCTGACTGATCTTGCTCAGGTAAACCGTCGGGGCCAACTTTGGTGGTCATATACAGCGCACGGTCTGGCCAGACGCGCACTTGCCCTGAGTCATACACTGCTTTTACTATTTTAAAAACATCATCACTTGCTTTAATGAGCTCGTGCTGCTCTACTGTGGGCCGGTAAGCACTTTTGATCCTCTCCC
>JAIFWM010000049.1 GCA_019661855.1 Candidatus Parcubacteria bacterium
GGGAGAGAGACTCCATGGTAGTATTTTCGCATGACACAGGCAGATATAAAAGCGGCGATGATCGCGGCGATGAAAGCTAAAGAGCCTACTAAAGTAACTGTTCTTAGAGGCATCATGTCGGCACTCATGAACGAGGCCGTAGCCAAGGGCAAGGGCCCAGACGGCATACTCTCTGACGATGAGATCTTAACCGTCCTCACCCGCGCAGCCAAGCAGCGCAAAGACTCTATTGAACAGTTTGAAAAAGGTGGTCGCCCCGAGTTAGCTACTGGTGAAAAAGAGGAGCTTTCAATAATCGAGACTATGCTCCCTACACAGATGTCGCAAGAGGAAATCGTTGCCAAAGCAAAAGCTAAAGCAGCAGAGCTAGGCGTTACCGACAAAACTAAAGCAAATCAACTCATGGGTATGCTTATGAAAGATCTTAAAGGCCGCGCAGACGGCAACGCTGTTAAGGCGGTAGTTGACAATTTGTTTAATTAGGTGTATACTCTATTCAGAGGGCGAGCGAGAGCTCATAGGTAGTGCGTGCCCTCGCTAATTTAACGAGCGAGGAAAACATGTTCCATCCAGCTTTGAAAGGCATCCTGGGACAATACAAAAGCCCCGAACTTGAAACAGTGATGTTTAAATGGGCTTTAGCTGTCGCCGAAAGAGACTTGAAACTTTCTGATAAAGAGAGGCAGGTTCGAGATCGGCGCTACCCCGACAAGTAAACAAATCGCCAAGGCTTCTTGGCATACGACCCCGCATAGGCAACGCCTATGCGGGGCGTTCTTTTTATTTTAGAAGTAGGAATTTTGACTCCCCTATCTTCGACCCATAAACCACTTCCCTTCCCTAACTTTAAATTATTTAGTTTCACGTCGATTTTAAGAAATTTAGTCAACTTTGCTGGGCCATTCAACTTCAAGGTTGAACCTTGAAGACCACGGATGAGAACACCGGCGGGATAGTCTTTTTTGCCAGTTACCAAATTGAGCATCCAATGCATGCCGTATGTGAAGTAGACATACGCTCTTCCCGCCTCTCCAAACATCGGATAGTTACGCTTGGTCTTACCCGAGCGTGCATGGCACGCCAAATCGTAGAGACCGTCATAGGCCTCTGTTTCAGTAATCATCAACGCAATTTCCTTATTGCCAATCTTGCGTACCAAGAACTTCCCTATCAAATCTTTGGCTACCGTGAGTGTTGGGCGGTCAAAGAATTGGTATCCTAAAATTTTGTGCATTTGTGACCCTACGGGGAATCGAACCCCGGTTTTAGCCTTGAGAAGGCCACGTCCTAACCGCTAGACGATAGGGCCGCTTACGTAACTATTAAAATCTACAATAAAATTTCCTATTTGACAATTCTATTGTGCATGGCACGCAAAGAGCCCGAGCAACTTGCTCGGGCTCTCTTTTAGTAACGAGTGAACCAAGATCACTTCTGACGTGCGGGGTCAAACTCAACAGCTTTGACGCTATAACCTTGTGTCACTTTGCCGATCGTGAGCATGACGGTCAGCGTCTTCTCGTCTGTCTTCGCAACTTCAGCCTTGACTCCATGAACAAGGACTCTGTCTCCGGGTTTAAATGTTCTGAGCTTCTCAAGCATTGCTTGGCAAAACGCACTTCGCCGCCACGCCGCCTGATCAAAACCGTTATTAACAGAACGCCTTGGTATAGGCATTACTTACTCTCCTCTGTTGTTTCAGTTCCTCTTTTTTCTTTATACACTATCTCCTTCGCCATTCCAAATCCTGGCGCACCAAGAGTTCTTTTGCACGCTCCGGCTCGGCCATTATTTGCTCTACTATTTTTTCCATACGCATCACTTGTGAACCTTTAACAAGCACACAGTCGCCTGGTTTTAAAATATCATCTAACGCATCACCAGCTTTACGCGAATCTTCAAATTGCATAACATTTCCTTCTTTCATGCCATTATCGAGTGCACCTTCGGCAATACCTCGAGCACGAAAACCTGCAGTTAAAGCCAGGTCTGCCACATTAGCCACATACTCCCCTACTTTTTTATGTTCATCCATCGAGTGTCGCCCAAGCTCAGTCATATCTCCCAGTGCAACGATCTTGCGCCCCTTCACGGGGAGTGCGTGCAATGTTTCAAGCGCAGCAACGAGCGCTGCAGGAGATGAGTTGTAGGTGTCATCAATAATGAGCGTATCTTTAATGCCGCGCACCAAATGCATACGCCCATGCGGCGGCTCATAACTTTTGAGTGCTGTGACAATATTTTGCAAATCTTTTCCAAGTGCCTTCCCCACTGCAGCTGCACCTATAGCCGGCAAGAGTGAGTGGTCGCCCAACGTACCAATAATACTAAGCGGTGCAGATTCCTCGCCAACGGTGAGTCGTGCACTCATACCAAGTGGCCAGGCAAATGTGCTTTCCTCTCGCATGAGTTCGAAGTTATGCGCTCGCACATCACACTTTGGCCCAAACCCAAAGAAGATAGTTTCAACCCCATCCTTGGCACGACTGCGCAAAGTATGTGTCTTTTCATCATCACCATAGAGTACCAAGGTGCCACCAGATTTGAGCGCTTTAATGAGTGCCGCTTTTTCCTCCACCACCTGTTCGGGTGAGTCAAAAAATTCAACATGCACCGGCACTTCTGGTAACCGCGTAATCACCGCTACATCGAGTTTGAGCCACTTTGCAACATTTTGAATATCGCCAGGACGGTCGGCACCGATCTCAAGCACCAACCATTGCGGGTATTTAGTGGGCACCAAGACAACAAACAAACCTTCAATAATATTTTGAATCCATTTAAACGGATTTTCCCACGCATTAGGCAACCCCAAGATTGTGAGTGGCACACCAATCTCTGAGTTAAAACTCTTTTCACTTTTGCGCGCGTGGGTGCCCTGTGCGACAACCGCATAGATGGCATCTTTGGTTGAGGTTTTGCCAACAGAGCCAGTAATACCCACAATGCGCGGCTTATAGCGGCGGAGCACTGCCCGTGCCTCCAGTGTCAAAATGTAGACGACTATGTGCTTTAAAAATTGTTTCAACGTATTTCATTTTATAACACTTTTCTTTCACTTGACTTTTAAACTTAAACAGAGTGTAATTGCAGCGAAATAGTTCACCAGAGGAGCAGAACCATGCGTTTCTTCACTTGGCTTGCCGATCAGTTCCGAGGCTCACCTTCTCAAACCATTACGCCTCGACACCCCATGATTCTTGTTCAGAATGTCTATGGGCAAAAAGTCTACATGGCAGCAACTTTCTTTCCAAAAACTGCAGGGAGATTGCTTGCAGGTGTTCCAGAATCGCGAGACGACCTAATCGATACGTTTAAGAGAGGGTGCATCGAGCATCTAACTGCGAAAAAATTTTCCCGCCTGGAAGACGCCTATCAATGGATTACTCGAGAAAAGATCTATGATAATGAGCACCCAGAATCTGGAATCCTGCTGCTTGGTCCAACGTATGTGATCGACACGACGCAAGAACAGTGGAAGATCGAGGCCATTGATTTGTTCTAATGGCTTCCAACTGGAATCTCCGCCCCGCGCACGCGCGGGGCTTTTTCTTTTAGCGGTCGGGCGGAATAGCGTAGTAGTTAATTAAAAACTGAGTGAGGGAGTGGAACGGTTGTGCCCAGGTTTGCGATGCGAACGGCGCGCCCTTTGGCTCTACCGCAAAGAGGAAAATAATAAACTTCGCATCATACGAGGGGAAGTAACCAAAGAAGCTGTGCAAAAATCTGTCTGCGTAGTACCCCCCGCCATTGGGGTTAGCAATCTGGGCAGTACCGGTCTTTGCCGCCACACTATAGTGCTCAAGTTTGATAGTACCGTTAGCAAGGGCAGTATCCACCACCTTGGTGAGCATACGCGACACCTCAAGCGTTGTATCTGCCTTTAAAACTCGCTCGGGCTCTCCCCAACCAAGCTCGCGCGAGACACCTGAGTCATAGTGCACCTCCTTTACTAAATGAGGAGTTACTAAATATCCGCCGCTCGCTAGCGTGTTCAATGCACGCACGGTTTCTATTGGTGTCATAGCAATACCCTGACCAAACGATGCTGTATCATATTCAACCAAACGTGGACTCTGCAGGTTGGTTACCAACCCACGCACCTCACCTGGCAAATCTATCCCAGTCTCGCTGCCTAACTTGTAATGTTCAAGAAAGTAGTTGCGCATAGTTTCGCCACCAAGCTTCGTTGCGATAAACGACACACCTAAGTTAAGAGACTGACTCAAAATTTCTTGCATAGGTACGACGCCGCGTGCTTTAGCATCAAAGTTACATATCTTTTTTTCTTCAAGCAGCCAGTGTCGTTGTAAGTAGTCGAGGGAGTTATCACCCCGGCATCAATCCCCGCTGCCATCGTGAGTGGTTTAATAATTGATCCCATTTCATATACACCCTCTACCATAGGGTTTTGGTAGATCGAAGCACTCGGCTCTTCGTTAAAGTGATTAAGGTCAAACGAAGGTGACACAGCCATGCCTAAAATTTCTCCCGTCTTTGGATCCATCACGATGCCACCCGAAAGATTTGGGTTCCATGCTGCGTCATAGAGTTGTAGTGTTCGCTCAAGCTCGGTCTGCACCGAGGGCTCAAGCGTGGTCACAATATCTCCTGTCTGTGGCGCACCATCAAGTAAGC
>JAIFWM010000004.1 GCA_019661855.1 Candidatus Parcubacteria bacterium
GTGGACGTTTAGATGACGTTTCCATATTTTTAGCGATAGAGAGTTTGGCAGCGACATAGTTTTCGAGGCTTCCGTGTGACTCAATATGTTCGGGTGCAAGGTTAGTAAAAACTAAGGCATCAAGATCTATACCTTTGTGTCTAAATTGTTTTGCACCCTCTGAGGTCATTTCGATTACCGCGTGGGTTGCGCCCTTCGAAACTGCTTTGCGTAAAAATCGCTGCAAAAAAAATCTCCCCGGCATTGTCATCTTAAAGAGGTTAGGCTCACTCTCGTGCCCGATAGTAAAATGTATGGTTGAGGCGACAGCAGTTTTGTATCCAGCTTCGCGCAAGATTGCATTAATAAGTTCGGTGGTCGTTGATTTGCCCTTAGTGCCCGTAACACCAATGACAAACAATGTACGCGAGGGGAATCCGTATATTAAAGCTCCTACTTGTGCGAGTAGGAAGTGATATGCTCCCAACACGGGGACAGGGAGTATTTTCTTTAAAAATGATTTCATGCCGAAGCGCGGCCTAATGTCTTAAGCGCAGCTGAGAGCCTCTCTTTCACACCCACGAGCTTAACGTCCAGCCCTTTGAGCGCCTGACGAGACTCGTCGGCACGATACCCTAAAGCCATCAATGCTTCAATGACTTCGCCATCAGGGCCCACAGGTGCACCTGAATCTTTTTCACCCGCGAGTTTGTCGCGCAATTCAACGACAATACGTTCTGCGCTTTTCTTACCAATACCAAATACTTTGGTGAGTGCGCTGTTGTCACCCTGGGCGATAGCGCGTTTGAGCGACTTAATGTCAGAGACATTAAGTATTCCAATCGCTGTTTTCGGCCCTACACCCGACACCGAGGTAAGCAACTTAAAAAAAGAAAGTTCTTCCTCACTTAAAAATCCGTAAAGGTCGATAGCGTCCTCGCGCACTGCCGTGTGGATAAAGAGTGAGACCGGTTGACCCCCTTGCATTGAGAGAGCAGAGGCTAGTGGGACGCGCACACAGTAGCCCACACCGTTGACGTCGATTAAAACCGCGTTCTCGGGTGTAGTCCCGTCAAAAGTACCTTTGAGCTTGCCTATCATATGCTTATAGAGTACTATCTCCGCATGGCAATTACCAAGTCCGCCAAGAAAGCTCACCGCGCATCCCTTCGCAAGAAGGTCTTTAATGATGCACGTAGAGACTCTCTTCGTGGCGCACTCAAAGCAGTTCGCGGCGCACAAAAAGGGGATGTTAAAACTCTCTCTGCTGCCTACCAAGCTATTGATAAAGCTCTTAAGCGCGGACTCATCAAAAAGAACACCGCTGCTCGCCGCAAGGCAAAAGTAGCTAAACTCCTTAAAGCCTAACTTTTAGTTAGGTATCTGTGCGATTCCGTCTTGAAGCGTCACTACTTTGATGCCGCTTTGTTTAATGTAATTAACAATGCTTTGGAAGAGTGCTGGGGTGATTGCATATTCATCACCGCCGGTTTTAATATCGTGGAGCTCCAAGATAAGCCAGCGTTTGTCAGTATTAGCTTGGTCAATCCATTGTTTAACAGAGGCGAGTGTTGAGGTTTGATCAACACGAATGTCGTAAAGGTTAAATTTATCTGCAGTGGTACCGTTGAGACCAAAGTCTGACCCGCGTGCGCCAGCGTAGCTTGCACCTTTAACTTGATTTTCTACAGCTGTGTTCACGCCACCATATGGATATATGAATGTCTTTGGAATAAATCCGTGTGCTACCAAATCATCGAACGAACCTTTAATTTCGGCTTGTGCTGCAGCAGAAGTTAAAGTTGTAAGGTCTGGATGTGTGCGGGTGTGCGCGTCTATTTCATTGCTCTCATTCTTAAGGGTGGTGATCTGTGCCCAGGTCATGTAGGGAGATGAATCAACTGATTGGGTAATTATTCCGTAGGTAGACTTAAGTCCCGCAGTGTTAAGTATTGGTCGGGCATTTTGATATTGAGACACGAGACCATCGTCAAACACGAGTGTGATCATACCTTGCGAGAAGTTATTGTTTGAGATCGGACTAAGTGATGCGTTGTCTATAGTGAGTGAACCGTTTTTATCAAGCGCATGCAGTACCGACATTGAGACAACTCCGGTTGGGACGGTGATCTGTGCTTTAAAGGTTTTCCATCCACTGCCCGTTGCTTCAGCATCGCCGATCCATTGGTAGTCATAGGTGCCGTTGGCATACAAGAATTCAATACTTACGTTGGTTACTATGTTTGACATGTAGTCGTCTGAGAATTGGTAGGTGGTATGACTAGATACTGGTATATGGTCAAACCACCACTTGGCATCGCCGGATTTCCAATTGGTCACTACTACGTTTGCTGCCTTGCCCCCACCATTGCCTTGGACTGCATAGGTAAAGGTTCTCCTATTAGTACCCCAATAGTCTGCATGCCAGCCTTGTGGGTTGTTGGTTGTACCCATTTCAAAATTGCCGTTGGTAATTAAGTTGCTTCCGGTGGTTGGAGGAGTTGTGGTTGCAGGGGGAGTAGTTGTAGCGGGAGGTGTGGTTGTTGCCGGTGGAGTTGTTGTTGCCGGAGGAGTTGTAGTGCTGCTGGCTAGAGTAATAAACACAGTGGTCGTTGCTGCAGTATTTCCTGCGCTATTTGTTGCAGTAAGTACGTACGTGGTTGTTGCCGTAGGGTTTACTACTTTAGAGGTAAGGCCCGTGACGTTGCCCACACCGTTGTTGATCGAAAGGGAAGTTGCGCTTGCGGTGACCCAAGAAAGTGTAGAGCTTTGTCCCGATTGAACACTCGTAGGATTTGCCGTGAATGAACTAATGACTGGTTTAGATGCTGGAGGTGTGGTTGTTGCCGGTGGAGTTGTGGTTGCAGCTGCCGATGCGTCAGTCACGCTCATGTTATCCACAGAGAGATTTCCTACACTCGAAATAATATGCAAAATGCTCATTGATTTTGCATTGGCAGGTACCGTCACCTGGCCCGTAAAGTTTTGCCACGCACCGCCGGTGGACCCTGTGTTGCCAAGTGCCGCGTATGAGAACGAGCCATTAGTCATAATGAACTCTGCGTCCACTTCGGCAGCTATGTTTGAAGAGTATGAGTCCTTGATATCGTATTTTTTGCCAGGTGTTACCGGAATATGAGTGAAGTACCATTTAGCATCACCTGAGCTGCGTGAAGTGATATCAACTTTCACTGCTTTGCCTGTAGGGCCTGCTGCAGGATAAGTAAAAGTAGGCGAGAGAGTACCCCATGAGTCGGTGGCCCAACCTTGAGGTAGGTTTGCATTTGAAGAGTTAGCAATTTCAACGTCCCCGTTAGGAACAAGATTAGTTGCCGCTTGAGTAAATGAAATAGAAAGGCTAAAAAGAATAAGCGCTGCAGCGAAAGTTCCAAAAATAAAGGGTCGTGCTGAAGTCATAAAAAGGAATCTTAAATTGTAATGAGTCTAATCTGAAGCTACTGTTAATTAACTGTTTTTGCTATAGTCCTGCTATGAAATCGTTTCCCTTGATTATTGTACTACTAGCAACTGCCATCGTGGCAGCCCTCATAGTAACTAATTGGGGCAACCACGACCAGCCCCTCCCTATCCAATATGCGGGTACTTCAACCCCTTCGGCCCTTACTGAAGCCACATCTTCGCCATCTGGGGTATCAGAAGTACGAGCAACTACTACTACCACCACATCTGCGCCTAACTCCAAGATTGTTTCCAAAAAAGCCATCACCACCATGTTTTGGGTAGGTGAGGAGGCGGATCAAGATAACTCCTATATATCAAACAGTCCCAGCTACTGGGATGACAGTTGGCAGGAACATTTTGGCGGTGTTGATTATCCCAAGTGTCGCTCTGGTTACAACCCATGCGGATTTACACCAAAAGAAAATACATTTTATGTGGCACTCCCCTATGGTGAGTATGACGAAGAGGGAAATTTAAAAGCAGATGCTCCTAAATCTTTTACGTTTAAAAATCATTGGGTCGAAGTAGTACGTGGAGACAAAACTTGTTATGGCCAGTGGGAGGATGTGGGCCCGATACACGAAGATGATAAAGCGTATGTATTTGGTGCCGCACAAACACCGCTTAATACCTTTGATGCAAAAGCAGGGTTAGATGTTTCGCCAGCGCTTTGGCAATGCTTAGGGTTAGAAGACAATGGAGTGACTTCGTGGCGCTTTGTCGATGCTAACGAAGTGCCTCAAGGCCCGTGGAAAACTATCGTAACGACCCGAGGAATAAGTTGGCAATAATTTTATCTACTGGTGCTCCCGCCAGGAATCGAACCTGGATCACAAGCTCCGCAAGCTTGCATTCTATCCGTTGAACTACGAGAGCAGTTCTGTTTTTGTATCACAAACCGAAGATCTCCGCGAGGTGCTCGCCCATGTGAGGATGTTGCTCCTCCTCTTTTACAAAGTCGCGCACGTGATCACGCACGAGCTGCCCTTGTTCGTGCGAGTCGAGTGGGAGAGAGACGCGTGGCATAAGCAAACTGTTGGTAGTGAGGAACAGTCGCGGAGTTTCGCCGTCGCGCTCTACCCAAAACGAGTGAATAGTAGAAAAATTGTACATAGTGCCGTCTATAGAGATACCGCGTGTGTCTATGCGCACTATATGGTCACGCGGGCCCCGTGCCGCCAGTACTCCTATAGAGAGAGTGCCTACCAATAAAATAATGGCGAGGAGTCCATTGCCAAACCAAATAGAGAGGCCAGCTCCTACAACTCCAAATGTCCCCAGCGCCCAGTACCAGTCGGTACTATGCTCACGGTGCATGTGCGTCTTAACCTCCCAGGTAATGTGCTTCTCCTCGGGCATTTACCTCCCAGTATAACTCTGATTCTAGGCGGATGGGGTGAGATTCGAACTCACGGTACCTTTCGGTACGACAGTTTTCAAGACTGTTGCCTTAAACCACTCGGCCACCCATCCAATATTTTGTTATGCTACACCAATGCGACACTTAGGGATAGACTATGGGACCACACGCGTCGGAGTTGCCCTTTCAGACGAAGAGGGGCGATTAGCATTTCCACTTGAGGTTATAGAGTCCGGACCCAAGGCGCTTTCGCGCGTGGTTGAACTCGCACAGACAAATAATGTGCAAAAAGTTGTCATAGGTGAATCGCGCAACTTTAAAAACGAGCCAAATTTGGTTATGGAAGACATTGAGCAATTTAAAAAAGATTTAGAGGAACTTTCGCACCTTCCAGTCGACTACCAACAAGAGTTTTTTACCTCAACACAAGCTGCGCGACAGTTTGAACCAGACGGGTCACGCAAAGAAAATCCTTCGCAAAAAAAGTTAGACGCCTCTGCAGCGGCGTTGATATTGCAGAGTTATCTTGATACACATAAGTAACATGGAACATATTTCAATAGATGATTTTAAAAAAGTAGAGATCCGCGTTGGCGAAATCATGATCGCTGAGCGTATAGAGGGGAGTGACAAGCTCCTTAAACTCAAAGTTAATTTTGGAGACGAAGAACGCCAGGTACTCTCGGGTATAGCTCCATTTTTTTCAGATCCACAAGAGCTCGTAGGAAAGAAGTGTCCGTTTGTTACCAACCTCGCTCCTCGCATGATGATGGGGTTGGAGTCGCAAGCAATGATCTTGGCAGTGGGTGGCGATGATGAAAATCCTTTTTCACTTTTTGAAGTACAGGTTAAACCGGGTACGCGGGTGCGCTAATTATGAAGTGGCTTGAGGCAGTAAAGGATAGAGTGTGGCAGTGGTTTGAACAGCATGCACACAAACCACACGCTTTAGCCTGGCTTTCGCTTGTAGCATTTACTGATGCAATATTTTTTCCTATCGCGCCAGAAATCTTTTTAGTTGCACTCACGACTGCGCAGCCCACACATTGGCGACGTTATCTTTCGGTCTCAATACTATCTTCAGCGCTCGGTGCAGTTGTTGCGTACTTCATTGCGGTGTTTATTTTTAATCAATTTGGAGAGCCTATACTCGCCTGGTACGGTTTTGAAAGGGCGTTTGTGATGGCCCAGCATAGTATCGGCCAACATGTGTTTTTTGCTATGGCACTTGCGTCGTTTACTCCGATACCCGACAAAGTCTTTATCTATGCAGCCGGATTTTTGCATGCACCGTTTACAACTTTTTTCGTAGGCTATGTGTTAGGCAGAAGTGCGCGCATGGCACTCTTTGTGTATATGGCAGGGAGATATGGTAAACATGTGCTCGATTTTATTAACAAATACTTTTTCTGGTTTACTGTTATTCTGTTCGCACTTTTGGCAGTGTATGGTATCGTGCATTGGCACATATTCCCCTGGTAGAATTGAGGGATCGCCCCTGTAGTTAAATGGATATAACTGCGGACTTCTAAGCCGCTATTGCAGGTTCGATTCCTGCCGGGGGCACCAATAGTGCAGAGCACTATTGGTGCAGAGTAAGATAAATGCACCCTTAGCTCAGTTGGTAGAGCAACCCCTTTACACGGGGAAGGTCGTAGGTTCGAGTCCTACAGGGTGCACCATGGAGCCCACTGTTATTTTCGAAGACGATTCGATCGTTGTTCTCAACAAGCCTGCAGGTCTGCAGGTTATTCCTGACCGCCATGCTGAACGCGAAACGGTTGAAGGCTGGCTTAAAAATAATTACCCACAGTTTTTTATTGTGCATCGCATCGACCGGGAAACTTCCGGGCTGTTAGTTGTTGCAAAAACAGAAGACGCGTTCACATTTTTAAAAGAGCAATTTAAAAGTAGGGAGGTGCAAAAAACTTATCGCGCTTTTGTCTACGGTGCATTCAAAGACGAGCGCGGCATTGTCGACAAACCAATAGGCTCTGCACGCGGAGGCTTAGGGCCCCGCTCGGCCAAATTACCCTATGGCACGACCCGTGATGCGGTCACTGTGTATCGTCGTATACAAAATGGGGAGGACTTTGCGTATGTAGAGGTCTTTCCTAAAACGGGGCGTACCCACCAGATCCGTGTCCATTTTGCAGCTATCCAGCATCCTATTGTTGCCGACACCATGTATGCGCCTGGCCGCACCTCGCTTTTAGGCTTTGAGCGCCTAGCCCTCCACGCGCTCTCACTCACCTTTACTCATCCTAAGGGTAAAAAGGTGACATTTGAGGCTCCATTACCCCCGGATTTCGTTGCAGCTGAAAGAGAATTGCGTGAAGGTTAGGTTCGTGTTAAAGTCTTCGGACATGGATTCGAAAGTAGTTATATCGCCAGTAAATATGAAGAAACGCGCCTCACTCGGCCTCCGAGCGGGGGATACGGTGCGTGTCTGGCAGTTGATCGAGGAGCTTAAGATCTCGAAGGGTAAAAACAAAAAAGATGTTGCAACTCGCAACGTTCGCCGTCAGGCTTTTGAAGGTTTGATCCTCGCCGTTAAACACGGTACCGAGGCAGGTGCTACCTTCACCGTTCGCAAGGTAGCTAGCGGAGTAGGGGTTGAGCGTATCTTCCCAATCTATTCACCAATGGTAGACGAAGTTGAGGTGCTTCGCCGCGCACGCACTCGTCGCGCAAAACTTTACTTCATTCGCCGCAAAGCTTCTAAAGAAGCAAAGCGCGCAATGCGTAAAACTCTTGCCTTGCCTGTGGCAATGGTAGAAGAAACTCCTGGGCCCGTAGAAGCTCCACAAAAAGAGGAAGCTGCGGTAGAGTAAACATTGTTTTTAGGGTGCGGGTTCTAAATATTTGCCCAGGTGGCGAAACTGGTAGACGTACTACCTTGAGGTGGTAGCGCCCGCAAGGGCATGGAGGTTCGAGTCCTCTCCTGGGCACAAAACCGACAGTAAAATCTGCATTGATGCAGATTTTCTGCGTTTTGTGAGGCGCAGCGGTGTTTTGCTAGCAAGCAAAACCGCGAGCCGGGGTCGCGAAAATTCCGAGCGACGACGAGGAATTATTTGTGACCTAACTTTCCTCCCGGTGCTACAATAATCGGGTAATAAAAATATTTACCGGTCCCATACTGGTTTCGATCATAGCACTCGCAGGTGATATCATGTTAGATATATGGATTCTTCATCAACTCCCATCCCACCAGTTCAAGTCCAACCTGCTCCTAAAAGGCCTATATGGGTGTGGGTAGTTGTCATTATTGTGGGGTTCCTGATGGCAGGTGTGATTGGAATAATTTGGCTTTTTGCTCACGCAAATCCATTTCCAGATCCAGTTACCAGAACGCTAGTCACAACAAATAACTGTGGTGACATTACTTTACAGCTAGATTGGTTCACCCAGCATACTTTTGAAATAAACAGAGATAATCTTGATCTTTATTACATCCAAGATGGTCAAAAAGAGTCCCTCTTCAGTGCTCAAGGTACAGATTTCTTTGTTGGCAGCAGCCTGGGCGGCTTATATAAAGCGCCCTTACCTCAAAATACAAACATACCAACTGAAGTATTTGAAACTCCAACTTATAGCGATGATGACGAGTACAGCGTAACGGCAAATAAGATCGTAAATATCTTTGTTGACCCGTCCAGCGCATCGCCGCAACAATTTAACGATATTGCCTCGTGTTTTAGAAAAAATCTGCCCCAACTGAATGAGGCACTGAATAAGGTCGTCTTGTCATCCGAGGAAGGTTTGAAAGATGAGTATAAAATCCCACTAAAATTTGGTGGGCTTGCCTATATTTCAGCAGATGATTTGCTTTCGAAAATTTCAGCAGTTAACAGTGATGGATTCTTTCCACTACCGGCCCGTAGCACAGATTATGCAAGCAAAAATGAGCCGCCCAACACCTACTTCATAGGTAGCCCAACTGAAAGTAATGATTTTACTATTCAGCAAAACGGCATCATTACTCGTAAGGGGCATTTCGAAACCAACCTCTATTTCGGTGATATTTTTGCTGGCCCGCTCGATTTGGCGAGCTCAACTAGTTACTATAAGTCGATAAAAAATAGCATGGAAGTTGATTTCTTAACCTATCTTACGAGCATTCGCGCTGCCTTCAAATAGTTCTTAAGCGTACAGAAAAAAGAGGTAGGTTCTAACGTCATTCACTAATCCGCACAAAACTCGTTTTGTGCGGTGCTACAATAATCGGGTAATGAAAATATTTACCGGTCCCATACTGGTTTCGATCATAGCACTCGCAGGTGTGTATCTGTGGGGCGGATGGTCAGCTTTTTTCTTGGCTAGCGTTTTAGCAATACTTGAAATAACTCTTTCGTTCGACAATGCAGTCGTTAACGCCAAAATACTTTCTGAAATGTCTGAGGTTTGGCAAAAACGGTTTCTTACTTGGGGTATTCTTTTTTCAGTCTTTGGGACGCGCCTGATACTCCCCATACTTATCGTGAGTGTGGTCTCGCTTACTTCGCCCATCACTATCGCAATGCTCGCACTTTTTGATAGCGCTCACTATACGATGCTGCTTACCAATGCAGAGTCGGTGATTAAAGCATTCGGTGGCTCGTTCCTTATTATGGTGTCGCTTAAATATTTCTTCGATGTAGGCAAACGCGTACATTGGTTTGCACCACTCGAAGCGCGTCTCTCGCGATGGGGAAGAGTAGAGGCAATAGAGATAGCTCTTGCACTCGCACTCCTTCTTGGTGTCTCTTATTTTGCACATGACCATGTGGGGCTGTTACTCCAGGCAGGACTTATTGGTATCATCCTCTTCACCTTTACTGAGGGTATCGCTCACGGCTTAGGTGTCGAAACACGTGGGGTAGTACGCACAGGGATAATGCTCTTTGTCTACCTTAACCTCCTCGACACTGCTTTTTCGCTCGATGGAGTAATTGGCGCGTTCGCAATCACCACGTCATTGATTATTATCGTGGTGGGGTTAGGTATTGGTGCATACTTTGTGCGGTCGCTCACGGTGTACCTGGTGCGTGAACGAACGTTGGAAAGTTTGCGTTACATAGAGCATGGCGCACATTGGGCTATTTTTGGGCTGGCATTGTGTATGTTTGTGGGGCTTATTGTGCATGTGCCTGAGGCGGTTACGGCGTTCATAAGCTTAGGGTTTATCCTCCTCTCCTATATCTCTTCACGTCGCGCGTTGCGTACGCAAGAAATAGCTGATACTTTGGGTTAACGCAGAGTTTCGTATGGTGCCTATGGTGTAATGGTTAGCACTGCAGCTTGTGGAGCTGTATGTCCCGGTTCGAATCCGGGTAGGCACCCCTGAAGAAAGGTCTAAATTTGAATGTTTGCCTATGTCGTATTCTTGGCATTTTCATTTTTTCTTTAAAATCTATATTTAAAATCTTTTTATCTGTCATCGCTTACTAGGTCGAAGCGATGCAGAAATTACCAAAGTAATCTTCTTTAGTTTGAGGTATGGCAAACATCACCAAAAAAGAGCCCCAGGCTCGCGAATTACCATCGGAGCATTCACCGCTCTCTCTTATAGATCGTTTCTTGGACGACTCTTTTGATCCATTTAACCTCACGACCCAGAGTCTCTTAAGAAGCCGCGGTCTAGGAGGGGTTAGTGCCATGTTCCCTAAGGTGGATGTGTCAGAAACAGACAGGGAAATCAAAGTATTGGCCAACGTCCCCGGCATCGATCCAAATAAGATAGATATCGAGGTTGGTGACGACTACCTCTCGCTCTCCGGCAGGATTGAAAAAGAAAACAAAGATGAAAAGGATGGAAAAGTCTATCGTTACGAACGAGAATATGGTGAGTTCCGAAGAGAGTTCTCGCTTCCTGCACGGGTAAACAAGGACGAGATTGTAGCTAAAGCAAAGAACGGTGTGCTCTCTGTCACCTTGCCGAAGTCCGAGGATGAGAAAAAAACTAAGGTAAGGGTAGAGACAGAGTAACTAAAACCGTCCCTCGAGGGACGGTTTTAGTCGTTAGAGACCTCACTTCCTCCGGTCCAAATTTAAGGCTTATACTACTAAGATGAGCTTTAAAGTGTGGGTTATACTATTCTGTCTAATTCTTAGTGTCGTCATTCTACTGGTGGTTCATTTTGCTGCGTCAAACTCACCAGGGCCGTCTGAACATCCGCGCCCCGAAGTACGCCTTATTAAGACAAAATGAGGCAACGCGGTTTTACCCTGATTGAAGTCTTGTTTTCTGTGTCTTTGCTTATACTGCTCGGCACAATCATTTATGCATCATTAGCCTTCGCAAAAGATCAAGCGTACGCGGCGAAGGCTAAAAGTGATGCAGCACTCATAAAAAATTCGATTGATCTTTACTATCGAAATACCGGCAACTGGCCACCCTCTGCCAATTATGGTGTCTACTCAACAGCCACCGGAGGCAATTGGAGTACGTTTGTTTCAGGATTAGCGATAGGTACCACTAAACCAATTACGCCACCGTTTGAGTCAATTGCTATTGATAATGATCCTATTTTGACGTACCAAGGATATGTGTACTATCGTTCGAGTCAAACACATGGTGGCGTATTTGCCCTTGTCGACTTTGACACTGATACTTGCCTTTTGTTTAGTGAGGGATATTACCTAGATATGCGATTACCTGAACAAACCTCTGCATCAATTAATGACGGTGGTATTGATCCGTGGGGGATAGAGTATTTTGATGGTCAGTTTCAGTTTGTTTCGGCATCAAGCTGCTAGTGGGTTTATACTTAGTACTGTGAGGCGCGCTAAAAAATATAGGTCCGATAAAGGTTTTACTCTTATTGAACTACTTGTTTCAGTGGCTGTTTTGGCTCTGGTTGTAAGTATTGTGTATGCTAGTTTGTCTTGGGTGAAATATGACGCGTACGCCGCAAGAGTAAGGTCAGATGCAACTCTACTCAAAAATGCAATAGATTTGTATTACCGAGAGAATAACGATTGGCCACCAGTCAACAGCTGGGTTATATACACTACACTTGAAGGGGGAGGTTGGAGCACTCTACTTACAACCCTCGGACTCCCTCAAACTGTGTTGCCCCCGTATCCTTCGACAGGTATTCCGCCCTACACTCTCGATGCGGGGTATATGTATTTACAAGCAAACGCTGTCAATGGTATGTGGAGAATCATGGGAGACCAGTGCCTCATGTTACGGGATGGGTACTTTTTTGCTCTCCGATTGCCCGAAGCAACAAATGCATCGATGTATGATGGAGGTGTGGACGCATACTCTATCGAATATTTTGATGGTCAGTTTGATACTTATCCAACTTCAGACCCCGCAGTGTGTCATTAATGTATGCTTGTATCTCTGCTTATAAAATATGGTTTGGCTTCAGACGAGGCAAGTGCAACTAAAATAATTTTTGGATTCGTGATCCTCTGTGTTGTGCTTAGTATCGCAGTCCTATATTTTACTTTTCGTTTTCACCAAAGTAGGGCGCGCCCGCCGTTACAAATTGATTTTCAGTCACAGGCGCTACCGCCACAATCACAGCAATAAACCAAGCTAATGGTTTATACTAAGTACTGTGAGTCGCGCTAAAAAATATAGGTCCGATAAAGGTTTTACCTTAATTGAGCTACTTGTCGCGATGGCTATTGTGGCGCTTCTTTCGAGCGTTACCTATGTGGGTGTATCTCAAGTTAAACAAAAAGCCTATGTAGCTAAGGCAAGACTTGATTTAGATTTTACTAAAAACGCCGTTGACCTGTTTTATAGAGAAAATAGTAAATTTCCCCCTCTTAATAATTGGGCTGTATATTTTTCAGGACCGGAAAGTGGATGGGATACGTTTGGTAACCTCTTGGGTTTGAGTCTTCCATCGCCAGCATACGAATCGATCGGATTTGTGTCAGGGAATAGATTTAGTATTGATCAAGGTTACAGCTACGTCAAATCAGATGCTTTGGTTGGCCGCTGGGCATTAATGGGAACTCGCTGTTTGCTGCTTTACGATGGGTATGTGTTGAATTTTGGTTTGCCCGAAGTTTCCTCGGACACTCTTAACGATGGCGGGATAGATCCCTGGGGTTTAGAATATATTGACGGTCAGTTTACTATTATTGATACCGACCGGGCTAACTGCCATTTTTAACCTATGCTAGTCTCTCTATTAATAAAATATGGCATTGCTTCTAATGAAAAAGGAGCAATTAAGATCATCTTAGGAGTAATTGTGGTGTGTGTTGCGGTGAGTATTGCGTTACTGTTTTTCAACAGCCGCTCATCTGCCTCTGATGAGAAAAAGTATCCTCACGTGCAAGCTAATTTTCAGCCGAATTAAAATGCAAAAATATTCCTTTCAACATACAGCGCTCAAAGTTACGCGGTGGGTGGGATCGCCGCAGTCTATCGTGGTGCATACGGTGATATTTATTGGCAGTTTTGCGGTGGTATGGCTGGGATTTTTTTCTTTTGAACGCATGCTCTTGGTACTCACGACACTTGTCTCGCTTGAGGCGATCTACTTAGCAATTTTCATTCAGATGACGATCAATGCGCAGCAGGAGAGTTTGGAGGAGGTTGAACGTGACATCGATGAGATCCAAGTTGATATAGACGAGATTCAAGAGGATGTCGAGGATATTCAAGAAAATGAGGAAGAGGATGAGGTGCGCGATATAAAAGAAGAGAAGACCCTTGAGGAAATTCGCACCGGATTACAAAAATTAGTTCAAGACGTCGAACGTCTACAACAAAAATCATGATTCAACGCACGCGAGGATTGTTTTCGGAGTTTAAAAATTTTGCCGTCAAAGGTAATGCATTTGATCTTGCGATAGCAGTGGTCATTGGCAATGCCTTTACCGCAATAGTGAACTCATTGGTAGGGGACATTATCACCCCTTCCTTAGGGATTTTTACTCACAATGTCGACTTCAAGACACTTGCGTGGACTGTGGGTTCAGTGACGATTAAATATGGTACTTTTTTGCAAGCAATATTTAACTTTCTCATTATTTCCATTTCGATTTTCCTTATATTTAAGGCTGTTTCTACTATGCGCAAGCGTTTGTGGGAGCATAAAAATGAAGAGCCAGAGGCTCCGCACGAAAAGCCTGCACAGGAGCGACTTTTAGAAGAAATTCGTGATTTGCTCAAAGCTCGAAATTAAGATAGCGTTGGAGGATGTCTGAATTTAAAAAACTCGAGATTTCTCCCTCGATTGCGATTGTGATTGCAGGTGCCATGATTGCGGCGGCAGTTGTTTTTGTTAATCAATCTCCTGCTGCACAAGCACAGCCGTCTCAAGGTGGCACTAACCTTGCTGACTCACAACACCTCGAAGTTCCAGCACCAACTGCAGCGGACCATATCATCGGTTCGCCAACAGCTCCCGTTGTGCTTATTGAGTACAGCGACTTTCAATGTCCATTTTGCACAATGATATATCCAACATTGAAGCGTTTGGTTGAAGAGTCCAATGGTCAGGTTGCATGGGTGTATCGCCATCTTCCACTCGAGAGTATCCACCCCGAGGCTATGCCTGCAGCAGTTGCCTCTGAATGTATAACGGAGCAATTGGGGGAGAGTGGTTTTTGGAAATATGCGGATGCTATCTTTAACGATCAAAAAAATATTGGCGATACGAAGTTTAAGCAAGTTGCACACGACCTTGGTGCTGACGACGCAAAGTTTGCTGCGTGTCTCACGAGCAAAAAGTTTAATGACAAGATCGACGCAAATGCTACCGATGCCTCTGCAAGCGGGGGGACAGGAACACCGTATACTGTTATCTATGGTTACGGGAAGCAGATACCTATTAGCGGCGCACTCCCGTATAATCAGATCAAGGCTGTAATTGATGCGCTCCAGAAACGTCAGCAGTAGAGGTTCAATTAATAGTAACTAAATTTTTATATGGAGTTGTTTGATGGTGTGTGGGGTGAAAGGTTTCGTAAGAGTGCGTTCGTTGTTGTTATTTTAGTAGCAGTATTTTTGGCTGTTGAAGTCGTGGCAGGGGTTCAAGGTTTGCGCTACATAGGCACGGGGACGACACCAACAAACACTATCTCCGTTTCGGGGTACGGTGAGGCGCTTGCGGTACCAGATATTGCAACCTTTACCTTTAGTGTGGTGTCAGAAAAGTCTACGGTTGCAGCAGCACAGACGGATGCAACCACAAAGGCAAACGCTATCACCAAGTATCTTAAAGATGCGGGAATAGCGGACAAAGATATTCAAACCTCAAACTACTCGGTGTATCCGCAGTATGACTATCAAACAGCAGTCTGTCAGGCAAATGGTGTTTGCCCAGGCGGACGCTCAGTATTGCGCGGCTATGAGGTACGTCAAACAACGACCGTTAAGGTGCGCGACACTGCAAAAGCAGGTGATCTCTTAACCGGTGTAGGCACCCAAGGCGCCACGGAGGTTTCGGGTCTTAATTTTACTTTCGATGATCCTCAAATGGTCCAGGATCAAGCTCGTGAGAAGGCAATCACTGATGCCAAAGACAAGGCAAACACGCTTGCTAAGCAACTCGGTGTAAGGTTAGTGCGTGTTGTTTCCTTTAACGAGAACGGCAACAATCCAGGTCCTATACCGTATTACTCTAAAGCTATGGATGCCACAGCTCAGGGTATGGGTGGAGCAGCAGTTGCTCCGGAGATCTCAACTGGAGAGAATAAAATTACCTCAAATGTGTCGATAATCTACGAAATTCGTTAGATTTGACTCTTCCTATAAAAAGGAGTACAGTACAGAAAAGACCCCGCAGGGGGTTTTTTCTTAGGGGAAATTTTAATTATCATATGTTGAATTACTTTAAAGAAGTTCGCAGCGAGATGAAACACGTCTCATGGCCAACGCGCACACAAGCAGCGGTCTATACGGGTGTAGTTATTGCGGTCTCGCTTATTGTTTCTGCGTATCTAGGTTTGTGGGATTACATTTTCTCTCTTATTATTCGAAACATCATCTAACAATCACGTATGGCAAAGCAAGATAGCAGCGTGGGGCGCGCATGGTACGCAATACATACATACGCAGGGTACGAAAATGCGGTGGCTCGTAACTTGCGTCAGCGCATAGAGTCGCTAGGACTTACTGACAAAATTTTTAATGTTGTCGTTCCTACTGAGCGCACAATCAAGATCAAAGGTGGTCGTCGTGTTGAGGAAGAGGAAAAAGTATATCCAGGCTATGTACTCGTCGACATGATCGTAGACGATCAGTCGTGGTACGTGGTGCGTAACACTCCTCGCGTAACCGGCTTCGTGGGCTCGGGTGTAAACCCGGTGCCTTTAAAGCAGTCTGAAGTAGATGAGCTCTTGGGTCGCATGGAAGCTACCGAAGGTTCAGTTAAACACGCGATCGACCTTAGTGTTGGTGACTCGGTCGTCATAGTTGACGGCCCATTTAAGGAACTTGATGGCAAGGTGGGCGAGGTAGATGAGGCTCGCGGCAAAGTTAAGGTCTTGGTGGCAATGTTTGGTCGCGAAACTCCCGTGGAGCTTGATTTCTTGCAGGTAAAGCGCATCTAGGGTATTCTCTTAAATCACATGGCAAAAAAGGTAGTAAAGAAAATTAAGATCATTGCTCAAGGCGGCGCAGCTGCGATGACCCCTGCTATGGGTCAGGTCTTGGGTCCTGCCGGCATTAACATCGGCGAATTTTTAAAGAAATTTAATGATGCCTCTAAAGACATGCGCGGCGACATGGTCCCTGCAGTTATTTCGGTCTACGAGGACCGCTCATATGACTTTGTCCTTAAAACTCCTCCCGCATCGTCTCTTATTTTGAAGGCTCTTGGTAAAGAAAAGGGAAGTGGTAAGCCAAATACAGCTAAAATCGGTACCCTTACCAAAGCGCAGGTTAAAGAAATCGCTGAAAAGAAAATGGTTGACCTATCTGCAACTTCAGTAGATCATGCAGTCAAGATCATCTCGGGTACAGCTCGTTCGATGGGCGTAGACGTGAAATAAACCACTCTGTGGTACAGTGCGGGCAGAGTTCAAACCATAAACATAGGGGACGACCATGCCTAGTGTTTTCTTTACGTATCCTGATCACGTTATAACCGACCCTGAGAATGAACTCATTGGTTGGCTAGCAAACGAAATGAGGAACGAACTGTTTCAGGTGAGTCTTCGGCTCAATGATAAAGCAGTACCTCCATACATGATTCCTCAAAGTATGGATGACGCAATAAAGACCTGTGCTTGTGTGGTAGCGCTGGTTGACCGCCATTCTACAAGTGTTGGTCAGGTAACTATGGCTGCTTGGCAACAACACAAGCCGACCTTGTGTCTGTTTCATATAAAGCATGAGTTCTCGGTATCTCGTTCAATAACCGGCAGACGAAGTCCGCTGTTTAACGTTGTTCCGTACCGAGACACTGGACATGCATTAAAACAATTGCGCTTATTTCTGGAGCAAATACGGCACAAGACGGCCAAGGTATAAACCTTGGCCTCTTACTTTTCTAAGGTAACCCAAGAGTATTTGAGTCCGTTCAGTTCGTGAGACTCATCTGATATTTTTTTAGTAAATTCTGTCTCGTATTCAGGAAAGAAAGCGTCAGCTTCTTTTTCGTCATCAATAAGGGTTAAGTAAAGTCGATGAGCTAAAGGCAGAAAAAGTTTATAAATTTGTGCGCCGCCGCCGATAAATATTTCTTCTTTGTCTAACTCGCTCGCTTTTGCAACTGCTTCTTCAGGCGAGTGAGCAATAATGACGTTCTCAAACTGAAAGAGTGGGTCTTCTGCATCAAACTCTTCTTTTCGCATGAGGACCACACTTGTCCGATTGGGTAGGGGTTTGCCCAACATCCCATAGATAGACTCGTATGTTTTACGCCCCATAATAATGGGGTGTTTTGTAGTTATTTCCTTAAACCGCTTCAAATCATCCGGAATAGTCCAAAGAAGCTGGTTTTTATAGCCCAAAGCGCGGTTTTTTCCTATAGCGGCGATCATGCTCAAGCGGGGGTTCATGCACCGGACTATACCAGCACTTTTGTGGATAGTGGTGTGGATATCCTGTGAATTGGGTTAAGCGGGGTCCGTGGGGTAAAATCGACTCATGCAGAGCTTTGAGGTAGAAGTAAAAACATTGTTGGGGAGCGAAGAAAAGGCTGATGCCTTACGCAATAAACTCAAAGTAATTGATCCTGCGTTTAAACTTTTGTCTAAAAACAAACAACTCAATCACTATTTTGTTGGTGGCACACTTGATGCGTTGGTTAGTAAAATTAAAGGTCATTTATCTGATATTCAATTTCAAAAGTTAGAAGACATGGCTACGCGTGCCGTTGGTGTATCGGTGCGCACGCGCAACAAAGACGGCGAAGTGTTACTCGTAGTCAAAGCCTCAGTGGGGGGTGATAGTAGTGCTAACGGAGTGGCACGGATGGAGTTTGAGGAAAAAGTTGACTTAACGCTCGAGCAGCTTGATCGAGTTTTGCTTAGTGCTGGGTTTCGCTACCAAGCTAAGTGGTCTCGTGAACGTGAGGAATATCGCTGCAAAGATATTAACGTGTGTCTTGACCGCAACGCAGGATACGGCTGGCTCGCCGAGTTTGAAAAGGTGGTGGAAAGTGAAGGAGAACTTGCAGGCGCACGCAAAGCAATCGATGAACTCATGCGCGAATGTGAGATGTTTGAACTGCAACAAGATAGACTTGAGCGCATGTTTGCGTTCTACAACGAACACTGGCCCGAGTATTATGGGACTGAAAAAATATTTACTATCGAATAACTATTATGTTTTTATCTGACACAGACATTATTAAAGAAGTTAAAGCGGGAAGAATTACTCTTAAACCGTTTGATAAGAAGCGGTTGAATCCTGCCAGCTACGATATTCTTCTGGGAAATACGTTTCTTCTTAACGATGCGCATACAGCTGTGGTCATTGATCCGCAGAAAAAGATATATGCCAAAACAAGCGAACTTAAGTTAAAAGATGGAAAAGAGTTTATTCTGCGTCCAGGCATATCTGTCTTGGGAACTTCAAAAGATTTTTTTGGCTCTGATCACTACCTCATCCAACTAAGCGGTAAATCTTCTCTTGCAAGAGTGGGACTCATGATCCACAACACAGCGGGTATTGTGAACCCTGGGCACTTTCTCAACATCACTCTTGAAATTACTAACCAGAACAACATACCGATTGTGCTGCGACCGGGCATGAAAATAGCGCAACTAACTTTTTCTGTGTTAACTTCACCGCCTCAACAAAATTATCGTGATACTGGACGTTTTGCGAAAGATAACTGGAAGCATTATATTCCTGAAAAAAAGAAAAAATAACATGAACTATCACCCCGAACATCAGTATCTCTATTTACTTCGCGAGACTTTAGCAGGGGAGGAACAAGTCGACAAAGGCACTGGGGTTAAAACCTATAGTGTTTTTGGTCGTCAGATTCGTTTTGATTTGTCGAAAGACTTTCCTCTCCTCACGACTAAAAAAGTATATTGGCAGGGAGTGTTGCACGAGCTCTACTGGTTTCTTTCGGGGCAAAGCAATATTAAGTACTTGGTAGACAACAACGTGCATATTTGGGACGACTACCCATACAAAATCTATCAAGAAAAATATTCGAAGATGGGCATTGTGCTCACGAAGGATGAGTTTATAAACAGGATTGCCGTTGATCCGGAATTTGCTAAGCAGCATGGTGAACTGCCTCATATCTATGGAGAACTGTGGCGCCGCTGGCCT
>JAIFWM010000050.1 GCA_019661855.1 Candidatus Parcubacteria bacterium
AGACATTATGGTCGAAGATTTGCAGCTGCGTCATCCAACACTCGATGAAGCGTTTCTTAAACTTACCGGTCATAAAGCAGAAATGATATGACAACCCTTACCGACCTCGTCACCATGATCGAGCGAAATATGTTGCGCTACATTCGTATCCCGCAACTATTGATTTTCTCGTCCATTCAACCGGTGATGTTTTTGCTCCTCTTTACCTTTGTGTTTGGTGGAGCTATTGCAGGGGGAGGTAACTATATCGACTTTTTGCTCCCGGGTATTTTGGTACAAAGTGTACTTTTTGGTTCCACGGCAACTGGTATTGGTCTTGTCGAAGATTTAAGTAAAGGACTCATTGATCGTTTTCGCTCACTCCCTATGGCACGTAGTGCGGTGCTCGCGGGGCGCACGTTAACTGACATGATGCGCAATATTTTCGTTATTCTACTCATGGTTGCGGTGGGCTACATTATTGGCTATCGCTTTCATGGATCGTTTGCTGATGCGCTGACTGCGCTCGCGATCCTTTTGTATTTTGGTTTTGCATTCTCCTGGATCTCAGCAACTATTGGCATGTTGGTTCGCACCCCAGAGACGGCACAGGTTGCGGGATTTATTTGGATTTTTCCACTTGTCTTTACCAGCTCCATTTTCGTCCCTATACAGACCATGCCTCACTGGCTGCAAGCTATCGCGCGTATTAACCCTATAACCGTAATATCCGACACCTTGCGCATGCTTTCGCAGGGTGGCGCATCAACCTCCGACTTAGTGGCGCATCTTTTGGTGGCATTTGGCTGGATAGCACTTATTTTGGTAGTATTCGTTCCATGGGCTGTTTCTCTTTATCGTAAAGTAGTCTAATAATAATCTTATGCAAAACAACGCATTGTGGGTGGGTATCGGAGTGGTGGTCGTGGCGGCAATTGGTATTTTAGGATTTATGGGTATGAAAAACGGAGGCACTCCAGCAAGTGTTGTACAGAACGCCGGCCAGGGAAGCTCGACACCGTCGATGACGATTAGAAGCTTACTCGCTTCGGGCTCGCCGCAGAAGTGTACGTTTGCGAGCTCACGCAACGACACCTCATCAGGCACCATGTATTTTGCAGGAGGTAAAGCGCGCGCAGATTTTAGTGCTCAAAATGGCAGTTCAACTTTTAACGGACACTTTATCGTGAACAATGACACAACCTATGTTTGGGCAGATGGTATTCCACAAGGGTTCAAGTCATCATTCTCTGGTTCGGCAGGAAATCCACAGGCACAGGTTGACCCAGATGCACCAGGTGAGTACAGCTGCGAGCCTTGGACACCTGATCAAACCTTCTTCGGACTTCCCAAGAATATTAACTTCATCACTATCAACTCGGCAGTTCCGACTAACCCAAGCGACACCGGTGGCACAGGATCGTGATAAAATTATTGGGTGTCTCTAGCTCAAGATCTTAAAAAGATAGTCAAAGGCGAAGTAGATGACTCGCAAGAAGCGCGAGAAAAAGTTTCGCGCGATGCAAGCCTCTTTTATGTGCTGCCTGAGGTGGTAGTGCGTCCCCAAAATGCCGAAGATATCGGCAAACTCGTAGACTTTGCTACCGCAGAAAAAAAGAAAAATCCTAAATCCTCTATTTCTTTGACCCCACGCTCTGCAGGTACCGACATGTCGGGCGGGCCTCTCAACAACTCAATAGTGCTCGACATGACGGCGCACCTCAACAAACTCCACGAAATTGGAGAGAAGCATGCGGTCGTTGAGCCAGGCATGTTTTTTCGAGACTTTGATGCGCAAACACAAAAGAAAGATCTAGAATTGCCAAGCTACACCGCTTCGAGGATGTTAAACACGGTAGGTGGCATGGCTGCCAACAACTCAGGAGGAGAAAAAAATCTTAAGTACGGTAAAACTGCTCGCTATGTTGAGGAGTTAGATGTTGTACTTTCAGACGGCAAGGTGCATACGCTTAAAAATCTCTCGGGTGCAGCACTACAAGCTAAGTTGGCCGAAGATTCGTTTGAAGGTGAATTGTATCGTAATGTGTCAAAGCTCATTAGTAACCCCGAACACGCGCAAGTGATTGAAGAAAACAAACCGCATGTCGAAAAAAACTCATCTGGTTATGCATTGTGGGACATTGGCGATGGCAAACAGTCGCTCAACTTGGCGCGGCTCATGGTAGGTGCACAGGGGAGCTTGGGTATTATCACCAAAATCAAATTTAAATTAGTGCAGCCAAAAAAATACTCGGCAATGACGGTGGTATTTGTGAAAAACTTAGCGCAACTTGGCTACTTAGTGCCTGAAATTTTAGACTACGAGCCCGATAGTTTTGAGTCATATGATGACCACACCTTTGCTATAGCGGTGCATTATTTCCCCGAGTTGGCGAGCCAAATGAAAGGAAATATCTTCTCGCTTGGTATTTCGTTTTTACCCGAAATGTGGATGATGCTCACTGGTGGTGTGCCTAAACTCGTGCTCCTCGTTGAATTTCGTGCCGACACGCAAGAGGAGGCAACCACCAAAGCCCAGGTGTTGGCAGATGAGATCCACGGTACGCAAGAGGGGATGAGTGTCCATGTAGCGCCAGACGAAAAGCATGCGCGCAAATATTGGGCTGTGCGTCGCGAAAGTTTTAATTTGCTGCGCAAAAAAATCCGCGGCAAACGTACCGCGCCGTTTATCGATGACTTTGTCGTGCCACCGCGCACGCTGCCAGACTTTTTGCCTCAGCTTGAGCAGATACTTGCAAAATACGATTTGGTTTACACGGTTGCCGGACATGTAGGAGACGGAAACTTCCATATAATTCCTTTGATTGACCCTAAGCGTCGCGATATGGCAAAAATTATCGACCAACTTTCGCACAAGGTCTACGACTTGGTCGTGAAGTACCAAGGCTCTATTTCTGGAGAGCATAACGATGGGCTGATACGCACACCGTACGTCGAAAAAATGTTTGGCAAAGCTATGTACGCGCTCTTTCATGAAGTGAAAACAATCTTCGATCCTTTGAATATCTTTAACCCAGGCAAAAAAGTGGGTTCAACCTTTTCTGACGCCTTGTCTCACCTCGACCTGCCAAAAGTGTAATATGGGGGCATGGAGCCCCTCGCTAACCAAATACGCCCCAAGAGCCTTGAGGAGTTTGTGGGCCAAGAGCACTTAGTAGGCAAGGGTAAACCCTTGCGCGAAGCGGTAGAGGGGAAGCACCTGTTTTCCTTTATCCTCTGGGGCCCGCCCGGCTCGGGTAAAACCACGCTTGCACGCATCTATGCCAACGCACTGGATGCCGAATTTCACGAACTCTCAGCGGTGAATGCTGGCAAAGAAGATATTAAAAATATTGTGCCCAAGCGCGGTACGTTGGGGTTTCAAAAACCTGTGGTGGTGTTTATCGACGAGATTCATCGCTTTAACAAGGCACAACAAGATTTTTTGCTCCCGTTTGTTGAGCGTGGAGATTTAACACTCATTGGAGCAACTACTGAAAATCCATCGTTTGAGGTGATCCCCGCGCTCCTTTCGCGCACGCGCGTGTTTGTACTCAACGAACTTACCGAAGGTGACATGGAGAAGATTTTAAAACGCACCAAAGTTAAAATCCCCAAAGATGCGCGGGACTGGTTGATCCAAATGGCACAAGGCGATGCGCGCCAAGCTATTGGCGTCATTGAAGGCGCGCAGCAGCTCTATGGCAAGATTACACTTGAAACTTTAAAGGAGACACTGCAAAGCAAACACTTGCGCTATGACAAAAAAGGCGAGGAGCACTACAACACTATCTCTGCATTTATTAAAAGTATGCGCGCCTCGCAACCGGATGCCGCGCTCTACTATTTGGCACGCATGGTAGACAGTGGGGAGGATCCACTGTTCATAGCGCGGCGCATGGTGATTTTCGCGAGCGAAGATATTGGGTTGGCGCAGCCAACAGCACTCGTGGTTGCTAACGAAGTCTTTCGGGCGTGCGAAATGATAGGTTACCCCGAGTGTGCTATTAACTTGGCGCACGGAGTCGCTTACTTGGCCGAAAGTAAAAAGTCGCGCAAGTCGTATGAAGCATATTTTGAGGCGCTCGATGACGTTAAAAAGTTTGGCAACCTGCCTATCCCCATGCGGATCCGCAATGCGCCCACTAAGCTCATGAAAGATATTGGCTACCACAAGGGCTACAAATTATATGACAAGGAGTCCTATTTGCCTGATAAACTTAAGGGCAAGAAATATTTGTTCCCTC
>JAIFWM010000051.1 GCA_019661855.1 Candidatus Parcubacteria bacterium
TTACGCTCTTCGCTTGGTCTACTTCAAAATAGGTTTAAAGAGATCTCCCTTCTTTTTTAAACGCGGGAAAATAGTTTTTATAGTGAAAGAACTTGGATGTAGTCCTTTCTTTACTTCGCGCCACTCAAGCGGAGTTGAGACGGTGGCCCCGGGATAAGGTCGCAGCGAATACACACTCGCAGCGGTTTGACCTTTGTTGTTGCGGGCGATGTCTAAATAGATTTTTCCTTTACGCTTGTTTAACCTCTGCTCTAATGTCGTTAGTTCGGGCATTTGTTGGTTGATAATAGCGACCAGTTGTTTGGCTACATCGCGCACCTTTTCATATGGATATTTTGCTCCCACAGGAATCACCACATGTATACCTTTTTTCCCAGACGTTTTAACGAGGGCTTTCAAGCCCGCTTTTGAGCTAATGGTGCGCGCCACAAGAGCTACCTCTATCACATCATCAAAACTGCGGTTTCCTGGGTCAATATCTATAGTTAAAAAATCTGGCTTGTCCAAATTTTTTGTACGTGATGCCCAGGGATTGAGTTCGATGCAGCCAAAGTTAGCAAGCCACAAGAGTGTCTCTTTGTTGTTGCACACCACGTACTCTAAATGTTTACGGTTTGACTCTGAATAAATTTTTACCGTTTTAACAAATGCGGGGAGATGTTCGCGGTCTGCATTTTTTTGATAAAAGCTTTTGCCTTTAATGCCATTGGGGTGTCGGTTCATCACCATGGGCCGGTCTTTAAGATAGGGGAGGAGGTAGGGGGCAATCTTGTCGTAGTAGTCAATAACGTCACCCTTAGTATATTTTTCCTTAGGCCAAAAAACTTTATTAAGATGTGTAAATTCTAATTTTTTCATGCGGGGAGTTCGCGTGTAACTTGGGTAGCTTTTTTGTCGGTGCGAAGACCCTTAAATGCAGGGTGGCGCATCTCGCCGTTTGAAGTCCATTCAGTAAATTTTACCTCTCCTACAAGATTGGGTTTGATCCAGGTGGTCTGCTTTTCGTCAGGTACTTTTTCGGTGATTGGCTTTTGCTTAGTGATCAACTTTTTCATTTTATCGTGCAACAGTTTAAGCAGTGCTTCATCAAAGCCGGTGCCAGCGCGACCAACATAGCGCCATAGTGTACCCTCGTGTACGGCGAGTACCAGAGAGCCAAAGTGTTTACGCGACTTTTGCGGAGCGGTAAAGCCAACGATCACCACCTCTTGTTCATGTCCAGTCTTAATCTTTAGCCACTCCCGCGTGCGCTTACCCGAGTAATATTTGCCGACTTTAGTTTTGGCGATAATACCCTCGAGGCCTTTTTTCTTGGCAACGGCGAAAAACTTTTTACCCTCTTTCTCGATATGTTCGCTGTAAACTATTTGCTTATTGCGAGGCAATGCCTCTTTGAGCAATTGCTTACGTTCTATGAGCGTTTTGGAACGCAGGTCCTTGCCTTTAAAGCAAAGCAGATCAAATACACAGTACTGTAATTTAGTTTCGCTATCTGCGTGTTGCATTAACTCAAATATAGATTTACCTCTGCTATCTAAAGCCACCAGTTCACCATCAAAAATAGCATCGTGTTTGGTACCTTTGAGAGCTTTAGCAATGGGAGAATATTTTTCTGTTACATTAATACCATTGCGCGAGTAAAGCGTGACTTTTCCTTTCTCAACTATTGAAATGAGGCGGTACCCATCCCATTTAATTTCGTATACATATTCACTGCTGTCGAAAGGTCCATCTATAAGTGTTGCGAGCATGGGCTTCAGGAATCTCATATTTTTTTGTTGGCTTTAATAAGCAACCAATTTTTAGGATCTTTGGCAATGCGTATGAGAGCATATTCGCCTTTCAACTTTTTTCCCAGCATCACAAACGTGAGATGTCCTTTCTTGATCCCTTGATCAAACGGCGTCACTTGCGCATATACACCTTGGTCCCAAATTTTAACCGTACCTGCGCCGTACTCACCTTTGGGTATCCGCCCCTCAAATATTCGATAGGCAAACGGATGATCCTCAACCATAACAGCGAGCCGCCTTTCTTTGGCTTTTAATGGTGGACCTTTTGGTACTGCCCAACTTTTGAGTACACCGCGGTGTTCGAGACGAAAGTCAAAGTGCAATGCACGAGCGTGATGTTTTTGCACTACAAACCTCAGAGGTTTGCCCTGAGCTTGTCGAAGGGCGCCTCCTAAACCCGGCTCGGGTGTCTTTTTAAAATCCCGCTTCTTTTTGTATTCCTTAAGTGCCATGCCACAAGTATATCAGCGCACTTTTTCCTTCTTCTTTTTATTCTTTTCTTGTGAAAGACTCTTGCGCAGGGCGCTCATGAGGTCGTTCATGTCGGTTGAGGTAGGCGTGCCTTCAAACTCTTTGATACGAACTGGCTTGCCTTTAGCTTTGCGGTTAATTAATTTTTTCAATTCTTCGGTATAGGTGTCTTTAAATTCGTGTGGGTCATACCTGCCGGTTAGTTGCTCAATAAGCGACTCGGCCATCTGAAGTTCTTGCGGTTTGTAGGCAACACTCTTAGGCAAGATAATGTCCTCGGGCTTGCGCAGCTCATCTTCAAAACGTAGCGAAATAAGCATGAGTGCCTGATCTTGCGGCTCTATCACTGTAATATGCTCTTTGTCGCGCAAGACCACCGTAGCAAGTCCAGATTTGCCGGACTTTTTTAACGCATCGCGCAAAAGTGCGTATGCTTTATGCGCTTCTTCCTCAGGTTCGATGTAGTAGGGGCGCACTACGTGGCTCAAAGGCACAGTATTGGTGTCGATAAATTTAACAATGTCTATCGTTTTAGTTTTACGTGGCGCGGCGCTGGCAAAATCTTGAGGCTCAACTATTACGTAATGATCCTTTTTCCACTCAAACGCTTTAATAATATCTTGGTAGGGGACCTCACGATTTTTTGCGCGACAAATGCGCGCGTAGCTTATAGGACAATTGTCAGTTTTATCAAGCAGACGAAATTTAAGCGCGCGGTCGGCAGAGGCGCTGTAGAGGCGCACGGGAATATTTATGAGACCGAAGCTTAAACTGCCTCCCCATAATGCTCGCATAGGGTAGAGATTACCCAGGGATGTGTGAAGTTTACTTGGTTTCAGCACTTCATGTGAGCATCATCCGTTTTCGCTTAGTGTTGTTGTCATGCTTATCACGATAGCGGCATTGTTGGTTGTCTTGTGGCTGTTGGGACTCGTGTCGTCCTACACGCTTGGCGGCTTTATTCATTTATTACTAGTGGTTGCAATTGTTATGGTGCTGATACGACTGATACGCGGGGAAAATCCGGTCTCGTAAAACTGTGGTCCTAGACCTCAACTATAAATTCTGATATTGTGCGGGCCTCATACATGCCCGAATCTGCAATTACCATCACTGGCATTAAGAAGCGCTTTGGCACCCTTGAAGCCTTGAAGGGGATTGATTTAGAAGTGCCTAAAGGAAAGCTGCTTGGTCTCCTTGGCCCCAATGGTGCAGGTAAGACAACCCTTATTAGGATTTTAACGACACTCATGACCGCTGATGAAGGAACGGCCTTTGTTGGTGGTTTTGATGTAGCGCGAGACCCCGAGCACGTGCGCGAAACTATTGGCCTCGCAGGACAGTACGCTGCCGTGGATGAAATCTTGACTGGTCGCGAAAATTTACTCATGGTAGGCCGCTTGTACCACATGACACTAGAGGTTGCTGCAGCGCGTGCAGACGAGTTACTGGAGCAGTTTAATCTGACCGACGCAGCAGATAGACAACTCAAAACTTATTCGGGCGGTATGCGCCGTCGTTTAGACTTAGCACTTTCGCTCGTTAACCGACCGCCAATACTTTTCTTAGATGAGCCAACGACCGGGCTCGACCCAGGCAGCCGTTTGGCGCTTTGGGATATTATTCGCGACTTAGTAAAGAAGGGGACCACGGTGCTCCTTACTACGCAGTATTTAGAGGAGGCAGACTCGCTCGCTGATTCTATTGTCGTTATTGATCATGGCAAAGTGATAGCGCAAGGCACGCAAGCAGATTTAAAAAAGTTAGTGGGAGGTAGTGTGCTCGAAATTCGTATCGGCGATCAGTCACGCTTTTTTACTGCAATCGAAGCGCTTAAGGGTCTGGGCAACGGCACACCAATACTCGACCCAGCCACCGGCCTCATTACTATCCCGATCGAAGAAGGAGCAAAAATTTTG
>JAIFWM010000005.1 GCA_019661855.1 Candidatus Parcubacteria bacterium
AAGATGTTTTTCGTTCGTTTAATCTTTGTCCTTTCGACAAAGTAAAAGTAGTGATACTAGGCCAAGACCCATACCACGGCCCCAAACAGGCAAACGGCCTAAGCTTTGCGGTTCACGAAGGGTTGCGGCTCCCACCATCGCTCCAAAATATTTTTAAAGAGATCGAAAGTGATTTAGGTACAAAATTAGTACACACGAGTGGCGACCTGGAGCGTTGGGCCAAACAAGGAGTCTTACTACTTAATGCAACGTTAACTGTGCGTGCAGGGCTTGCAGCCTCACATCAAGGCAAAGGGTGGGAGGAGTTTACTGACGCTGTTATTCGCACACTTTCAGAGCGCCGTGAGCATTTGGTGTTTATCCTGTGGGGCAACTATGCGCGGTCTAAAAAAACACTAATCGATTGGGAGAAGCACCATGTTATCGAATCTCCACATCCGTCACCTTTTTCGGCCCATAGTGGCTTTTTTGGCTCAAAGCCGTTTAGTAAAACTAATGAATATCTAGTAGCTCAAGGAGAAGCGCCTATCGACTGGTTGTAGTTATTTCTGATAGTGAGCTTGTCGAACTACCAGATCTTGGCGTGGTGTTTGCGGTATAACTTATTTTTAGAAGTGACGCCAAAGGTTTCGTAAAACGGCTCAAAGTTTGCTAGAGGTCCATTGATACGAAACGGAGCAGGAGAGTGTGGGTCCGTAAGAACTTGCATACGCATATACTCTGGGCGCACAAGTTCGCGCTCCATTTGAGCAAACCCAAGGAAAAATCGTTGTTCGGGCGAGAAACCTTGAATATCCTTGCGCCCAATTTTCTTGAGATGTTTTTGGTAGGCATCATAGGCTATAGCAAGACCACCTAAGTCTGCAATGTTTTCTCCCAGTGTGAGTTGGCCATTGACCGGAATGTTTCCATCTACCTTATATTCATCATATTGTTTGCGTATAATTTGAGACTTAGCGTCAAATTGTTTCTTGTCTTTAGCTGTCCACCAGTTTTTAAGATTGCCTTTAAAGTCAAACTTAGCGCCTTGGTCATCAAAGCCGTGCGTCATCTCGTGGCCAATAACCGAGCCGATGCCCGCGTAGTTAATTGCAGAATCTGCTTTTGGATCAAAGAATGGCCACTGCAAAATTGCTGCAGGAAATACTATCTCGTTCATGCTTGGGCTAAAGTAAGCGTTCACTGTTTGGGGATACATAAACCATTCGGTGCGATCTACCTTCTTTTTTAACTTCTGCATCTCTCGCTTATGTTCAAATTGAGAAGAACGAAGCATATTGCCAAAAAAGTCGTCTTTTTTAATCACTAAACCCTTGTAGCCCTTCCACTTGGTTGGGTAGGCGATCTTGCGCTTCATGGCGTTTAGTTTTTTGACAGCCTTTTTCTTGGTGGCAGGACTCATCCAGTCGAGTGCACGAATACGGTCTGCGTAGACCTCAAAAAGATCACTCACGAGTTCGTCCATCATTTTTTTAGACCTCTCCGGGAAGTGCTTTTTGATATAAAGCTGACCCACCGTCTCGCCTACAGTCCCATTGGTAGCCCCCAATGCACGGCGCCACAGTGGCTTCATCTTTTTGGCACCGGTGAGTACCTTACCGTAAAACTCGAAATTAGCATCGACAAAGTCTTGAGAAAGGAGGCCTGCAGTGCCACTCAAGACATGCCACACCAAGTAGCGCTTCCACTCGGGTATTGAAAACGAGTGAAGTAATTTCTCTACTCCTTTTAAAAAGTCTGGCTGGCCGACGTTGAGCGTTGTTATTCCTTTGGCATCGGTCTGAGTAAAGTAACGTGCCCAGTCTATTGTTTTAGAAAGTTTCTTGAGTTTTGCGAGAGACATTTTGTGATCTATCTTTTGAGGGTCACGAAGATCTTCTTTGCGCATTGAAGCTTGAGCGAGAGCAGTCTCTATCGCCATGATCGCTTTCGTATACTCCTCGATCTCTTTAATTCCAGATAAGGTAAGAAGTTTTTTGATATGAACCTGGTATGCGTCGCGCACGCGCTTCTGTTCAGGCAAGTCTTTAAGGTAGTAGTCACGATCGGGAAGTGAAAGTCCGCTTTGCCAAATATTAAATAGGTATCGCTCGCTATTTTTTAGATCTTGATCAACAAGCGTTCCCCAAAGCGCTCCAATGCCATGCCTGTGGAGGTGAGCAACAACATCAAGTAAATCTTTGATCGAGTTGATAGATTCAACTTTTTTAAGCAATGGCAAAAGTGGTGTGGTGCCAAGTTTGTTGCGAGTTTTCATATCAGACGCGGAGGTGTACATAGGCCCTACCAGCTTGTCTTTGGCAGACTCAACTATTTTTTTGAGTTGATGTTCGGTATTAAAACGCAAGATGTTAAAGCTTCCCCAACGAGACTCATCTGCGGGTATCTTAACTGTGTTAAGCCAGCTGCCGTTGGCATATTGGTAAAAGTCGTCTTGTGGCCGAACCTTCTTGTCTATTGATTTGATATCAAAACCCCAATACATGTGAGAGATAGTAGCAAAAAAGCCTGAACATGGATACATATTTGACATTGATTTAAGGTAGTTGTAGAATAAAAAACGTTAGTACAACCCATTAGGAGATGGCCTATGAAAGGTGGTAAACCCAAGCGTTGTGGCAAGTGTTTTAGAGCGCTTGCTGAAGACAACAACACTGGTGAATGCGCAACTCGCCACAAGTCCGACCATCAAGCTTATAAGGAGCCGCCACTCAAGGCGACTGCCAAAAGTAGTAATCGACAGCGGGTTATGTTAGCCGAGATGCGGGCGGCAGTTCGTTGATTGTTGTCTGCGGCGACAGTGGGTCCTGGTGGTATGCCAGGGCCTTCTTTTTTGATAAAAAATGTTGTATTTTAAGGATCAATGAGGGTAGATGAAGTCCGCTCAAAATATATAGAGTTTTTTAAGGCGCGCGGACATACGGAGATCCCGTCGGCTCCCTTGGTGCCCGAAAATGATCCAACCACTTTGTTTACCTCTTCGGGTATGCAACCACTAGTTCCGTATCTTCTTGGTCAGTCACACCCAAGCGGCAAGCGCATAGTCGACTCGCAAAAGGCAGTGCGCACAGGAGACATTGAAGAAATAGGTGACAACAGACATCTTACGTTTTTCGAAATGCTTGGTAACTGGTCTTTGGGTGACTACTTTAAACAAGAACAAATCCCTTGGGTGCATGAATTTTTTACGAAAGAATTAGGAATCCCACAGGAAAAATTGTGGGTTACTTGTTATGAAGGGGATGAGTCCCTCGGAATACCTCGGGATGAGGAATCTGCAACACTGTGGAAAGGTTTAGGAATTCCCGAAGAGCACATCAAGTTTTATAAAGACAAAAACTGGTGGTCTCGCGCAGGTGCGCCTGCACAGATGCCTGTGGGTGAACCTGGCGGTCCAGACAGTGAAGTGTTTTATGAGTTTACTCACATTGAACACGACACAAAATTTGGCCCCGAATGTCATCCAAACTGTGACTGCGGCCACTTTGTTGAGATAGGGAACTCGGTGTTTATGGAGTACATCAAGCAAGCGGATGGCTCGTTTGCCAAACTTTCGCAGCGAAACGTGGACTTTGGTGGTGGCTTAGAGCGCATCACTGCAGTAACTCTAAATACTGATGATGTGTATGTGACCGATGCTTTTTGGCCACGGATCGAAAAGATGCAAACTGCAACGGGTAAAAAATATGCAGACGATACCAAACCATTTCGTATAGTGGCTGACCACACTCGTGCCGCAGAGCAGTTGATTGCAGACGGAGTGATGCCAAGCAATGTGGAGCGTGGCTATGTGGTGCGCCGGCTTATTCGCCGTGCAGTGCGTTATGCAGACATGTTGGGTCTAAAAAGTCTTTCAGAGATTACTGACGATCAAGAAATTGCTAAAGAAGAAGCACGATTTAGAGAGACTTTGGCGCGTGGTATGAAAGAGTTTGAAAAGGGGACAGACCCGTTTGTTCTTTTTACTTCCTACGGTTTTCCTATTGAACTTGCTCGTGAGCTTGCACAAGAGAAGGGCATTGCTATAGACGAAGCAAAGTTTAAAGAAGCTATGCAGCAGCATTCGAACCTTTCGCGCGCAGGCTCGGAGCAAAAGTTTAAAGGCGGGCTTGCCGACACCGCAGAAAAGACGGTGAGACTACACACGGCACACCACCTGTTACTTAAGGCGCTCCAAACAGTATTGGGGCCAGAGGTGCATCAGCGAGGAAGTAACATTACGCAAGAGCGTTTGCGTATCGACTTTAACTACCCGCAAAAGGTAACCAAAGAGCAGCTCGAAGAGATTGAGAAAATAGTAAACGAAAAAATAAAAGAAGATTTGCCAGTGGTGCGTACCGAAATGTCGCTTGAAGAAGCCGAAAAACTGCATGCTGAACATGAGTTTGGTGCTAAATATCCTGAAAGAGTCTCCGTTTATTCAGTTGGCCCACTCGACCACGCATTTTCTATAGAATTCTGTGGCGGACCCCACGTAAAACACACCGCCGAACTCTCGCAGTCTGGAATCTTTAAAATTCAGAAGGAGGAAGCGTCTTCTGCAGGCATCCGCCGCATTAAAGCAGTGTTAGAATAAGTACATGTTTTTTGGCTCATCAAAGCCTAAAGAAAAAACGGTTTTGGTTGTCGACGTTGAAAGTGGCTCCGTCGGCTCTGGTCTCGTGCGTCTCACCGACGACGCGCCTAAACTTTTTGGTGAGCATCGCGCGTATACTCACGTGCCAGCTGGCCGCGACTCTAAAGTTTTACTTGGTTTAATTGACCGAGCAGCAGGAGACACTATCGCTCATGCGAGCGAAGTTGCTGCACGTTTGCGCCAGCACAAGTCAACTAACGAGCTTGGCACCGTTGATAGTGTTTCCTTTTTCCTTGCGCCGCCCTGGGGCATGCCTAACCTTAAGGAAGGTAAGCCATCTTTCTTTGATGGGCTCAAACGAGTGCTTCACAACTATGTTGATGCTCATTTAGGCTCTATACCAATCCACTTTCATACTCACGCCGGGGCAGTCGTGCGCGGGATGAACTCTTTGTTTAATGCACCTGGCTACACGCTCCTCATTAGTATCCACGCAGAGGTTGCCGAACTAATATTGCTCAAAGATGGGGCAGTGGTGGGCCACGGCACCATGCCAACAGGGCTTCACTCGTTTATCCGCACCTTGCGTACTCATGCAGATGTCTCTGACCGCGAAGCACGATCTATCCTTGCTCTCGGGTCTCACGACAGCTATGACGAGCCCCTTAATTCTGCGGCCGATTATTTTAGAGATAGTTTTCGCTCCACGGGCGAACCACTTTTCGGCGGATATCCGGTTGGTCAGGTCTACGTACTCGCACATGGCGCAGGAGAGGCAGATGTTTTTGCTCGCGCACTTTCGCACAATTCACTTTCTGACCTATTTCCAGGCGGCGGGACTATCCGAGTCGTTAAACCTCAACACTTCACCCCTTACATGGCTGCTCATTCTGAAAACCCAGATCTTGGCCTCATACTTAACACATTATTTGTAGCGTAGTAGACTAGGCATATGCGTGGCGACATAAACTCTCCTTACGGACCTTCTCGTGCCGACAGATCTATCCGCAATATTCCCGTTCCCTCAGGACATCGTCACCATCCTTCCGAAGAGATGTACGACCAAGAGCCACCGCGCCGCCCAAGAGGTGGTCGTAAATGGTTTTGGCTCTCCGCACTTTTGGTTGTAGTCGTAGCAGCCGTTGGTGGTTTTCTCCTTTCAACTGTGTTTGTAGGTGCAACGGTAACCGTCTTTCCTCGCACCGAGCAGGTTACCGCCCCAGCCAAAATGATGGCAGGACTTAACGCTGGTCCGGGGACACTCCCGTATCAAAATGTTTCAGTAACTCGCTCTGCCACCACGACCGTAACCGCCACAGGTACCCAACACGCCGAACGCCAAGCATCCGGCAAGGTCACTATCTATAACAACTTTTCGAGCGCTTCCCAGCGACTCATTGCCAATACGCGCTTTCAAGCTCCTGACGGCAAAATCTATCGAGTCAAAGACTCCGTTGATGTTCCTGGCATGGGCACCGCTCAAGCCACTATTTTTGCTGACTCTCCTGGAGGAGACTACAACCGCACACAATCAACCAAGTTTACCGTTCCTGGATTCAAGGGCGATCCTCGCTATGACAAATTTTATGCAGAGGCCGAATCCATTTCTGGCGGATTTATTGGAGAGGAGCCGGCAGTGGCACAAGCTGACTTAGACAAAGCACGCACCGCTATGGAGCAGGCACTTGAGGCAGCACTTCGTGAGGCTGCAGCAACCGGGCTTCCTGAGGGGTCTATCATGATCCCAGGCACACTAGCTATTAGTTTTAGTGATTTAAAAAAGGGTGCCATTAATGGCAACTCGGTTACCATTTCGGAAGACTCTGTTGCACAGGGGCAGATCATCCGCCTCCAAGATTTGGCAAGTTATATTGCTCGCCAGACTGTCAAAGGCTATGGGGGAGAGTCCGTCCAGTTTGATGACCCCTCGGACATTACTATTACCTTAGGAAGTACCACCAAAGCTACTGGGAGCGTAGAGTTGGGTCTTTCAGGGACCCCAACGCTCGTTTGGCAGTTTGACGTCAATGCCATTAAGGATGCCCTCATAGGCAAGCCCAAGGGTCAATTTGAGGACATAATTAAGTCATTTGAGCCTGCAATAGCCAAGGCAGAGGCCAAAATCCGCCCATTTTGGCAAACCAGCTTTCCGGCAGACCCGAGCAAAATCAAGGTCGAGGTCAAACAACGTTGACTATAAACAGTCTTTTTGCTAAAGTGGCAAAGTCGTTAGTTGATGGAGAGCCAAGAATCAGAAACACAGGGCATCATTGAGGAGGCCCTGCCTAATACGTTGTTCAGAGTCTCTTTGGAGAGCGGTGAGGTGATTTTGGCATATCTCGCGGGCAAAATGCGGTTACACCGTATTAAGGTGCTTGTAGGAGATAAAGTGCTCCTAAAGCTTGACCCGTATGGGGGTAAAGCTCGGATTACACGACGTCTATAATGAAAATCAAAGCATCAATTAAGCCACGCTGTGCGAACTGCAAAATGGTCCGCCGAAAAGGGCGGGTTTATGTAGTCTGCAGCAACCCTCGTCACAAGCAGCGCCAAGGTTAATATAATTTTTATGCGTATCTCAGGTATTACACTTCCAAACAAAAGACTTCCATATTCTCTCGCTACTTTATATGGCGTGGGTATTCCGCTTGGTATAACTATTTGCGCACAAGCAAAAGTTGATGCAACAAAAAAAGCTGACGAACTTACCGCAGAAGAAGAGCAGGCTATCCGCAAAATTGTGGAGAGCATGAAAATCGAGGGTGACCTTAAGCGCGACGTATCTCAAAACATCAAACGTCTTAAAGATATCGGTGCCTACCGCGGCTCACGCCATGCTAAGCATCTTCCGGTTCGTGGTCAGCGCACCAAGACTAACTCGCGCACCGTTCGTGGCAACGTTCGTAAGACCATGGGCTCGGGCCGTCGTAAGGTAGAAAAAACATAAAATATGGGTAAGAAACGAATAGTCAAAAAAGGGGGAGAGGGCGAAGGACGTAGCGGAGCTACGGGCTCTGCTCGCTCTCCAAAACGCAAGGTTGATATCGGCAAGGTATATGTCGAGGCTACCTTTAATAACACCAAAATGAGCTTGACCGACACCTCGGGTAATGTGCTTGTCTGGTCATCGAGCGGCAGCCTTGGCTTTAGCGGTGCAAAAAAGGGTACTCCTTTTGCAGCTGCAAAGGTTGGCGAACTCGTGGGGGACAAAGCAGTCCAAATGGGTGTTAAGGAGGTGTCAGTGGTTATTTCAGGCATTGGTGCAGGTCGCGAGTCATCGGTTCGTGCCTTTTCAACCAAAGGTATCCAGATTTCAAATATTAAAGATGTGACCCCGGTGCCTCACAACGGCCCTCGTGCACGTAAGGCCAGACGAGTATAAGTAGAGCGTATAATCATCAAATTTATGATAATCGGACCAAAATATAAAATCTGCAAACGTCTTGGCGCATCAGTTTTTGAAAAGTGCCAGACTCAAAAATTTCAGATGGCTGAAACACGCGCTCCTCGCCGCACTAAGCGCGGTGGTAGCAACTTCGGTGCCCAACTCCTTGAGAAGCAAAAAGCTCGCTTTACCTACGGTTTGACCGAAGCTCAGTTTTCCCGTTACGTACACGAAGCCATGGAGAAAAAAGGTTCTGACTCTGCAGCAGGACTCCTTGCACGCCTTGAGTCACGACTGGACAATGTCATCTACCGCCTCGGACTCACCAAAACTCGCCGCGCCGCCCGCCAAATGGTCTCTCATGGTCACGTGATGGTTAACAACCGTCGCATGACTATCCCGTCGTACAAAGTGACGGAGGGGGAGAGTATTTCGGTACGCGAAGCAAGTCGTGGGAGTGCGATGTTTGCAAATCGTGCAGAAGCAATGTTGGAGCAAAAAACTCCCGCATGGGCCGAGGCACATGCAGATGGTTTGGGTGCGAAGGTTGTAGCAGCGCCGGCACTTGGTGAGACAGAATCGCCATTTAGCGCTGCAACGATTATTCAGTTTTACAGTCGATAATATTAATAAGTAAGAGTAAATTGATTGAGTTATGATGGAATACTCTATAACATTGCCGAGCAAGCCTCGGGTCGTTTCTGAAGAAGGGACGGAGGGCGTGTATGAGATCGATGGGTTGTACCCGGGCTATGGTCACACACTTGGCAACAGCCTTCGCCGTATTATCCTTTCATCTCTCCCCGGTGCAGCGATTACTGGTGTAAAGGTTGAGGGTGTTGAGCATGAATTTTCAACGATTCCTGGCGTTAAAGAAGACGTCATTACTATCATGCTTAACCTCAAGAAACTTCGTTTCGAAGTGATTGCTGGTGAAGCTCAAACTATTTCACTTTCAGCAAAAGGTCCTAAGAAAGTTACTGGAGCAGACCTTAATCTCCCCGGACAGGTTCGCTTGCTTAACCCTAACTCATATATCTGTGAGGTTACTGACAAGTCTGAGTTGCAGGCAGAGTTTCGTGTTGAGCGCGGTCTTGGGTATGTGCCTCGCGAAATGCTTAAGAAGGATCGCGTCGAAATCGGTGAAATTTCGGTTGATGCGATCTTTTCACCTATCCGCCGCGTAAACTACGAAGTAGAAAACATGCGCGTTGGAGACCGCACTGACTTTAACCGTTTGCGCATGGCTATCGAAACCGATGGAACTTTGGCACCTCGTGCAGCACTTGAACAGGCGATCGAAATTATGTTGACCCAACTTCGTGCAGTCGTAGGCTTTCGCGAAGAGGAGTTGCCACAATCAGCAGTACCTGAAGAGGCTAACCTCGCTCAATCAGCTGAAACAGCAGCTGAGGCTATGAAGACCCGCATTGAGGATCTTGACCTCTCGAGCCGCACCGTAAGTGCACTTGAAAAGGCAAACATCCGCACAGTTGGCGGCCTCGCACGCAAACGCGAAGAAGACTTGGTTGAGATTGAAGGCCTAGGTCCTAAGTCGATCCAAGAGATCAAGCGTGCACTTGCAAACTTCGGTATCATCCTAAAATAATTATATGCGTCACGGTAATGTAAACAGAAAATTTGGTCGCGAAAGAGGGCAGCGCAAAGCGCTCTTGAAGAGTCTTGCACGTAACCTCATGGTTAAAGGCCGCATGCAAACGACCGAGGCTAAAGCTAAAGAAATCCGTCCTATGGTGGAGAAACTCATTACCCGTGGTAAAAACCCAACTCTTGCAAACCGCCGCGTTATTGTTTCAGCGTTGGGTGACGCTAAGAGCGCACAGCTCGTCATTACTATGGCAGAAACTCACAAAGCACGTGCTGGTGGGTACTTGCGCATCGTTAAGATGGGTCCGCGCAAAGGTGACGCAGCTCCTATGGCTATCATTGAGTTCGTAAATTCAAAAGAATAAAGAAGATGAAAACTATCGACGCACAAGACAAAACATTAGGCCGAGTTGCTAGCGAAGCAGCTAAAGTCATCTTAGGTAAAGACAAGGCGTCTTTTGCTAAAAACTTAATTGCTGGTGAGGAAGTAAAAGTCATTAACGCCTCTAAGGTTCGTATTTCGGGTAACAAGGCGTTGCAGATGAAATACATCCGCTACTCAGGTTACCCCGGTGGCCAAAAAGAGGAGACCTATGCTATGCTCACTGCACGTTTGGGTCATGGTGAGGCTATTCGCCGCGCAGTCTTGGGTATGCTTCCTAAAAACAAGCTCCAAACTAAGCGCATCAAGCTTTTGACGATCCAAAAATAATTATGGCAATTAAGAAAGAAGGAACATATATTGAAGCTATCGGCCGCCGCAAGGAGGCTATTGCCCGAGCACGCTTGACCCCAAGCACTCGCACCATGGTTATAGTCAACAACAAAGATGTAAACACTTACTTTGCAACTCAGGGCTTGCGCGTTACTGCACTTGAGCCATTTCTTAAAGTTACTTTGCCCACACAGTTTGAGGTTACTATCATCGTGCGTGGTGGTGGGATCTCAGGCCAGGCAACTGCAGTGCGTCACGCTATTTCCCGCGCACTTGTTGAATATGACCACTCACTTCGCGGAGGCTTAAAGAAAGAAGGTTTCCTTAAACGAGACTCGCGCGCCAAAGAGCGCCGCAAGCCAGGCCTTGTTAAAGCTCGCAAGCGCAAGCAGTGGTCTAAGCGCTAATTTTTAAAAAACAGCCTCCAATTTGACGGGGGCGTTTTTTTATGTAAAATACACATACTATGAACGGTACAGATGAAGAATTTGTGCCAGAAGAGGAGTCAGAGAGTGGGGAGGGAACAGTAAAAAGGCTACGCGAGAAACTCAAAAAAGCGGTAGAAGAAAAACAGGAGTATCTCGACGGATGGCAGAGAGCACGAGCAGATTTTGCAAACTACAAACGCGAAGAAGCAAATCTGCACACAGACAAAGAAGCACGAATTAAAGCCGAATTTGTCGAATCCTTACTCCCCGCACTCGACTCCTTTGAAATGGCGCTCAAACACAATCCAACAGAGGAGCTTACACTCGTGCATAAGCAACTTCTAAGTGCCTTAACAGAGCTTGGGGTAGAACAGTTTGGTAAAGTTGGCGAAGATTTTAGCCCGCATCTACACGAAGCACTTGCAAAGCAAGAGGATGGAGAAAAAATAGTAAGGGTTGAGCGCTCCGGATACAAAATTAATAACACTATTATTAGACCCGCACAGGTAATAATCTAATAAAAAATCGTATGGGAAAAATTCTTGGTATAGACTTGGGCACTACAAACTCCGCAATGGCCGTGATGCGTGGCGGTGAACCTCAGATTATTGAAAATGCTGAAGGTGCACGCACGACCCCCTCGGTTGTTGCCCTCTCTAAAACAAGCGAACGTTTGGTTGGGCTTATTGCGCGTCGTCAGGCTGTGACTAATCCTAAAAACACGGTCTATCAAATCAAACGATTTATTGGCCACAACTATGATGAACCAGCGGTACAAAAAGATATTAAGTCTGTGCCGTTTGAAGTTCGCAAGGGTCCTACTGGTGGTATTGAGGTAAAAATGGGGGAGGCTTGGATGCGACCTGAAGAAGTCTCGGCCATGATCCTGCAAAAGTTAAAAGCCGATGCTGAAAAGCGCTTGGGTGAGCCTATCACCGAAGCGGTCATTACGGTACCTGCATACTTTAACGATGCACAGCGTGCGGCAACTCGTGACGCTGGTAAGATCGCAGGTCTCGATGTAAAGCGCATCATCAACGAGCCAACCGCAGCAGCACTTGCTTACGGATTCGACAAAAAGAAAAACGAAAAAATAGTTGTCTTTGACTTTGGTGGCGGCACCTTTGACATCTCCGTACTTGAAGTGGGGGATGATGTTATTGAAGTAAAGTCGACCGACGGCGACGCACACTTGGGCGGCAAAGATATCGACCAAAAGATTATTGACTTTTTGGCTGTAGAGTTTCAAAAGGAGAGTGGTATAGACGTGCGTAATGACCCGCTTGCACGTCAGCGATTGGACGAAGCTGCCGAAAAAGCAAAAATAGAACTCTCAACGGCAGTAGATACTGAAATTAACATTCCGTTCTTAACTTCAGATGCCTCAGGTCCTCGTCATCTCCTTATCAAAATAACGCGTGCCAAGCTCGAAGAACTCGCAGGTGAGTTTGTTGAGCGTGCAATATCTATCACCAAACGCGCGATGGAAGCTTCGCCATTTAAGGTCCAAGACATTAACGAGGTGGTGTTGGTGGGAGGCCAGACTCGTATGCCTGCGATGCAACAAGCGGTCGAAACCTTTTTTGGCAAAAAGCCGCATATGGGGGTTAACCCAGACGAAGTAGTAGCTATCGGCGCTGCTATCCAAGGAGGAATATTGGGAGGCGAAGTGCGTGATGTACTCCTTTTGGACGTAATTCCACTGTCACTTGGTATCGAAACCATGGGTGGGGTAGCAACCAAACTGATTGACCGCAATACAACTATTCCTACGAGCCGCTCCCAAATATTCTCGACCGCGTCGGACAACCAAACCTCGGTGGAGATTCACATTACCCAAGGTGAACGAGCCATGGCTGCGGACAACAAAAGCTTGGGCAAGTTTGTCCTTGATGGCATACCTCCAGCACCACGGGGCCTCCCGCAGATTGAAGTGACCTTTGACGTGGATGCAAACGGCATATTGACAGTCAAAGCTAAAGATAAAACAAGTAACAAAGAGCAGAGTATTCGTATCGAAGGTTCGTCGGGATTGTCAGAACAAGATATTGAGCGCATGCGTAAAGATGCTGAGGGGAACGCTGCAGAAGATAAGCAAAAAGTTGAGCTTGCAGAGGTACGTAACTTGGCCGATCAACTTATTTACACATCGCGCAAGGCACTTGCCGACAATCAGGGCAAAATTCCTGAAGATACCGTCAAAGTAATCAACGAAAAAGTTACTGCGCTTGAACAAAAGAAAAGTTTAGACAATGTTGCGGAAATAAAAACTGCAACCGAAGAGCTGTCTAAAGAACTCTCAAAAGTGTACGAAGCGATTCAGAAAAATCAGTCTCCTTCGTCTGACTCAGGACCTTCGTCGGACTCGGCAGGCACTCAAAGCGCCCCGGATGCCTAACGAGGAGAAAAAACGAGCCTCCGCTCGAGAGGTATTTCAGGCGTACTGGGGCTCGGTAAAAGAGCATCCGTTCTTTTTTGCTGGAGTAATAGCAGCTATTCTCTTAGTGCAAACAGCAGAGCTGGGCGGACCATTGTACCTACGTCAGCTTTTTAACCTGCTTACCCACGCGCCCGAAGATGCAGTGAATAATGCATTTCTTACACTTGGGATGTACGCAGTGTTTGTCTTGTTAGGTTGGGTGGCGTTTCGTGCGCAAGGCCTTTTTGTTGAGAACTTAGAGGCACGGGTTATGAACAAGCTCTACAACAAAGCCTTTACTTATACGCTGGGACATTCGTATAACTTTTTTATCTCCAACTTCGCCGGAGCGCTCACGCATAAGATTGGTCGATTTTCTCGCGCATTTGAGTCGCTCTTTGACGCCATCGTGACTCAATTTTTCCCCGCCTTTCTCTTTATTGTGGGCGCAATTGTCGTACTCTACATACGCCATCCAGTACTCGGACTTGTTTTGCTCGGGTGGTCGGTTCTGTTTATTACGTTTCAATATTTTCTTTCACGGCTGCGTCAACCAGTACGCAGTGCTCGCGCTGAGGCAGAAGCTAATGTTACTGCGTCTGTAGCCGACGCCGTTGCAAACCAAAATACCGTAGCGCTCTTTTCTGGATCTGCGTTTGAGTATGGACGCTTTAAGCAAACACTCGACATATGGACCAAGGCAACTTTGCGCTCCTGGATCAGCGACGGCTGGATTCAGTCGTCTATGGCGTTCCTCATGGCAGCGGTACAGATTGGTTTACTATATGGCGCAATTGTGTACTGGCAAGAAGGTCACTTAACGATTGGAGACTTTGTACTTATTCAAGCGTACCTTATCACTGCATTTAACCGGTTAGTAAGTATCAACTGGCAGCTACGCCGCTTTTATGACGCATTTGCAGACTCCTCCGAAATGGTGCATATCCTTAAAACTCCACATGAGATCAAAGACATACCCAATGCAAAAGAGTTGCAAGTTACGCAGGGGGAGATTGTGTTTGATGACGTGCAGTTTGGATTTTACAAAGACTCTATTTTAAAGAATTTTAATTTGACGCTTCGCGGTGGTGAGCGGGTGGCGTTGGTTGGCCCTTCGGGTGCAGGCAAGTCGACTATCACGAAACTTCTTTTGCGTTTATATGATGTACAGGGCGGCGCTATCTATATAGACGGTCAAAACATAGCTCATGTAACGCAAGACTCACTTCGTGAAGCCATTGCTTTTGTGCCGCAAGAGCCTATACTTTTTCATCGCACATTGATAGAGAATATTCGCTATGGGAGACGCGACGCTACTGACGAGGAGGTGATAGAGGCTGCTAAAAAAGCGCACTGCCATGAATTTATCTCTGACCTGCCGCTTAAATATGAAACTTTTGTAGGAGAACGGGGGATCAAACTCTCAGGCGGTGAGCGCCAACGAGTGGCTATAGCCCGCGCAATACTTAAAAATGCACCTATACTCGTACTTGATGAAGCAACCTCAAGCTTAGACAGCGAAAGCGAGGCATATATTCAAGACGCGCTCGAAAATTTAATGAAAGAAAAAACGGTCATGGTGATTGCACACCGACTCTCAACTATTATGAAAATGGATCGTATTGTTGTGATGGAAAAAGGGGAGGTGGTAGCACAAGGCACGCACCTTGAGCTCATAAACCAAAAAGGCTTATACCAAAAACTCTGGAGCATTCAAGCAGGAGGATTTTTAGGTGATGGTGCAGAAAAAGAATAGAGCCGACCCAACGGGGGTCGGCTCTAGAATTGAGGTTCTTAGGATTCAGGTTGTGTTGGAGGAACTCCGCGCCTTTGCAGCTCATCTTCAAAGGCTTTGACGAGAGTTTGGACACCCGCCAAGACTTTTGTGACCTCAAGTTCAGTCCTGTCGATCTGTTTTGCCATAGATGGCAAACGATTGATTTCTTGATCGATCTGTCGCATCCACTCTTGGAAACCCAGGAAGCTTCTTCCGAATTGATTCAACCTAGCATTAAGACTTCGGAGCTCTTCTAAAACGGCATCAAGAGAATTGAAAATTATATTGTCCGTCCGATGCTCAAGAACTGACACACGCCTTTCAAGATCCGAATCCATAGTGCTCTCCCTCTGGTGAACTATTTCATGAATATAATAGCACAGAATAATAATTTAAGCAAGCAATGAAAAACTCATCTAAAGTGGATTGCATTTGATGCAAATTTGCGCTAATATATTCGTAAATATGGCATCTAAAAAAGACTATTACGAAGTGCTCGGCATCCAGAAGGGAGCTTCAAAAGACGATATTAAAAAAGCCTTTCGCACGCTCGCACACAAGTTTCATCCAGACAAAGGAACAGGCGACGCAGAAAAATTTAAGGAGCTCTCAGAGGCATACTCAGTATTGTCTGACGACAAGAAGCGCGCAGAATACGATTCATACGGTCGTGTATTTGGTGGCGCAGGTGGTCCAGGCGCTCCCTTTGGTGGTTTTCAGGGGCAGGGGGCAGATTTTGATTTCTCTCAATTTCAAGATGCGTTTCAAAATAGTGGTTTTGACTTTAGTGACGTCTTTACCGACTTTTTTGGTGGTTCAGCGACACGTGCGCCTCGCCGCGGTCGCGACATCTCTATAGATCTTGAGATTTCGTTTAAAGACGCTGTGTTTGGTACTCAGCGCACCGTACTCATTGCTAAAAATACTCAATGCGAAACTTGCCACGGCTCAGGTGGAGCTCCAGGCACTTCGATGGAAACCTGCAAACACTGCAACGGTGCTGGAAAGATGCATGAGTCTACTAACTCCTTCTTTGGCACTATCACGATGGTCCAGCCATGCCGTTTTTGCAAAGGCACGGGCCAGACACCTCATGAAAAGTGCATCACTTGCCGCGGCGAAGGTATCTATCGCAAACAAGAGGAAGTGGATATTAATGTTCCTGCTGGTATTGAGGGTGGGGAAATGATTCGCCTCCAAGGTATGGGCGAAGCTGTTTCTAACGGTCCATCGGGCGACCTCTATGTCAAAGTTCACGTCATGACCGACCCTCGCTTTAAAAAAGATGGCGGCAATTTGGTGACAGAACTTTCTATCAAACTCTCAGACGCACTCTTGGGCGGCGAATACAAAATCCAAACGCTCGATGGGGAAGAAATGCTTTCTATTCCACCTGGCATATCACACGGCGAAACACTCCGCATTAAAGGCCGAGGTGTACCACAAGGTAAGGGCAAGCGTGGAGACCTCTCTGTCCGCGTTAAAATCACTCTGCCGCAAAAGCTTTCGCGTAACGCACGCAATCTTATTGAAAAGTTAAAAGAAGAAGGAATCTAATATGCCTATGTCGCCTTGGGAATTCATAAAAGAAGTGATGAGAGAACTCTTTCGCTGGACGTGGGACGAACCGTCTCGATACCAACCTATACGAGTAGAAATAGACGAGTAAGAAAAGCCCCTGTCAAAGGGGGCTTTTTCTGTTATTATTAGCCAAATGAAGCGTTTATTCACAGGTCTCCAGCCCTCTGGACAGTTGCATATAGGCAACTATTTTGGCGCTATTAAGCCAAACGTAGACCTCTTTGTCGATAACGAAGGGTTGATGATGGTTGCTGACTATCATGCATTAACCTCACTTAAAGACTCGGCTGCACTCGCTAAAAACAGTATCGAAAACACCAAAGACTATCTTGCAGCAGGACTTAACTTAGAGCACGCTATTTTGTTTAAACAGTCTGACGTCTCAGAGCATACCGAACTTGCGTGGATCCTTGATTGTCTCGTTCCTATTTCGCTCTTAGAGCTTGGACATGCCTACAAAGACAAAGTTGCTAAAGGGGTAGAGGCAAACGCCGGACTTTTTACTTACCCAATGCTCATGGCAGCAGATATTTTGCTTTATGACACCGACATCGTGCCCGTAGGCGAGGACCAGCGCCAGCATGTTGAGTATGCGCGTGAAGCGGCCAAAAAATTTAACAACGCATACGGCGAAACGTTTAAAGAGCCACAAGAAAAAATAGACAAGGCAGTTGCGGTCGTCCCTGGCACAGACGGGCAAAAGATGAGTAAAAGTTATAAAAATACTATTCCGCTTTTTGGCTCGCGCGACGAGATAGCTAAAGCAGTGATGAGTATAGTGACCGACTCTACCGGAGACAAACCAGCGAATGTATATGCGATACATAAACTTTTTAAATCTGAAGCAGAACTAGCCCCCGTATATGAACAAAACAAAGGCAGTTACAAAGCACTCAAAGAAGCTCTGATAGAAGACATAGACGCTTTCATCTCTCCTATGCGCACCCGCCGCGAGGCTATCAGTGATGAGGATGTAAAAGCAATTCTTAAAGATGGTGGGGCAAAAGCTAAAGCTCTAGCATCTGCCAAAATGGCCGACGTTCGCAAAAAAGTTGGCGTTGCGCTATAACTCTCCTATGGAACGCACACTAATTGGGGAGTTGAATACTAAAGAGGGGCAGGAGGTCACTATCCAGGGCTGGGTTAGCGTACGTCGTGACCAAGGCAAGATGGTCTTTTTTGACTTTCGTGACCGCACCGGGTCAGTGCAGGGAGTGGTTCTTCCTAAGAGCGAAGCTATAGAAACCGCTAAAGAGGTGCGCAACGAATATGTAGTCTCAGTGGTTGGCATGGTCAACAAGCGCCCAGAGAAAAACGTGAACGCGGGTGTCCAAAACGGCGACATCGAACTTGAGGTCAAACAAATTGAAATTATTTCAAAAGCAGAGATCCCGTTTGAGTTGGGGAGCGAGGTAAATCTCGACACATATCTTGACAATATGCCATTTACTCTGCGCACACCAAAGCAAAAAGCAATTTTTAAAGTGCAGGCAGAAATCATTAAGGCATATCGTGCCTTTTTAAACAGTGAAGGATTTACTGAATTTCAGGCTCCTAAACTTATTGGAGATGACGCAGAGGGAAGTGGCGAAGTGTTTGAAGTTAAATATCTCTACGACAAAACAGCACACCTTGCGACGAGCCCACAGCTCTACAAGCAGATTATGGTTGGTGTGTTTGAGCGAGTATTTACTACCGGCAACGTCTTTCGAGCAGAAAAGCATGCAACCACCCGTCATCTCAACGAATACACTTCGATAGACGCAGAAATGGGTTTTATTAAAGATCATACTGATGTGATGGATATGGAGACGAAGCTCATGCGTCATATCTGCGAGCACTTGCGCACTACCTGCAACGAAGAATTTAAACTCTTAGACGCTCAAGTGCCTGAAGTGGGCGAAACTATTCCGCACATTAAATTGCGTGAGGCACAGGAACTTATATTTAAAGAAACTGGCAAAGACAAACGAAATGAACCTGACCTCGAGCCAGAGGATGAACGATGGCTATGTGAGTGGAGTAAGCGCGAACATAACTCGGACTTTGTCTTTGTCACACACTATCCGGTTTCGAAACGACCATTTTATACATACGAAGATGAACAGGATCCAGGCTTTACTAAAAGTTTTGACCTTTTGTTCAGAGGTATCGAGATTACAACCGGAGGCCAACGCCGTCATAATTTGGAGAACTTAATTGAAGGCGCAAAAAACAAAGGTCTTGATCCCAACAACTTTTCCTATTACTTTCAAGCATTTAAAACAGGCTTGCCTCCACATGGTGGATGGGGAATGGGTTTGGAGCGCTTGACCGCCAAGTTCCTAAACCTTGCTAATGTTAAAGAGGCAACACTCTTTCCTCGCGACATTAATCGCATCGACACCCTCCTTTCGACCGACAAAAAAGAATAAACAGAAAACCCACCCAGCTGCGAAACTAAAGTGAGTTTCTGCAGCCCAGGATGGGCTTATTCGAACACTTTGGATAAACCTGATTCGTCCCTCTCTTGGTCTTGTTCGAGAGCATACGGACCGAGGACTGCTATAACCATACCAGCAACAGATAGTAGTCCGTACACAATACTATCTGACAACTCCTCAGTGTGGAGGAGGAATCCCCATTTCCTC
>JAIFWM010000006.1 GCA_019661855.1 Candidatus Parcubacteria bacterium
CCCCGCGCTCATCTGACCCAACCGAGAGCCCGAGGTTTGCTTGGGTAATCGCCTTTTCAATTTCCTTAGATTGCCCTTGGTCATAAGGGCTAATGCGAATGGTGCGCGCATCCTCAACGGTAATAGTTGCTGCTTGGTTGATAGCCACCCTGGTGCCATACATCTCTACCTGCACGTTGTCTAAAATAGCGGGTGCAGCACGTCCTGTACGAATACCCGAGAGTTCGCGCCCTAAACGCTCATTAATTTCTGCAATCTTCTTATCAAACGGTTTAAAGTCATATGCCATGGTGATATTCTATCAAACGCTGAATTTCTTTGCTGCTGTGGGAAAAACTTTAATGAGAGGGTCTTTGGTGAGGTCATATTTACGCGCGGGGGCAAGGTAACGCCCATAGTGTATGACCCGGTGTGTAAAGTGCGACCACTCTTTTTTGGGCAACAACTCCATTAAGTCCCGCTCAATGCGCACCGGATCCTGATAGTCTGACAAATCATACCGCTGCACAAAGCGTATAACATGCGTGTCTACCGTAATCCCCTCTACCTTGCCATACCCTTCAGACAACACCACTGTCGCGGTCTTCCGAGCTACTCCCGGCAAACTCAAAAGCTCGGGCATTGTTTGTGGTACTTTGCCATTATATTTTTCTTTAATCATCTTGACAGCGCCCAAGATATTTTTAGTTTTGTTTTTATAAAATCCTGATGATCTAATCATTTTTTCAAACTCACGGGGGTTTGCCGAAACATAGTTATCGAGTGTCTTATATTTTTTAAACAGCTCTGCGGTAATTTTGTTCACCATCTTGTCGGTACACTGTGCCGAGAGTTGTACCGCAACCAAGAGCTGCAATGGGTTTTTATAGTTAAGTTCTATTTCTGCTTTAGGAAAAAGCTTCTTTAATGCTAGATCAAGCTTTTGAATTCTCTCCCGACGGGTTAGTTTTTGGGGAGACATAGGGCAAGGTGTTCGAGCAGCATTTTTATCGACGGCGAACGGTCACGCAGGTAGTCGCGCACTTTACTTATATCCTCCAACCCCTGCCGCAATTCCAAAGTGTTCGACTTACGAAGTCGAACAAAGAGCTCTGCTTCAAGGCCGTTTACCAAGTCGCGCGCCCGTTCTTTAACCTCCTCGTCATCTTTAAGAAACTTAGTGATATAGTCGCTGCGTTCTTTGCTCCCCAACTTTAAAAATTTTTTAGCCTCTGTGAATGTTTTAGACTCTAACTGCGTAGGTTCTCCCCAGATGAGATACCAAGAAAATAAACTGTCTTCTCGGTAACGTTTTTTAAACTCGCGAGTTGAGTCAAATCGCGGGCATCATCCACTCCAAATCGTTCATACTTACGCGCCCAAAAAGGTTTGATCGCCTCTTTATATGCATCAAACTGTTCTGTTTGCCCTTCGATATAGTACGCGTGCATAGTTTATTCTAACGCTTCGCGATGATTGCCTTTTTGTAAGTATCCAAGTGATCAAGGGCAATACCAGTACCACGAGCCACACAAAAGAGTGGTTCTTCGGCCACCTGCGCTTTAACACCCGTGCGACGCAAAATAAGTTCAGGAAAGTTGCGCAACTGCGACGTGCCACCCGTCATCGTGATGCCACGGTCAATAATATCGCTTGCCAGTTCGGGTGGAGTTTCTTGCAACACATCGCGCACTGCTTTGATCATCTCGCGCAACTCCTTGCCTATCGCTTTAACAATGTCGTTGGTTTTGAGCTCGCACGAACGTGGAAGGCCAGTTATAAAGTCACGTCCACGCACCTGCACTGCAAGCTCCTCCTCCATCGGCACCGCAGAGCCTATTGCGATTTTGACGTTCTCTGCGGTTTTGTCACCAATACCAAGGTTGTATGTCTTCTTTATATAGTCGGCTATCGCATGGTCGAGTTTATCGCCTGCACATTTAACAGATGTGGATGCCACAATACCTCCAAGTGAAATCACCGCAACGTCCATGGTGCCGCCACCAATATCAATAACCATGTTGCCACGCGCTTCTTGAATAGGAATACCTGCACCAATAGCAGCAAGCACCGACTCTTTAACCACATACGCGCTGCGCGCGCCGGCTTTGATAGCAGCCTCAACAACCGCGCGACGTTCAGTCGAGGTAACACCAGTAGGCACCGAGACCATCACCTCTGGTTTAAAAAATTGAAACTTCCCCATCGCTTTACCAATAAAGTAACGCAACATAGCTTGCGTCACGCGATAGTCGGCAATAACGCCGTCTTTAAGTGGCCGATAGGCAATAATCTCGCCAGGAGTGCGGCCTATCATCTCTTTGGCTTCAGCACCCACCGCTAAAATGCGTTTGTCGATTTGAGAAATAGCAACCACCGTGGGCTCATTTAAAACTACTCCCCTACCAGGAACAAACACGAGCGTGTTTGCAGTACCCAAGTCAATCCCAAGTTTCGGAGAAAAGAATGCCATCGCGTCTTACATACTAGCCGAAATTTACTAAAACAGATAGAAACTTTACACATGCTAATTATTGTTCTATATTATGAAAGGACATCCACACTCAGAGAGGCGCGCCATGCAGGACTTATGGTTACCTGAAATTCGACGTAATGAAATCAAAGCAAAATACTTCGAATTTTTTGGAGTCGATAATCTCTTTGATCAAAACGGTTTATACGAAAGGATGGGTCAATTGGGATTTCTTCGAGCAACTCCTTCCGAAGAAGCACTTCGTCTGGACGATAACTTAAAAGCCTTAGTAGAAAAGACAGGTATCAATGCTGAAGAAATGCTTCGCTTCGAACTCTGGATGACCGACATGGTTATGGAGAGTGCGTCGTTTGCAACCGAAGCTAAAAATCGCTTGGATGATGCAAGGGCAGAATACATCGTCTGCAGAATTGTTGGTTGGGCACGCCCACTGCCAAGAGCATCTGACATCACTGAATGGTATCAAAGGTTGCGTACGCTATTCCAATACCTTTCGTCCGAAGCACATATTAGTGAAGTGGCGAATAGGCTCGGACTATCGGATTCCGTGCTCATAGATGCGCTGTATCTTTTTATGCACAAGCAGATTGAGATATTGCGCGAGATGGCGGCACGAGGCCCTTTGCTTAAAGAAGGCGAATTTCCCAAAATATTCTAGTCTCGAGAAAACTCTACCGCGCGGCACATCGCCGCGCGGATTTCTATTTACTTGTTTCTGGTGCATCTAGTGACTTGATATATCAAGTCACTGGTTTAATGCCCGGGTTCCTGGGTTGATATATCCACCAACCCTGTGATAAGGTGCGGCTCAAATGAAAGTCCGAGCCAAAGAACTTACCGACACACAACGAATCGAAATTTTAGATACGTTATATACCGCAGCAAGGACAGTAAAAGGCAGAGCGGCTATGAAGCTTTTTCTACGAGACCTTTTGACCCAAAGTGAACGCATTATGCTTGGGCGACGGATTATGATTGCTCGGAAGCTTTTGGCAGGCAGATCTCACCGCGCCATTGAGAAAGAAATGAGAGTTGGAAAAGACACAGTTTGGCGTGTACAGCGTTGGTTGCTTGATCAGCTCCCTGGATATGAGGAAGTTATAAAGAGCTTGGAAATAGAGCTTGAACATAGACAGAAAAAATATGATGACAAATTTTTGTATGCAACCAGTGCTTTGTATCGACTCAAAAAGAAATATCCACTGCATTTTCTCCTGTTCCCTACTCCAAAATTAAAGAAATGATTTGAAGTGACTTGATATATCAAGTCACTCTGCAAATCAAGGTTGAGTAGTCTAATAATCTAAACTTGTTCCCTTTTTATGTTGAGCCCGAGGTTTGAAAGCCTTTCTTCGATGCGCTCGTAACCGCGATCGATATGATACACGTTGTCTATAGTAGACGTGCCTCTTGCCACCGCTGCTGCCATAAGAAACGCGAGTCCTGCGCGAATATCAGGGCTCTTTAACTCCTCTGCATGCAAAGGCGTTGGCCCTTCAATACGCGCGTGTTGCGAATCAATAAGATCTATCTTTGCTCCCATGCGCACCAAGTCTTTGGTGTACTCTAACCTTCCCTTCCAAATAGTTTCAGCGAGTGTGCTCAAGCCATGTGCTTGCGTTAAGTAGACCATCATCGGTGGTTGCATATCGGTAGCAAAGCCTGGATACTCGTGCGTCTCTACAGCGAGCGCCTCTGGAGACTCACACCCCTCTACCTCTACATAATCTTTGCCAATTTGTAACTGCACTCCAGATTGTTTTAAAAAGTCGGTAAGTGCTTGAACATGTTCGGGTACACATCCGGTGACTTTAATTTTTTTACCGACTAGTGCACCGAGTAACACAAATGTACCTGTCTCAATTCTGTCTGGAGGTGTTTGATATATCTTGCCGTCTGCTTTGAGTAAACCCCCTCCCCTAATGCGCATAGTTGAGGCACCAACACCTTCAATCTTTGCGCCACATTCGTTTAAGTAGATCGCTAAATCACTAATCTCCGGCTCACGTGCAGCGTTATGAAGCACTGTCTCACCCTCTGTCAACACCGCCGCCATCATTAAGGTCTCCGTTGCGGTTACGGAAATTGGATCAAAATGTATTTCTGCACCTTTGAGTTTTTTAGCTTTGATGTGATAGGTGTCTCCCTCAAGCGAAACTTCTGCGCCCATCGCTTTAAACCCTTCTAAAAATAAATTGATAGGCCTAGGACCAATTACATCTCCCCCAGGATGCGGAAACGATACCGATCCATATCGCGCAAGCACGGGGCCAGTCAAAACTATCGACGCACGGATACGCTCGGCAACATCTTTTTTAAGTACCGGCCCGTCTTTCAAACCTTCGAGCAACTCCTGCATGCGCGCAACGTCCTCGATCTGTGGCACATTGCTAAGTTGCATCTCATCCTCAAAAAGTACTTTAGCTGCAAAAGCTTTGAGTACAGCATTTTTAGCGCCGCGCACAGAAATGTCCCCTGCGAGCACTTTTTTTCCGCTTAAGCCCTCCACTACAAATCGTTCAGCCATTGTTTTCAGCTTTATGTTTTTTTGGATTCACCTCCCACCAAAACTTTTTTGAAAACTCTTTAGCATCGTCACACACACGTTTTAAATAATAGAGATCTTTAGTAGGGATAGCCTGCAAGATGCGCCCCATGCGCGGCATAGTAAGTGGTGGCAACCCATCGCGCACACGCGAACGGTTTAAAACCTCTAAAAAATACTGCATCATTTCACCCCGCTCAGTTGCCTTTTCCTTCTTTTTTGGGGATTTTTCGATATGACTGCCGATATGATCCATATAATAAGTATTGTATATTAGGCACGTGAAAGACCCAATAATTCAGGAAGGAGCGCAGGTGCTGAGACTGAAGGCTAAACCTGTCCTTAAAAAAGACATAGAGAGCCTTAAGGTCCGCAGTCTCATCGCAAAAATGAAGAAGGTACTCGCCAAAGAAGAGTTTGGTGTGGCTATTGCTGCACCTCAAGTTGGTGAGTCTTTGCGCATCTTTGTGGTTGCTGGTCGGGCCTTTCGCGAAGACAGCGAAGTGACCATGCCTGACAAAGTGTTCATAAACCCCGAGCTCATTCGCCTCTCTCGAAAAAAGAAAGAGATGACCGAAGGATGCCTCTCAGTACGCAACAAATACGGCAGTGTGTTGCGTCATGAAAAAGCTTCCGTTAAAGCGTTAGATGAACAAGGTCGTGCGTTTACTTACCACGGGTCAGAACTCTTAGGACATATTTTTCAACACGAGTATGATCATCTTGAAGGTATCTTATATATAGACAAAGCAGTGCGACTTCAGGATGACGAAAATTGGCAGAAGTTGGGTGAGACTGAAGACTAAAAATTAAACAGTATGAAAGAACCTACTTTTGCGTTTTTTGGCACATCAATCGATTCGCAGTTTGCACTTGAACAACTGCGTGTCGTGGGACTAGAGCCTGCAGTCATTGTCGATAGCAAAGAAATTCCGATTGAACTTTTTAACACCGACTGGGACTTCTTTTTGGTGTGCTCATACGGCAAGATTTTAAAAAAAGATATACTCGACCTGCCTCGTCGCGGAGTTTTAAATATTCATCCTTCCCTTTTGCCTAAATACCGCGGCCCTTCACCCTATGTTTCAAACATTTTGGCAGACGACCCTGAAGTAGGAGTTAGTGTAATGCTTTTAGAAGAAAAGATGGATGCGGGGCCCATTCTTGCTCAAGCGCGTATAGAAATAGACGCCGAAGATTGGCCACCCAAAGGCCTCATGCTCTCTAAAATGTTATTTACCGAAGGAGTAAATCTGCTTGCCGAAGCATTGCCTTCGTGGCTCGATGGGGTGCTTGAGCCAGTGGCACAGAATGAAAGCGAGGCCACCTATACCCGAAAGTTTAAAGACGAAGATGCGGTGCTTGATTTAAACAACCCACGCGAAGCGTTTCTTAAAATTCAAGCGTTCGACAAAAGTCCGCGCGCACATTTTATTAATGGAAAAGGCAAGCGCGTGATTGTTACCGATGCAAAGTGGCAAGACGGCACACTCCTTTTAGAGCGGGTGCTTCCCGAAGGCAAAAAAGAAATGCCGTATCAAGACTACCTACGCGGGCAGCAAAATTAAATGTTTTCTCTAAAGCCGCGAACAAACTCTTTGACCCGCAAAGCTCCGCGGCGTAAAAAGTGAAGTTTTTTGGTTTTATTTTTGCGCAGCTCACCAGTTAATTCGCCTACCGCAAGATCTATAGCTTCGTGAAGCGTTGTACCCCAACAATCGGCGCGGTACAGAGCGCCACTAGCCTCGGCAGTAAACTCTGCGCGATACTTAGCACCGTCACGCACTTGAGAAAACTCCAACTCAACGTCCACATGTGTTGTTGGATCAGCTTCGAGAAACTTTGCCGCATGACCTAAGGCGCGTTCTACATAAGCGCGCAACTCCTCACTTACGGAAACCTGCGTACCTTTAATATTGTAGTTAAGCATTATGTCAGTATAAATTATTATTTAGCGTCATAGTCAAACCAAACCACCTCAACATTGTTGCCATCCTTGTCATGCACAAACGCGGCATAGTACCCCGACCAATAGTCCTTTCGATACCCCGGAGCGCCATTGTCTTTGCCACCTGCGGCTAGCGCCTCTTTGTAAAATGCATCCACCGCCTCCTTGTTTTTTGCCTCAAAGGCTACGTGACCACCCACAACCGTTGGCTTTTGACCAATCCAAAAACTTGTATGACCTCCCTCTTTGTACCCACCAGCGCCCCATTCGGGGTGGTCTTCGGTAAACTCATACCCTAACGGAGCGAGGGCCTTCTTATAAAACTCTTTTGCCGTGTTGTAGTCGCTGACGGCAAGCGTTGCATGTGCAATCATATATTTTAAATTAAATGATAACGGGTTTAGTATACATGCTACACTCTGAATAAATATGGAAGCCCTGCCCCTCTCTATCATTGCCACTATCGCTATTTTGACCCTGTTTCTGTGCCTCCTCCTCGTGCTTAAGTACGCCATCACGAGCAATTTTATCCGGGCGCGTCTCATTATGACGGCGTTCTTTTGGTTTATTGTGGCGACACTTACGCTCTCGTTTGGGCAATACTTTTTTGCTACGCTCCCCTACGCCGTGCCAGCAGGGTTCCTTGGGATGATAGTTGGATATTTTATTGGTGTACGCGAGGCAGAACAAAGACTCATGATGGAAGGTTTAGAGCATTACATGGAGCACTTTGCCCACATTCATAGCGAGGATCTTAAACACCTCACTTGGTGGAGTGTTGTTAACTTCTACTCTGTCGCAGGCGCGTTGGTGCTTATTAACTTCGTTGGATTTACCAACGTGATCATGGGTGGCAGCGAAAGAGGTGCAATCATTACTAGCGCCGTAGGAGCCTTTTTACTTGGCACTATATTTCCCTATCTCGCTCACCTTTGGAGTATCAACACGAGACACCACCCTAAGAGCACTACTAACGAGCCTAAAAATATCTGACGCGCTCTACGCTTTTGAATATCGCTGTACGGACCTTTCATGATCACCGGCACCCGTGCGTTTTGATATTCCTCATTGCGATACACCGCGATAGCCAAGAAGTGTGGTATCTGCCAAAGAAATAAAAACAAGAATAGCCAGAGCGCGGTCATGTCGAATGCGTTAGTGACCGCCACATAACCCACAACCGGAGGAGTAGCACCCGAAAGCGCACCAACCCAGAGCGCATGTGGAGTTAAATGTTTAAGCGGCGTGTACGAAGCAACGTACAAGAACCAGCCAATGAGCGCCACCAAGAGCGCCAGGTCATTTACATGATGATGCAGTGCAATGATTCCTAATATCAAAAGAATTGCGGAGATGATGAGAGCGTGAGAATTTTTAACTGCACCAGTTGCAAGCGCACGATGCTTAGTTCGCTCCATCTTGGCGTCTATAAAACGATCAACGTAGTTGTTGATGATGCAGGCCGACCCCACAACGAATGAAAGACCTATTAAGGTAAAGAGCAGTACTCCCCAATCCACCGGCCCTTTGGATGCATACACAAACGCGGCCGCAGCAACTATGGCGTTGCCATACACAATCCCCGGCTTTACGAGCTCGTAGTATTTTTTAAAGTTATTATTCACTCCCCTATATTACCTTGCTCTTGAGCCATTTGTTCGACTTACGAAGTCGAACATTTGACAAAGCAATAGTTTGGGTGTACAATTGCAAAGTAAAGTTCACCACAAACGGGGGTACAGATGGCGAAGATTCCTCACGCCGATCAGTATCAGCTACCATTAAACGATGTTCATCCGCGCATTGCGGAGCGACGGGCTGAGGTGCAAAGCGAGAAAATCGCAGATCATCTCCCCAATCAGCGGCCACTCGAAGACATTCTCGACCCCGATAAATTCAACCAATTGTTCGGCGAAATCAACTAAGCCGAACAACCCCGCGTCAAAGGACCCCGCGTCCCACGATGTGGGGTTCTTTGTTTAATCATCCAGAGTTTGGGGAGTGACGTGATCGTGGTCAGACTCTGCGTGACTTTGTTGCAAGTTGTTCATGATCCAAAGAGTACCGCCCACCACCACGACGACAATAAAGAGTGCGAAGCCAAAAGTTAGCCAGTTTCTAACTTCAGCTTTGTTAAGGTGGAGGAAACAAACAAGTTGCACGATGAGTTGCAGGAGTGCAAGCACCACCAAGATAGGCACCATCGCATCGTGCGCAGGCCACACATGCCCACTTGCGAGATGCTTAAACATTAATCCAAACGCCACACTGGTGATTGCGAGTGACGAAACAAATCCGATGATGTAATTTTTTATTGTCATAGCGCTAATGCTCCAAACAAATAGACAAAGGTAAAGATAAAGATCCAAACGATGTCTAGGAAGTGCCAGAAGAGCGAAAGCGTGTAAAGTTTATTGCCAACACTTCCCCTCATAACGTGGAGCATCACTACAAACATCCAAATCAATCCTGCTGTCACGTGTGCCCCGTGTGTGCCCACTAAGACAAAGAAGGACGAAAGAAACGCATTAGCACTCGGGCCACTTCCCTCTGCAATAAGGTGCGTAAACTCAAAGACTTCCATCCCAACGAACGAAAGGCCAAGAATAAAGGTGGTGGCAAGCGCTACGAGTGTGGCGCGTTTTTTATGTTCCAGCGAAAAGATAGTGGCAAGCCCCACAGTAAAACTTGAAGTAAGCAGGATCAACGTTTCGGTTAAAACAAAGTTGAGGTCAAACAGTTCGGATGCTCCGGGCCCGCCAAAGGTTTGGGTTTGCAACACTGCATACGTAGCAAAGAGCGCAGCAAACAACACGCAGTCGCTCATGAGGTAGACCCAAAACCCAAAGGTTGTGTTGTTGTTATGAGTGTTCATGATGTTGAAACGAGCGAGCTATAAGCACTGCTAGTACGCCCACGAGCCCAATGACCGCGAGCCACCAGATTTGCCAGATCATTGCAAAGCCAAAGAGCCCTGCCAAAATTCCTACCATTACGCCATCGTTGCTGCGTTCTGGATCAAACGGTGGAGGCGAGGAGGTTTGCCACTCAAGATGTGTACCATTCCATGGATTGTCACCCGCAGGATTTTCTTTGCGCTGCCAAATGCTCACGACAAGTTGCAAAACTTGAAAGAACATACCGAGCGCAATCACTGCTGCACCTACACCAGCAACGACAAGCAGCGGATGAAATTGGGGCGACACTTCGTACAGTCGGCGCGTCATACCCATTAACCCTAAGATATAGAGAGGAATAAATGCCAATACGAACCCTACAATCCAACACCAAAAGGCGTACACACCCAAACGTTCGTTGAGCATGAATCCAAAAATCTTCGGGAACCAGTAAACAAACCCTGCAAAAAATCCAAACAAGACGCCACCAATAATCATGTTATGAAAATGCGCGACTAAGAAAAGCGAGTTGTGAAGTTGAAAGTCTGCTCCGGGCACTGCGAGCAGTACTCCTGTTGCCCCACCAAGTACAAAGGTGGTGAGAAAACCCATAAACCACAGCATCGGCGTTTTAAAAAGGATACGCCCGCGGAACATAGTAAAGAGCCAGTTGAAAACTTTAACACCCGTAGGAATTGCTATCGCCATCGTCATGATGCCAAAGAAGGCGTTTACATCCGCGCCTGCACCCATCGTAAAGAAGTGATGTACCCAAACGATGAACGAGAGGAACACGATAGCGAGTGTTGCCACAACCATCGAGGTGTAACCAAAGAGTCTTTTTTGCGAGAAAGTCGGCACTATTTCAGAGAAAATACCGAACGCGGGCAATATAAGAATATACACTTCGGGGTGTCCCCACGCCCAAATTAAGTTGACATACATCATCGCCGAGCCACCAAGGTCGGTAGTAAAAAAGTGAAACCCGGCGATACGGTCGAGCGACAGAAGACCGAGCGTACCGGTCAAAATGGGAAAAGCAAAAATAACTAAAATCATTGCACCAAAAACTGTCCAGACAAAAATAGGCATTTTCATCCATGACATGTCTTTAAGTCGCATCGTGGTGATAGTGACAAGAAAGTTAATACCAGAGATGAGCGTGCCTACACCCGCTATTTGCAGTGCCCATATGTAATAGTCGACACCAACGCCAGGACTGAATTGAAGTTCAGAGAGCGGCGGATACGCGAGCCAGCCAGTTGCCGCAAACTCCCCTACTACGAGCGAAAGGTTAATGAGTACAGCACCCACGACCGTGAGCCAAAAGCTCATTGAGTTTAAAAATGGATATGCTACATCTTTGGCACCAATTTGCAGTGGCACTATCAAGTTGATGAGTCCAAACATAAACGGCATCGCCACGAAAAAAATCATAATGACGCCGTGCGCAGTAAACACCTGCGCATAGTGGTCGGGCGACAAAAACCCAGAATTGGCACCAACCTCTATCGCTTGCTGGGTGCGCATCATAAATGCGTCTACTGCACCTCGGGCCAACATGACAAAAGAAAGTGCAATGTACATGATGCCTATTTTTTTAGCATCAAGAGAGGTTAGATACTCGCGCCAAAGCCACCCCCACGCTTTATAGTAGCTGAGTAAACCCACCACCACTACCACACCAAAGACCACAGACAACTGCGCAACAGTTTCAATAGGCCCGTGTATGAACGCGCTTAGGTCAAGTTTACCGAGCATGATTGAATTTTCGCACGATATCGTCAAAAAGTGTTGGGGAAATTTCGCTATAGTACATAACTGTTGAAGTGCCAGGTTTCGCAAGCGTTTGATATGCACCCTTTTCAAGATAATGAGACTGGGCATGCATCTCAGTTACCCAAAGATCAAACTCATCCTCGCTCATTGACTGTGCTTTAAACTTCATGTCTGCAAAGCCCTCACCACTGTAGTTGGCAGACATGCCTTGGTAGCTACCCTCTTTGTCGCTCGCAAGAGTTAAATGAGTCACCATACCGGTCATGGCATAGATTTGCCCCCCAAGCTCGGGGATCCAAAACGAGTTCATCGGCGCGTCTGCGGTGATTTGAAATTGTATCGGCCGGTCCTTAGGAAATGCGACGTAGTTCACCGTGGCAATATGCTCTTTGGGATAGATAAAAAGCCACTTCCACGGGAGTGCGACCACTTCAACAATCATTGGCTCACCCGAGATAGCGAGTGGTTGTTTTGGATCAAGTTGGTGTGTGCTCGTCCAGGTTAAAGCGCCAAGTACTAAAATAATTTCAAACGGTATCGCCCACCACACTAATTCATCTAACTTGGCATGTTGCCAGTTGGGCACGTATTTAGCTTTGGTATTGCCTGCACGGTAGTACCACGCAAAGAAAAAGATGAGGATGTATACTGGCACCAATACAACGAGCATAAGTGCCGTCGCTTGGATCATGAGTGTAAGCTCACTGTGTGCCACCAAACCTTGAGGATGCAAAATCCCCTTCAAAAAATCCATGCGCTAATTGTACCGTACGTATTAATGCACCTGATACGCAACCCAGATACCCACTATCGCCCCCACCGCGCTAAAAAGCATTGATGAAAACGAAAAAAATCCCGCACCCCAGATTAATGGAATAAGTCCTCCTACCGTTGATCCAATAAGTATCGCTGCCCATGGACTTCGTGACATGAATTATTTATACCAGTCCTGCAATATCACTTCAATAGAAGAATCTCCCGCCTGTACGAGCTTTTTAAATTTTTCTGTATCACTTAGGCCTTCAGGGCCGCGGTAATGGTAGGGGTAAACGTGTTTTGGCTTAAACGCCAGCACTGCATCTGCAGCGTCATTAACCGACATGGTGTACGGGAGATTCATTGGCACAAACGCAATGTCTATATTTTTAAGTGCGCGCATCTCGGTAGTGCCTTCAGTGTCGCCTGCTATGTACACACGCTCACCTTGTGCCTCCAATACATACCCGTTATCGCGACCTTTGGGATGAAACTGCAAAGCTTCCTGGTGCAAGTTATATGCCGGCACCGCAGTGATAGAGACACCACCAATCTCTTTGGTGTCGCCATTTTTCATAACGACAAGATTTGTTTTAAGGTTTGCAGGCAACTTGTCTGCCACACTTTGAGGCACCACTAACGTTGTGCTCGAACCCATAAGTGCCTCGAGTGTTGAAGTACTAAAGTGGTCGGCGTGTTCGTGAGTAACAAAAATTATATTTGGTTCTGTAAATGCTGAATATAGTTCTGTGTCTCCCACTGGGTCGGCAACAACCACTGTATTGCCCCACTGGAGTGCAAGCGAGGCATGGGCGATGGGAGTGATGGTGATACTAATTTGAGTCATAGATTTTTTGAATTATATCAAATTCACTTTTTGCTCTTGTGCACGTTATAGTAAACAACGCTATATGAACAGAGGGTGCATGTATTTAGTTGAGCTGTGGTATTTCTTTATAGCCAGCCTGCGAGCAAGCTATTTTGGCGTGTTTCTGCTATCTATCTTTCTTTTGACCGAGGTTATAACGGTGCCATTTATAAGCCGATACGATTTCATTTTTCTCGCCGCAGTGGGCTTTCAGATATGCGCGCTGCTGTTTAGGTTTGAGAGTCTAAAGGAGTTTTTTGTTATTTTACTTTTTCACCTACTGGCAACAGTGATGGAACTATTTAAAACAAACCCCGCGATTGGTTCGTGGACCTACCCAGACACTCACCATGCAATATTCGTACTTGCTACAGTGCCGCTCTTTACTGGCTTTCTCTACTCTGCAATTGGGAGCTATATTTCGCGCGCCTTTGTGTTTCTTAAACTTTCTTACGAACGCTTCCCCTCTTACTACCACCTTTGGATACTTGCGGGGCTTATTTATCTCAACTTTTTTACACACCACTTCGTCTACGACATCCGTTACTTTTTGTTCGCGTATGTGTTTGTTATTTTTTGGAGAACCAAAGTGCACTTTCAGGTGTATCGCGCAAAGCATTCGATGCCGTTCTTAGTTACTGTAGTACTCACCTCACTATTCGTTTGGATAGCAGAAAATATTGGCACTTTTACAAAGATTTGGCTTTACCCGAACCAAATCGAATATTGGCATCTTGTATCCTTCGAAAAAATGGGTTCGTGGTTTCTTTTGCTTATCTTAAGCTTCGCGCTTGTGTCTATTATTTATCGCGACAAGTTGCAACATAACTAACAACTCTATGAGACCTCCACAAGTGCATACGGACGGCCCGACGGTTTTTCTACCGTGAGAGCACAGTTGTAGACCGGCACACCTCGCGCAGTTTTTCCTTGAAAGCTACCGTGATGCGCATGACCGTGAAATACTGCCTTAATATTGTCGAAACGATTTAATACTTCTTCGAAGCGCGATGACCCTAAATATGTATACGCTTCGGGGGGTTCTACCCCGAGTGTTTCTATGATCGGCGCATAGTGAAGTACCACTACAACACTTTTAAAATGCATCAGTTGCTTGAGCGCATGTTCGAGCTTGCTGCACTCTCGTAGTGCCTCATCGACAAATGCTTTGACGGCGCTCTCACCAAAGGCTCCGAGCATATAGGGGCCGAAGCCGCCGCCGAATCCTTTGACTCCTACAAACCCAACGCCATTGATCTCTTGCAAATGTAGTTCAAGCGGTCGCATACCTGCGCGCACAAGCGTGGCCTCTACTTCATCTGCCCGCCCCAGTTCATGGTCGTGATTCCCGAGTACACCCACCACAGGTATCGTGCAGGCGTTGAGGTCATTTGCAAGACGCTCTGCTTCCTCAACTGCACCTATGTTAGTGAGGTCGCCGCACAGAGCGAGCGCGTCAGCCTCTTTTGAAGCGGACTCAAACATTTCCTTAAAGCTCCTACTGCCAGCGGTAGCACCAACGTGCAAATCGCCTACGGCCGCTACCATAAACTTACGAGTCATAACTTTTCTCCAGCCTTACCAACAATGTCCGCATAACCCCATTCTGTTACATCCTTTAAATAATCACTGCGCGAAAAAAGTCGCCCGCGGCAAATTTTCTCCTGAGATACGGGTAAGTCGGCTTGCAACTTAAGCCGCTCGACAAGTTCGTCCAGTAACCAACGGGGAATTTTTTCACGCTCGGTCGGATATACGAAACGAAAAATGATGACATAGGAAAAAAGCACTTCCCAGTACTGCTCCATAAGCCCTAGTAGGCGTCTCCAATCTATCTGCTTGCTTTGTATAAGAATGAGGTGAACAATATCGCTGCCATCAAATTTGTAACGGTCCTGGATAAACACTTTCGTCCAGATGAGTTCGGTGGGAGACAAAATCATCACTTTTATTTTATATAAAGCCGCTTCGTGCGCTTCCTTAAACCAGATATCCGTTATGGGTGTAACCGCTATGGTTGAGTTAAAGATGACATCAAACGAAAACTCGCCCTTACGAACTTTGGCTAGCCAGCGTTCATCCTCGACCTCGGTGTTAAACCCTAGCTTTTGAAAATGCGAAAGAATTTTTGGAAAGTCACTGGCTCTACAAAAAATATCGAGGTCCTTGGTCGGACGGTTGAGATTGGTATAAATATTTACAGCAAAAGTGCCTCCCACCAAAAATGGGACTTTGGAGCGGTTAAGCTCAGTGAGCGCCTCAACATAAAATGCCTCAGCAGTCGCATTCACCATTTGTGAAGTATGCAGCGCGAATGTGAATGCTATCTGAGTTCCACAGCGTTACAACACCGAAAGGCGTGGCATGGTGAGTACCCCAATAGTACAACGTGGGCATGGGCGATTAAGCAACTCTAAATGCTCGTGACAGAGGAACTCGACTTGAGGCCCAATGTCGCGCGAAACCCGCACCGTGTATACGCATTGCTGATTTGAACATTTGTATGTGGCGATTTCTGCCATTTGTTGTAACGATAACATATTTTAGGAAATATGTCAACTCTGCTCCGCGGGTAGGACTCGAACCTACAACCAACTCCTTACACCTATCCCAAAATTACTAAAGGGGGTGGACTATATCATCATCGTTTCTCGATGCGAGGCGCTTCGTGCCGCAAATTTGCGGAACTACTTCCTTTCGGAATAGTCTCTACACCTTCTCTAAAAAATTAGAGCTTGGCTCGGGATTGTCCGCCCTAGGCGGATTTCCCCGAATTCACCTCGTTATTCAATCCAAATTCCTTTGGAAGGCTGCCTAAGCGACAGGGAGCTGCTCTACCATTGAGCTACCGCGGAATATATACGAACCCTAGTAATATAACGTTTTTCTTGAGATTTTCCAGTCCTCCTCATTCGAGCCTGAGGCTCTCAGAGCCGATGGCCGCGGAGCAAGTTTGACAAATATTTTTAATAATGTTATCGTAGTGTTTGGTTGTTTTCATCGTAACTAGCGCCAAAGGACGCAAAGCAAGTGAGCGAACAGTATCGACTGATGATCTACTTCGCGGTTGCGACGCTGCATTTCTATCGCAGTGACATTAAAGCTGTTCGAGGACCGCAGACGCCGAGCGAATTCCGGGAACGGAACAAGGACGTCGTGCAGCGGGTCTTCGATGAGGGCCTGTCTCTGTTCAAGTACGAGCTCAGCTACGAACAGGTGGACCGTGCCATCGTGGCGTACTTGGCCGAGGGCCAAAAAGTCGCCGAGACAAAGCCTGCGACCGTCGTCTGATTCGTACAACGGTGCAAGAAGCCGCTCTTCGTCCAACGAGGGGCGGCTTTTTCTTAACCTTATTCCTCTGTCACACTCAGCTGCGCTATAGCGTAGGCACCCACTGCCAAGAGCAAGTCGCAAATCGCATAACATTCCACACATGAGTTGCACGCGAGTAAATCATATTTTTAAAACTTATCAGGGAATTGTTTAATAATTCCTGAAGAAAGCGTGTCGGACATGCTGAGGATATGATCAAAAACGGCATCAAACGCTTTTACATCTGCCACATAATCTTTTTTTAGACGTGCCTGAGCCTCAACTACAGTTGTTTGCAGATGCATGTTAAGCGTGTCGACAAGCGCATCTTTTGGCCAGTTATTGTTTGCACCACTTAAAAAGGTCGCGATGTCATCTGCATTTTTCTTCCAGCGGTCATTTGCATCATTAAATTTATTTGTGTCATTTGTTTTGGCAGCTGCGACTAAGTCAACCGCAATCGTTATATGCTCTTTGAGAAGCGTGGTGAGCTTGTCGCCAGCCTCCTTGCCATAATAAGGAACGATCGCTGCACCTATGTCTTCTTGATTTTTCATCAAACGCTTTGCAGCTTCTGCGGTATCTGCCGTGCCATCAATAGCTCCGATAATATACTCGCGTGTCCAGATTACGTGGTCAGACCACAAGCGTCGCATGTCTAGATACAGCGCGAGCTTTTTGTCGTTTACTTCAGCGCCCGACATGGACATGGCTGGCGCTGCGTAGCCAAAGTAATATCCCACCCAACCCCCCACAAGGAGTGCAATAAAAACGACGACTGCCACTGTTGACGTTTTATACATGTTTTATAAATATACACAGTCACGTGATATTGCGGTGAATGTCTAAACCTTGTGCTTTTTCTTCATCGCCACAAAAGATTTTTTGATGAGTTGACTCAAAACCTTAGTATGAACATCTGCGAGCTTATTAATATACAAGCAGCCACCGCCCAGTTTGTGCTTCCCTAACTTTTTTAATAGTGCGTTGTACTCATCACTCTTATACATACCCAATATATACAGCGTGAGATTTTGCTTGCGCGGAGAAAATCCAGTGAGCATCCAATCCCCTTCCTGTTTACTCTTCTCAGACTTGTAGTGATACTTCCCAAACCCAACAATACTTGTGCCCCACATCTTGGGCTTTTCTCCAGTTACATCTTTAAACAGCTTCAAAAGCGCGAGAGCGTCTTTTCTTTTTTTCGTATCCGAAACTTTATTAATAAACTCCCTCACACTCGCCTTTGTTTCCTTTGTTTTTACCTCAGCCATAGAGAAATTGTACTACATCTCAAATTCAGAAGAGTTCATGATAAAATAAGACCTTACTATGCAACTTACAGGCGTTAGACGCTGGTGGGCGTTTGCCGTTTTGTGTCTTGGCAATCTTATGATTGTGCTCGACATGTCGGTAGTTAACGTTGCACTCCCCTCTATCAAAGCAGACCTCGGGTTTAGTGACGCCTCGTTGGTGTGGGTCATTAACGCCTACCTACTCACCTTCGGCGGATTTTTGCTCCTCGGCGGACGCTTGGGCGACTTGTATGGCCAAAGACGACTCTTTCTTATTGGTCTTGTGGTCTTTACTCTTTCCTCACTTGCTTGTGGACTCGCGCTTTCTCCAGCCGCACTTATCATCGCTCGAGCGATACAAGGCATAGGAGGTGCTATATCCTCGGCAATCGCACTCTCACTTGTTATTAGCATTTTTACCGACCCCGAGGAACGTGCTAAAGCGATGGGCATATTTGGTTTTATTATGGCCGGCGGCGGCTCAGTAGGAGTATTGCTCGGCGGTTTATTAACGGGGATCAACTGGCACTTAAACTTTTTAATCAACATCCCCATCGGTATCCTCGTATTTATATTTTGTTTATATTTAGTTCCCAATCTTAAAGGTGTCTCGCACGGCGAAACTCTCGACTACTGGGGCGCTATCTCAATCACCGCATCACTTCTCCTCGCCATCTACGCTATCATCGGCGGCAACGATGTCGGCTGGACCAGTATACAAACTCTTGGACTACTAGCTGGTGCGGTAGTTTTATTTGGCGCGTTTATTTGGCTGGAGTCTCGCGTCGAACACCCCTTGGTGCCATTTAGCCTCTTTCGTCTGCGCAACCTCACCGTCTCAAGTATTGTAGGCGTCTTATGGGCGGCAGGAATGTTTGCCTGGTTTTTTATTGCCGCGCTGTATATGCAACTTGTTCTTTCCTACAGTCCGGAGCAAGTCGGCTTTGCCTTTTTGCCAGCTAATGTCATCATGGCGATTTTCTCGATGTGGCTTTCGGCGAAAATGGTTATGCGATTTGGCATCAGGATCCCCATTGGTATTGGCCTTGGACTCGCCGCAGTAGGACTCTTTTGGTTTGCTCATGCTCCGGTTGAAGCAAACTTTTGGATTGATGTGCTCCCCAGCATGCTTCTCTTAGGTCTTGGCGCCGGCATGGCGTTTAACCCAGTACTTCTTGCCGCGATGAGTGAGGTGCCTCCTGACGAGTCGGGGCTTGCGTCGGGTGTGGTAAACACTGCGTTTATGATGGGTGGCTCACTTGGTCTTGCAATACTTGCAAGTATTGCAGCATATCAGACCGACAGTTTACTTCAATCCGGACTAGATCAAATTGCCGCACTTAACGGAGGTTACCATGCTGCTTTTATTGTAGGAGGTATATTTGCCGCCATTGGCGCGGCACTCGGTGCATTTGCATTGCGAGAGGTAGCTACCCATGGCCACGCTCATGTGGTATAATGTTTTTGAATAAAGTTCTTGTTTCTCTAGAGGAGGCACTAATGTCCACACTCGCCGACTATGGTCGCATGCTTTTAGGTCGTCGTTGTACCTGCAAAGAAAAACCAGGTTTAGCAGGCACACCCATCCACTACACAGATCACGTCAGTGGATGGAAAGTTGATGGTATTGAAAACCGTCAGGAGCTGACGGTTGTTTGTCCAAAATGTGGATTCCTGTGGTCCTTTGCAATTTTGGGGATTGCTGGCAAAGCCACCCTTGAAGAGCGCCGCGCAGAAGAAAAGCGCCGCTTTTACAGCAAGTAGCCTCACATCAAGACACCCAGCGGACTCGTTTCCGCTGGGTGTTCTCTTTACTCTTCCACTTCATCCATCTCACTCATTTCACCTGTCTCGCCTGAGTCTTGTTCGTCACTCAAGGACTCCATCACTTCTGTAGGAGAGTTAAACTGCTCCCCTTCAGGTAACTTTTGCAGCATTTGTATTACCTCTTCGGAAGCACCATTTTCTTGCGCGGTCTCAAGAATTTGATTTTTATCTGCTGGGAACTCTACTCCTTTTAAGTTCTTAGTAACCTCTGCTACGTTAAATTTTACGTCAGCCATGTTATTTATACATTAGACAATAATTTTTTGATCCTAGCGGCTTTGCCCTGAACAGGAGATGAATTGTGGCCTTCGCATTTTTGGTATACTGGAGGATCAATGAACAAGTACATTACTTTGCAGTTTTTGGGTCCTGTCGTGGGCATACTCGCTTTGGTTCTTCTAACAAGTGTTGCTTACGGCTACGTACAAATCTTCCCATCTTTCCC
>JAIFWM010000007.1 GCA_019661855.1 Candidatus Parcubacteria bacterium
TGGTTTCAGCCCCGCTCGTAAAAATGGTGGTGCAAGGAGTGCACGCAGTAGACATGGTGCGCAAGATTGTGGGCCCAACCATGCCATACCTAGCGGAGATGGGGACCATACGAGGCGACTTTTCAGCAGACTCGGCAATATCTGCAAACATCGAAAAGCGCGCGATCTATAACCTCATGCATGCTTCAGAAACTCCTGAGGAAGCAAAACACGAAATACAGCACTGGTTTGGAAAAAAAACTATCTTTAAATACAAGCGTTTTGGAGTCGACGAATAGGTTTTGATATAATAGAGGAGGATGGCGCAGGCAAATGTCCTTAAAGTGTTTCAAGGGAGCTCGAAGGCGGTCATGCCTTGGTATGACGATAGAGCGCCCACTTATATACAATGAGACACTTGCCTGCGACGTCCACAAAGAAATTCATCCGGAAGGGTGGATTTTTTTGTTACAATGACATAAATGCAGTCAACGCTACATTTTGTTGGAGGAGCAGAAGCCGTTACTGGCTCAAATTTTTTACTTGAGGATGGTGACAATAAAGTTTTAATAGACTGCGGGCTATACCAAGGTGGACACGCCTGTGACGAAACCAACTGGAGTGTATTTCCGTACGACCCAAAAAGCATTTCGACGCTTATTGTCACCCATGCGCATATCGACCACATCGGTCGCATCCCCCGATTAGTAAAAGAGGGTTTTAAAGGCACTATCATATCAACCGAAGCAACAAAGGCTCTGGTTAAACCACTGCTTGAGGATGCGCTCGAGCTCCTCGCGCGTGAGGCTCACCGCTGCGGTCGTGAGCCCTTGTATGAAAAAAAGGATATTGCCGCGGCAATGAAACTGTGGAAAGGAATTCCGTACCATGAAGAAAAAAAGTTAGTAGACTTTACTCTCACCTTGCTAAACTCTGGTCATATTTTAGGCTCGGCAATGGCCAAGCTTGAGAGGGGAGGTAAGAGAATTATATTCACTGGAGACTTGGGCGGCGGCAACTCGCCACTCCTTTCGCTCGCAGAGCATATAGAGACCGACTATTTGGTGATGGAGAGCGTCTATGGCGACCGTGTACGCAAAGAGGACGTTGACCGTCGCGAGCAGCTTGAAAATATTATCGAAGACACTATTTCGCGTGGCGGTACGCTGCTTATCCCGGCATTTTCGACCGAGCGCACCCAAGATCTTTTTTATGAAATTCGCACGCTCATGGTGGAGAAGCGTATACCCCAAGTGCCGGTATATGCAGACTCGCCTTTGGCCGAAAAGATCACCGAGGCATATTTAAAATATCCGGAGTACTTTAACGACAAAATTCGCAAACTCGTTGAGGGTGGCACAAATATATTTGAATTCCCCGAGCTTCACTATGTGAAAGACGCAGAGGAGTCGCGCACCATTGCTGCTAAACCAGGGCCTAAAATTATCATTGCAGGCTCCGGAATGAGCAATGGAGGGCGTATTTTAGAACATGACAAACATGTATTGCCAGACAAAAATTCAACCCTCCTTATCGTAGGTTACCAAGCAGCGGGCTCACTTGGCAGAAGGCTTATTGAGGGAGAAAAACAAGTCACTATCATGCATGAAAAGGTGGCGGTGCGTTGCCGCATCGAAGCAAACTTTGGCTACTCGGCACACATGGATGGGGAAGAGCTTTTAGAGTTTGTAAACAAAGCAAAACCGGTGAAGCAAATTTTTGTCGTGATGGGTGAGCCAATGGCATCAAGCACACTAGTGCAGCGCATCCGTGATTTTTTGGGACTTCGTGCCACAGCGCCTGACATGGGAGATAAAGTTACACTCGAGTTATAATAAAAATATGGATCTTAAATCTCAGGCAAGGCTTAGCAGCGACATTGTTGATCCTAAAGGAGAACATCTGCATCTCAAACTCTGTGTTTCAGGCGCAGCGGAAACTGGACACTGTGGGATTGATGCGTATGACAAAGGACTTGAACTGGGGCGACAGATAGCCAAGCATGATGCAGTACTTGTAACGGGTGCTACGACTGGCTTTCCCTTATGGGCGGCAATGGGTGCCAAGGAAGCAGGGGGGTTTGTTGTTGGTTTTTCGCCAGCGAACTCTGAAAAAGAGCATATTGAGATGTATAACCTGCCGGTTGAATACCATGACTTAATAATTTACACCGGTTTTGGTTACCCAGGACGAGATCTCATACTCACGCGCTCGTCGGATGGTGTATTTTTTGGCTGTGGACGCATTGGTACGATACACGAGTTTACTATTTCCTTTGAAGATCAAAAGCCAATTGGCATCTATGAGGCTGACTGGGAAACTGACGAAGTGATTCGCAACATGCTCGAGAAGGGGCATCGCCCCAATGACCGTATCGTCTTTGATAAAGACCCTAAAGTGTTAGTCGAGAAGGTGATTGAGCTTGTTAAAAAAGATAAAATAAACCGCGCCTCATTTCGTTTTAAAGGAACCGACGAAGCATAACAAAAACCCCAGCCTAAGGCTGGGGTTTTTGTTTAGACTACTTGTTTAACCAAGCGGGAGAAGGATTCAGGAGATTTGTCGGCGAGCTCTGCAAGCATCTTGCGGTTTATGAGGATGCCTTTCTTATTTAAGGTACCGATAAACTTTGAGTATGAAAGCTTTTCGTCTACCAAGTGAAGGCCTGCGTTGAGGCGGACGCTCCAAAGACGACGAAAGTCGTTCTTTTTGTCGCGGCGGTGAGCAAAAGCGTGCTTGCCTGCATGAAAGATAGCTTCTTTTGCTTGGCGCTTCTTGGTTGAACGACCATGGCGGTAGCCTTTGGTCATTGCCAAGATATTCTTTCGACGTTTATTTGAAGTTGTTCCTCCTTTTACACGTGCCATATATTAGTTCTTAGATGGGGAAGCGGTAGTAATGTAGCGCTGCATCACCTTAGGAGAGAAGCTAAGGTTTTGGCTACGGCTCTGGTTCATTTGGCTTTTACGGCTCTCTTTAGCATTAAAATGATTCTGGCCCGGCTTGCGCGCAACAAGTTTCCCCCTGCGGGTAATCTTGATTCGTTTGGTGAATGATTTGTTTGTTTTCATAAATTCTTATTTATCCTGAGCTTGTCGAAGGATTATTTCGATTTGCCTCCTCGCTCGATAACTGTGGAGAGACCTTTGGGGCTCTTGGCGACAGGGTCGGCTATTTTATATTCCGTAGGGATCAACTTGAGAAACTTCTCGAGTCGCTCCTTAAGGAAACCGAATTCCATGTACTTGTACCGCCCCCATAAAAACAGGTCTACCTTAACTCGGTGTCCCTCCCCAAGCCACTCGGCGGTCTTTTTAGCCTTTAGGGCCAAATCGTGATCACCTGTGCCTATCTTTACCTGGACCGATTTGGTCTCGGTGGTATGGGATTTAGCCTTAATTTCTCGGCGTTTTTTCTCCTGTTCGTACTGGAATTTACCATATTCCATGATCTTTGCAACTGGGGGGACGGCGTTTGGGCTTATCTCTATAAGGTCCAAACCAACCTCCTCGGCACGCGAAATAGCCTCGGAAAGGGACAAAACCCCAAAGTTCTCCCCCTCGGGGCCAATAACCCGCACCTCGCTCGAGCGTATCTGATGATTGATCCTAGTATCCAAGTGCTAGACACTATACCATTTTGCTTATAATTTTTGAAGGGCAAAAGAAAACCCCGGCCATATGGCCGGGGTTTTCAAAAGGGAGATTCCTTTATTTCTTTTTATCCCAATTGAAGAGATCATGGAGGTCGCGGTACGAGCGGTCGATTTCGCGGTTAGCGCGGTCATCGTTGTCATCGCCGTGATACTCATGGTCGTCATGATCGTCGTGGTCATTGCGATCGTGGTCAAACTTCAAGAGGTCAAAGCATGACTTAAAGGCTTTGTTGAAATCGTTCTTATCTTTGATCCACTTGTTGTTGTAAGCATCCGTGATATCGGAGACACACGTGCCAATGCCAGGACCTATACGGAAGGATACTGACGCTGAACCAACGTTTCCAAACTTATCTGTGGCAACAACTTTTACAGTAGAGGTACCCATGCGTGCTTTATTGAACGGAATGTCGTACGCCGGGTTAAACTGCGTATCGTTAAGATACCACTTGGTACTCGATATTGGTGACGCGTCGGTAATAGTTGCTGTAGCTTTAATATTTTCGTTGCGCTTGTAGAGCTTATTTGCTTTTGGATTAGTAATGTTGATAACCGGTCCTTGCGTGTCTGTTGGTGCAGGGGCTTGGATGATAAACGAAACACTTGTCGACGCTTTGTTGCCGTACACGTCTGTGGCTGTGACTACCATTTTAGCTGTGCCTGCGGCTACTGAGTTAAGCGGCAAAGGCTGCGCTGGATTAATAAGCATGCCATTGAGTTCAAAGGTCGAAGTTGCTACACCCGAAGCGTCAGTAATAGTGGCTAGCGGTACAACGCTCGCAGTGTTTAGGTAGGTCTGACCTGCGACTGGGTTGGTAATAGTAATGGTTGGAGCAGTTACGTCTGGCGCTTTAAGTGTGAAGGTCACGGTAGTTGATGCCGCGTTGCCGTATGCATCAGTTGCGCTCACCGAAACTGTAGCAAGTCCCAGTGGTGCCGAGAGAAGGGGGAGAGGCTGTGATTGATCAATCTCAACACCATTAAATGAATATGCTGTTGCTACTATAGGCGAAGCGTCGGTGACATTAGCTGTTGCAAAGAGTGATGCAGTGTTGAAATACTGACCACCCTGTGCTGGGCTCGTAATAGTAACGGTTGGAGGAATGAGGTCAGGCGAGACGATAGTAAACGTGCTTGTTGCATACCCGATGTTGCCATACGCATCTGTTGCAGAGACTACCAACAAAGCTCCGCCAAGAGGGAAGCTTGTAAGAGGCACTGCAGCTGAGCCGTCAATACCCACGCCATTCAATTTGTAGGTAGAGGTAGCAATTGCTGAAGCGTCGGTAAAGGTGGCATCGATAAATATAATTTCGTTTTGCAAGTGACTCGAGCCTTGAGCTGGTGCGTTAATAACGACCTCCGGTGCTACTGGGTCAGGCGAGACAATGTTAAAAGTACTCGTTGCGTACCCGGTGTTGCCCGCAGAGTCGGTTGCTGCAACTACGAGAGTCGCGCTCCCGAGCGGGTAGTCACTAAAATGAAACGCTGCATCGCCGTCAATAACAACCCCGTTAACTTTGTAGGTGGTATTAACAATTGGCGAAGCGTCGGTCACGTTGGTAGCGATGAAATCAATCCGACTTTGCAAGTAGCTCTCACCGTTTAAGGGATTGCTGATCTCTATCACAGGGGCTGCAGTGTCTGCAGGAGGAAGTTCATCTCCAGCCCATTTGAATGCGAGTGATGTGTAATCCTCGGCGGGGATACCAACACCAGTTCTAAAGTATGTATCGCTATCAGTAACTCCTTGTTCAGTTGATGTGCTATATGCCACTGCAAAGAAATTGTCTCCAGGAGTATTGTTAGTGCCAAATGAGTTTGGTGTCGTGCGAAGTGATGAGATAGGCAACCCAACTGTTGCGTCCTGATTGACTAAAGTAGCGTTACCGATCACTCCTCTGTACACGGCTAAAATTTTAAACAGTTGAGTTTGTGGGAGAGTGTAATGACAGGTGCCGTTGTGAGTAGGAGCATATGAGCCTCCTTCGACAAATGGATCAGCATACGGAGCACAATAAAAGCTAAACGGTTGTGGGGTGGTGGTCGGAGTGTCTAGATCTGCTGCGATATCTGCTAAAGCTGGAAACGTAAATATAAAAAACACTGTTAATGCTGTTAAAATCCCCGATATTTTTCTCATGACCCCAGACTAGCACGTTTTTCTAAGGTGCCAAGGTCACGGTTTGGGAGGCACGGGTATTACTCCAAAGCCCGAGTGCTTCGACGCGAGTCTCGAGGCCCGAGGTAGGCAGACCAAAGCTCCAAGACACAGTGCCACGTTGGTCGGCCATACGCGTGCCTAAAGCAGAGCCATTAACAAAGAGTGTGACCGGCTCGCCGGGTGCATAGTTTTCACCAAGAGCTGAGATAGTGCTTCCACGAGGCGCAAAGTAAGTTGATGGGGTGAGTGTTGGATAAAAAGTTCCTACCACTACATTGATAGATATCGGATAGTTGCTTGTGTTACCAACAACAGAGAAATATTGGCTACTGTCTTCTAGGGAAAAGGGGACATTATAGCTGCCAGCGTTGGTAAAGTTGCCGCTACTGTTAGCTCTCCACGAAGTAATGTTTTTATTTTTAAGCGAGAGAGTTACGACTTCGCCGGGAGCAAAACCGCTGCCACTAAAAGAAAGTGTGTCACCAGGCACCACGTAGTTGCTTGAAGGGCTGGCTTTAGGATAGTAGCCCGTGGGTGATGCAGGTTGTGCAGCGTTCGCTACAGGAGCTCCGGTGTTAGGAGCTTTAGGTACGCTTGGAGCTTGGGGTGTGGCTACAACAGGAGGAATTGTCACTGGCTTTGTCACTAACGCTGCGGGCGTTGGATTATAAGTAAGCAAAAGAAATGGAATAAACCAGTAAGGATTCATAGGCTCATAGTGCGCGCTCTGTGCTGTAGAAAGGGTGAAAATGTGGAACGCCGGCCCTCATGAAAGGCCGGCGTTTTATATTTGTGGAGATGCCGGGAGTTGAACCCGGGTGCAATCGAAAGTGAATGATGAGTCTACGAGACGTAGAGCATCTTACGTGTCTCGCTCTGTTGTATAAAAGATGCACGAAAGCACAACAGAGCAAAGATCAAGTCTTAAGCAGGGGAGAGATCACTTCTCCTGCAGCAACTTACAGTATGACGCCTGACCTCACGCTGGTAAGTACAGCGTAAGAAGCGACGAGTTAAGCCTTAACGTAGGCGAACTCGAAATCATTCGCCGTAAAGTACGGCGATGCAACTGTTTTGCCAGTTAGAGTTTGGAGCAGTTTAAAGAATTACCCCAGTTCTGACTCGCACACCAATCACGAATTCAATTGTCTAGGCCTGTCATCCCCGAGAAACGCACGACGTTAAACCTGCGCTTTTCGAAAACTTCTGACCTACCACTAGTATTTGTTTTTCAAGGTTCTATCTATCTCTCGTTTGGTGTCGCGCTTCTTCAAAGTCTCGCGTTTATCGAATTGTTTCTTGCCGCGCCCTACACCCAACTCTATCTTTAATTTACTACCCTTATTATACACCCAAAGTGGCACTATTGTCAAGCCCTTCTGCCCCTCAACCTCGCCGAGACGTACCAACTCTTTTTTCGTTAAAAGGAGCTTGCGGGTACGGTCTGGGTCATAATCAGCTCTGGTGTTGCTCGGCTGGTAAGGGGGAATGTGCGACCCCACTAAGTAAGCCTCACCGTTCCTGATAATTACATGAGCTCCCTCAAGTTTGCCCTGTTTTGCGCGTAAACTCTTAACCTCATAGCCAAAAAGCTCTAAGCCCGCCTCAAACTGCTCAAGGATTTCATAATTTAACCGCGCCTTTTTATGCTCTATGAGATGCATGAGATCCACTATAGCATTCCCTCACTTTATCTTTAGGATTAAGCGTTGTAATATAAGCGCACAATGCCAGAAAACCAGCCTCCAAAGCCGCCGGTCCGCAAGCGCCGCCCTTTACCTAAATTGCCTCAAGGCGATAACTTTTGGGTAAATTTGGCAACCTCAGTACTTTTACTCCTTTTGCTTGCTGGGGCATACACCTACTTTGTTGGGGGGCAAAAGGCTGCACCTGAAAATATCGCTATCTCGCAACTTGCGAGCGACATTAGTGCAGGCAAGGTGTCTACTATTAATGTAGACGGCGATGACCTTAAAGTCATTTACGCCGACAGCACCGAAAAGACATCTAAAAAAGAGCCTGAGGCCGCTTTGACCGAAACGCTCGCTAATTATGGTGTTCCTAAAGAGCAGTTAGACAAAGTTTCTATCGACATTACGCGCCAAAGTTCGTGGCAGTTTTGGTTGACCGCTCTCGCTCCCTTTGCCGCACCGGTACTTTTGATAGCATTCTTCGTATGGTATCTCTCGCGCCAAGTGCGCGGCGCGGGTATGCAGGCGTTTAGCTTCGGCCAATCGAAGCCACGAGTCATTGACCCTAACGACGCTGGACAAAAAGTGACGTTTAAAGATGTTGCTGGTGCTAAAGAGGCTAAGCAAGAGTTGTTAGAGATAGTCGACTTTTTGCGTAATCCTAAAAAATTCTTAGACATTGGTGCACGCATCCCAAAAGGAATTTTACTCATGGGGGCAGCGGGTACGGGCAAGACCATGCTTGCTCGTGCAGTAGCAGGGGAGGCAGGAGTGCCATTCTTTTCAATCTCAGGGTCAGAGTTTGTTGAGATGTTTGTAGGCGTGGGTGCAAGCCGCGTACGCGACCTCTTTTTAACTGCCAAGAAGGCGGCGCCTTCGATTATTTTCGTAGATGAGATAGATGCCGTAGGTCGCGTACGCGGCACAGGCGTAGGTGGTGGCAACGACGAGCGCGAGCAAACACTTAACCAAATTTTGGTTGAAATGGATGGCTTTGAACCAAATGAAAAAGTAATAGTCATGGCAGCGACTAACCGCCCCGATGTGCTCGACCCAGCCCTCGTGCGCCCCGGCCGCTTCGACCGCCGCGTAGTTATTGAACTCCCCGACCGCGGAGACCGTCTCGAAATTTTACAGATTCATGCGCGTCGCAAGCCTTTGGCCGAGGACGTAAACTTTAATGTCATTGCCGAGCGTACGCCGGGATTCTCGGGTGCAGACTTGGCTAACCTCATGAATGAGGCTGCTATTTTAGCCGCACGCGAAAACCGCAAGAGTGTTGCGCAGTTTGACCTCATCCGCTCGATAGAAAAAGTGATGCTTGGTCCTGAGCGTCGCTCGCACGTGCTCAATAAAAAAGAAAAGGAGATCACCGCCTACCACGAGGCAGGTCATGCACTCGTGGCGTCGGTGTTGCCGTATGCAGACCCCGTGCACAAAATCTCAATTATTTCCCGCGGTCGCGCTGCTGGCTACACACTTAAACTCCCGTTTGAAGATCGCAAGATGCAAAGCAAAAACGAATTTTTGGATGATATTGCTATGTCACTTGGCGGCTACGTAGCAGAGACGACTGTCTTTGGCGACCTCACGACTGGCGCATCAAACGATCTTCAAGTGCTCACCGGCCTCGCACGCAACATGGTGACGCGCTATGGTATGTCAGAGAAGCTTGGTACCGTAGCGCTCGAAAGCGACGGTGGCCGTCCACTCTTTGGCACCGGAGTAGAAGGGAGAGCATACTCTGAAAAAGTGTCTGCCGAAATTGACGCCGAAGTTAAAGCGATCATCGACCACGCGCATCACAAAGCGCAAACAATAATTAACGAAAAACGCCCGGCGCTTAATGCAATAGCCGAGCGATTGATGGAGGTAGAAACTATTGAGCGCGAAGAGTTTGAAAAGATTTTGATAGCGCACGGCATTACGCCAAAGCAAAAAAAGGATATCGAGCACGCACCATTAGCGTAAAAAATTGAACCCCGACTAAGTCGGGGGTTGGAGGGAGTGATTGTGTACAAGACACAGATATTCCTGTCTGGGTCCACCTGTTTTGCAGGTGCAATTTTGATCCAGCCAATCTGAGCGATGTTTGCGCGCCAAAATGCTGGCGAAACAGGTTTCTTGATCTTCTGTCGGTGGTGGAATAGTGAGAACGTGCGTGTCCATGTGACCTCGCTTGGGTTGAGCCTTCCAAATAAACTGTAACACCTCTCGTTTAGATAAAAAAGCAGAAACCCCGGCCGCGCGTGCGCGGCAGGGGCTCTCGTGTCGACTAGTGACGATTGAAGCTGGGAAGTTTCCACCCCCATGCTTCGTAGTCCCTAGTGAGGTTTGCTCTGATGCTGTCTAGATCGGTCTCGTTGAGCTTCTCACCGTGAGCGATCTTACTCAGCACTGCGATGTTGTAGTATCGCTCCTGATCCGCTAGTGAATCTATTTCGCGGACCAAGAGGGGACTCAAGGGTAGAGGCATGAACAAGTCATTGATATTGTCCGTGCCAAGGTAGACTCGGACACCTGCGTGGAGCAGATACTTCACTCGAGCGATAGAACTGCGTGTCGGACCGGAAAGATGTCGCGGCTGACGCATAGATGCCGCTGCCCGTGGGCAGCAGATGACATCAATGTTGTTCTCCAACAAACCCCAGGTGAGCCTTTCGTAACGCTGCTCATCGTAGCCGGTTGGGGAGATCATGTGTACTGCTGCTACTTTCGGGCGCTTTGCTTCCGGCAGGCTACTGGTAGAGAGGTAACGCACCGCTTGAATAAGACGTTCGGTGCCGTCCTCGGCTGGATTGTTGGTCTGGTCAACATGAACTTGAACAGGGATCTGATTGTCGATCGCGATTCCGATCAGAGTCGCAAGATGTCCATCGAATCCAATACGTTGTTTGTTCCAAGGACGGTGGTCACGTTCGGGAAGTCCGACCAAGAACTGGGCCCGTTTAGCAAGCTTTTCGATGAGTCTTTGTCTATCCGAATTGCGAGTCTTGAATCCGAAGATCGGATACGCGCCGACATGAATGTCGTATTTCTTTCTTTTATACTTCTGCCTCAATTTGAGGCATGTCTCGAAGGATCTGCCTTCGATATCAGGGGAGCAGTCAGCGATAAGATTGAGACGTTTTTCACCAGCTTTCATCTTGGCTTCGATGAGCCAAGTGAGTCGTTCTTCCAGATTCTCCTTGGTGTAGGCAAGACCGCGATGTAGAACGCCGACCGTGATCTGTTTCACGGGAAGTGCTGCATCGATGAAGCCCTCGAGAGGACCTTGGTGTTCAAAATATTTTGCGTCGTAGGTGAAAGCTCTGTCGTGACAGTGCCAGTCTTGGAATCCTTCGGATGAAAGTGCCAAAGGAGGGCCGTCGTTTCCAAAGTTTGCCATGCTTGATTCCTTTGCTATGAGAGGTCTTCCAAGAAGTGAGGGTAGCACAAGCAACTTTTTTTGGATAGAGTGAATGCACTGGGCGTGTAGCTCAATGGTAGAGCCCCCGTCTTATACACGGGTGGTTGAAGGTTCGAATCCTTCCGCGCCCACTATTATTCAAAATGTATCTGTGCACTACGGGTAAGAGCCGTAGCCAGTAGGGGATGTTTGATTAACGTCTCGTCTTTTTTAATAAGTTCCACTGCTTCAGTACGAGCGGCTTCAACAAGTTTTAAATTTTTAAGCGCCTCCATACCAATGTCCGAGATGCCCCATTGTTTGCGGCCACTAAGTTCGCCAGGTCCGCGCTGCAAAAGATCTTGTTCGGCGAGCTCGAACCCATTTTTCGCAGTAATAAGCGCTTTGAGTCGCGCCATAGTCTGCTCGCCACGTGATTCAGGGCAAACAAAGCAATAGGCTTGATGGTTAGAGCGTACGACGCGACCGCGCAGCTGATGAAGTTGCGAGAGTCCAAAGCGCTCCGCTCCCTCAATAAATATCATCGTAGCGTTGGGGACGTTTACACCCACCTCCACCACGCTTGTAGCAACCAAAACATCAATCTCGTGGCTCAAGAACCGCTGCATCACATCGTCTTTTTCTTTCGGTTTCATTTTTGAATGCAAAATATCGATGTTGTAGTGAGGAAACACTTCTTTTTTAAGTCTTTTTGCCTCTTCTTTTACTGATTTTGCTTGAAGAGCAAATGCTTTCTCTGGGTCAGGCTCATCTATGCGCGGGCAAATCACGTACGCTTGGCGTCCAGCCTCGAGCTCTTTGTGCATATGCAGGTATGCTTTGTTGCGCGATTCAGGTTTAACAAGTTCAGTAATGACTCGTTTGCGCCCCGCGGGCATCTCATCAAGTAGCGTGAGGTCGAGGTCGCCGTAGACGGTAAGTGCTAAGGTTCGGGGAATAGGAGTTGCAGTCATTGAAAGGAGATGAGGCAGCCGCATTTCCTTTCTTGCTAATTTACGGCGTTGGTTGGTGCCAAAACGATGCTGCTCATCGATAACCACGAGGGCCAAATGTTTAAACTGCACCGCCTTTTCGATGAGTGCATGCGTGCCGATGAGTATAGGGATCTCGCCCTGGGCAACCCATTTTAAAAGTTGGGTGCGCGAAATAGAGGTAAATTTGTCTCGATTTATTTTGGAGGGAAATTTGTAGCACCCTGATCCAGTAATAAGTCCAATGTTAATGGGGAAGTAGTCGAAAAATTTAATAAACGACTCAAAATGTTGCTTAGCTAAAATTTCAGTGGGTGCCATGTAAGCAACTTGGAGCGTGCCAAAAGTTTGGTTCTCCGGTCGCGTGCGCACGGCCGCGTAAGCGGCCGTGGCCGCGACGGCAGTCTTGCCGCTTCCTACATCACCTTCGAGCAACCGCGACATAGGATGTCCTGAGCGCATGTCTTTGAGTATTATTTCGATTGCATTTTTTTGCGCCGCCGTTGCATCGAAAGGAAAAGACTTTATAAAATCATTCATTTCTTTTTCTGGAGCGTCGACAGCAAAGCTTTTTTGGTGCGATTGAAGCATTCGTTCTTGTCCGCGCTCAAGTTGGATCATAAACACTTCCTCAAAGGCAAAGCGCTTGCGCGCAGCGTCAGCTTGCTTCAACTCTTTTGGGGTATGGACCCAAATTAAAGCCGTTTTAAGAGTGGGGAGGTTATATTTTTTTAAAAGTTCTGCAGGCAGGGGATCTTGAACCTCCTCTAACTGATCAAAAACTTTTTTAATTGCACTCCTAAACCAGAGCGAGCTCACTCCTCTGCTTTCTGGGTACACGGAAAAAAAATCTAGAATTGCGGTCTGGCCTGCTGAAGTCGCCTCCGAGGCGCCGGAAGACAGGAGACCCGAGGACTGCAATTCTGGATTTTTTTGGAGTGAGGGGTTTGCTAAGTAAAGTTTTCCGTTGCTTCCCGAGACTTTTCCTGTAGCTTTTACCAGCGTGCCCTCGGCATACATTTTGGCGATATATGGCTGGTTAAACCACATGCATTTAATACGCCCCGAGTTGTCGCGAATGTATCCTTCGGAGATAGGGATTTTACGCTTCCACGATTTTTTAGTTTCTAACTTCTCGAGGGTGCCAATGACCGTTGCCTCTTGTCCTGCCACGAGGCCACTGACACTTGCTTCGTCGCCCGCTTGTTCGTAGCGAGCAGGGAGGTGGTAGAGGAGGTCGCGCAAAGTGTGGACCCCAAGTTTTTGCAGCGCACTCTTTTGCGACTCTACTAGTCGAAAGTGTTCAGACAATGGTTCGCTTAACCGCATGCGGTAAGTATAGCCCAAAGTAGAAAGCCCCGCGCGTACGCGGGGCTTTTGTGTTAGTTAGATTCGGACAGATCGACCTCCATAATCGCGTACCCAACTTCCTCACCGGGAACATTGATGAAATGAATTTGGTAGATGTTAAGTTCGTAGAGTTTGCGTTGCTCGAGGTCGACCCAGAGTTCGGTATGGGCGCGTGAAATTACGTAGCCCTCAAAGCTAAACCGTTCGCATCTCCCGTCTTCGTAAAGGTCCAAAAGTTTGTCCCCCTCCGCCTCGCTCTTTTTATAGGCATTTAATAGATCCATCGTGTGTTGAAACTCAACACAAGCAAGTCCCTCTATGTAGCTAACGTAGCTACCAACTTGCTTGCCGTCGGTGGCGTGGGCATTTATGGTGAACAGAGTGGTCAGTAGTGGTAACCATCGCATGGTCTTCCTCCTTGGTTGCTCGGCATCCGCAGGGAGTATAACAAAAGCCCCGCGTGTGCGCGGGGCTTAAGAGGGTTTGGGTAAGGAGTCAGAGATTTTGTTCCGTGACAACGCCTTGAAAGTGGATCTTAATGCAAGGTCGTATGCCGTCCCCCGGGCGCTCATTATAAAAGTTAAAAAGAGCGTCTCCGATCTTTTTATTCTTGCCATACGCTGTGACAATGTTTATTGAGTTGTCGACATCATTGCAGACGATTTTGTTAGCAAATGGGACAAAGGCCCCCACCTGTAATTCGTTGGCTTGCGCTCCCCATGAGAGGAGTGCAATCAGACTTGCTGTGTAGTACCGCATAGGATCACCTCCTGGTTTGCGGTTGCGTCTACCGTGTATACTACCGCTAATGGCAAAAAACGCTAACAACGAAAAAGCGATCGCATTACATAAAAAGTTAAAAGGCAAAATTACAATTTCCTCCACTATGCCTGTTAAAAGTCGTGAGGAGCTTTCTCTGGTATATACTCCCGGCGTTGCCGCAGTCTCGTCACTGCTTGCTAAAAATAAAAAGCTTGCGCGTGACTACACTATTAAAGGCAAAATGGTTGCAGTCATTTCTGACGGCTCTGCAGTGTTGGGCTTGGGCAACATCGGCCCTTATGGTGCACTGCCAGTCATGGAAGGGAAGTGTGCATTGTTTAAAACATTTGGAAATGTTGAGGCGTTTCCACTTGTGCTCGATACGCAAGATCCAGATGAAATTATCGAAACAGTAATGCGGGTCGCGCCTGTGTTTGGCGGGATTAATCTTGAGGATATCGCTGCGCCCAAATGTTTTTATATCGAAGAGGAGTTAAAGCGCCGTCTTGACATCCCCGTGATGCACGACGACCAGCATGGCACTGCAATAGTGGTGCTTGCCGCACTCATTAATGCGATGAAAGTGGTTGGAAAGGATTTAAATGACAAAAATAGATGGGTTGTCGTGAGCGGGGTGGGGGCTGCGGGTGTGGCGGTACTAAAACTCATTAAACTTTTTGCCCCTAAAGTGCAGATTATTGCAGTCGACAGTGAAGGGATTATTGGCAAAGGACGTAAAGGCTTAACCCCAGTTAAAAAAGAGCTAATTAACAAGAAAATTATTTTTGCGGACAAGAGTGGGGACTTGGCCAAAGCGTTGATAGACGCAGATGTGTTTATTGGTGTTTCTAAACCAGGAGTATTAACGGGTGCAATGATAAAAGAGATGGCCCAAAAGCCAATCATCTTCGCCATGGCAAACCCAACACCTGAAATAATGCCCGATGAAGCAAAAAAGGCAGGTGCTGCTGTGGTAGGCACCGGGCGCTCCGACTTTGCAAACCAAATAAATAATTCGCTCGCGTTCCCAGGAGTGTTTCGTGGAGCACTCGACAACAGAGTAAACAAAATTACTGACCAAATGAAAATTAAAGCTGCTCAAAGTTTGGCTGCGTTAGTTAAAAAACCTACGGCAGAAAAGATTATCCCTGGACCCTTTGATAAGGGAATCGCCCAAGCGGTAGCAAGGGCGATTACGTAGCACTCGAGGACTCATATTTTGGGACGCATCCGTACTTTTTGCAGAAACACAGAACGGTCGTTTCGTTAAGTCGCGGCGTTAAGTCGATGACCATATTTTTGTCCACGTCGTGCTTGGGCATTCGCTGTGGACGGTTGTCTACCACACTCGCAATCCAGGCCACCAACTCACCAACGTCGCTATTTAAACTTGTTGGCTCTTTAGTTGGAGAGTTGACGTAGCTATTGGATTTGAGTTCAGATAAATCTTCGATCGTGAGGTCTAGATCCTCCGCTTCTCGCACCAACACGGCGCTGGCAAGCAACATGCAGGAGAATGGGACATTTATTTGCTGTGCGGCAAATAAAATTTGTAGGCCCAAAGTAACGTCAGAGGCATACTCTCGACACTCATCGACAAACTCGTTGATATCAGCGTCTTTAGAAAGATATTCTTTAGCCTTTAGATCTTCGGCTAATTTTCGCCACTCCTGTTCTTTGTGACGTTCAATCTTCAACTCGTCTTCGTCGTAACACCACTTAGGTTCAGGTGCTCCCGAAGGAGCGTTTTGCGTGTTCATGTGCTCCTCCTTGGGGCTTCATCTGCCTCTAATATAGCGAGTAAGTATTAAAAAAGATAGAATATGAAGGCATGAAAGGCTGCGGGCTTTCATACGTCTTCTCATATGGGTACAGATACATTCACAGAGGGGTTTGAGCGCTACAGTGACGAACTGTTTCGCCATTGCATGTTGCGGTTAAGCGACCGCGAACGTGCGCTGGAGCTCACGCAAGAAGCATTCTTGCGAGCCTTCGAGTACTCTCAAAAGAACGAAATCCGGGAACTTAGACCGTTTCTCTACCGTACGTTGCGACACCTTATCATCGATGAATATCGCAAGCACAAAACTGTCTCGCTTGAGGCAATGACGGAGAACAATAGTAGCGGCGAAACAGATTTCTTGCTTCCTCCAGAGGAAGGGAACACGCTTGAGGCAGCAATGGCCAGGCTTGATGGTGCCCAAGCACTCGAGATGGTCAAAGAGCTTCCCGAAAGTTATCGTGATGTACTCCTCTTTCGCTATGTTGAAGGGCTAACGCCAAAAGAGATTGCCGAATATATTAGTGAGAGTGAAAATGTGGTATCTGTGCGCATCCATCGAGGCCTTAAAAAGTTAAAGAGCCTTCTTGAAGAAAAAGATGTCACCCTTCGACAGGCTCAGGGTAAATTAGGAAATTTATGAACGATTTTTTTGAACAACTAAAAAAAGGAGGTGAAATCCGCATGAGTGATGCGGAGAAGGCGCATATGCGTCAGTTTTTGCTTAAAAAAATATCTGGAGCACAAACAAAAAGCACAGCAAGTCCTTATTTTTCATTTTTTACTATGTCGACGTTTCTTAGCGTACGTTCGTTTGCCGCGTTGGTGCTTGTTTTTCTTGTTGTTGGGTCAAGTACAGCCTATGCGGCACAAGGTTCGCTCCCGGGCGACCTGTTGTACCCAGTTAAAATTGGAGTTACCGAGCAAGTAGAGCTCGCCCTTGCCACTACGCCACAAGCAAAAATTGATACCGAAGTGCGTTTGGCAGACCGTCGCGTGTCTGAGGCTCAAACGCTCGACAAAGAGGGCAGACTCGATGCTACCACCAGCGCTAAGATCGAGGCAGAATTTGATAAACATGTATCTCACGCACTTGCTCTTGCCGACGAAGTGCCTGACGAGCCAAACGAAACTCCCGCAGACGTGGCAGCAGAACCTACTACCACTGCACTTGCTACTGAAGTAGCAAGTGATACTGCCACGTCTTCAGACAGTGCTTCAGGAACTGTAGAGGTGGCCACAACTGTCGCACTTAAAGTTGCTGTGCTCGCGCCTCAAGCGACTGACACTACAACAACTACCGAACCGGAAGCTCCTAAAGCAACAAGTACTGCTACTACGACACGCAGATTTTCTAATTCTAAAAAAGAGGGGCTGATGATCTCGCTTGAGACTAAGCGCGAAACCTTGCGTGAACTTAGAGCTCGTTACCAAACTCGCGGTGAGGTAAAAGGTACCGAGACAGACCGCTCAGACCAAGATCAAGATAAAAATAAAGGGAAGGGGAAAGACGAAGACTAGCCGTACATAACTGCCCCAACACACACGAGGATGTTAAGAAACAGCCACAGCGTGTAGGTAATAAGCAACGGAGGCTCGCGATGTACAAATGCATAAAGTATCCAAGGTAAATCAAGTGCTGCATACGAGCCCCAAGATAGGGCAGAGACACCTGCGGCATTGTGGTCTATAAAAATATTTGAAAGCTGCGGAATGGTCATGATCATGCCCACGATACCTGCGAGGATACATATTTGATCGAGCAGACGAATCCAAAATTTGCGCGAAGGATACGGTTCTAAATATTCTTTAGTGCGTTTGCGAAACGAAAAGTGCCCAATTCTCATAAATCTATTGTAAACGATTAACGCAAGGCTTGGCCGCCTTTTTCTTGCGTAGGGATAGGATTGTTTTTTAGCAGTGTTGCCATGTGCGCGAGGTTGCGTGCGAGAGTAGTGGCCATGCCGACTGTATAGGTTTGGGATTTAAATTTTTGCATCAACTCTTCTTTCGTGTCTGCCCATACTCCCAAGGTAGAGAGGGACGGGGCAGGAGGGAGAGTTAAACCATTCCATGCCATAAAGTTGGCGAGGTTGCCGATGATGTGTTGAGCGCCGTCTTCGCCGCCGGTAATAACTATGCCGCCCACTTTGTTGAGGAGCTCGGATTTTCCTGTTTCAACAATTTTGTCATTAAGTTCGTCGAGACGCTCAACGACACGTTGTATAAGAGACGACTGATTGTCCCACCAGATGGGAGTAGCAAAGATGATGATGTCTGCGGCAAACATCTTTTGCAAAATTTGAGGCCACTCGTCGCCTTGGCCCATGTTGCTTCGTGTGCCAGGAGGGATGTTGTGATCTGCGAGTTTTACTACTTCGCTTTCAACGTTGTGGTCTTTGAGCTTTTCGATAAGAAGCTCGGCGAGTGTTTCGGTGGTAGAAAACTTGCCGCTCGCGGTCGTTTTTAAAGTTCCTAAGAGAAAAAGTGCTTTCATGCAGTCATTATAAAGCAGGTATACTAGATTAGTATGAATCCATTTGGTGAGCAGGAGGGAACAAATCTTTTTAGTATTTTGATTAATATTGCGTTTGGGTTTGTTGCAGGATTGGTTGTGTTTATTGGATTTGCAGAGGTGGTGGCCTATGGCTCCAAGCTTGCAGCGGATTTAATTAAAATGAGTGGCTATGGCCAACAGATGGCGGCGTTTGGGTTTGCTACCACGGCAGCGCCCTACATTGTCTTAGCACCCCTTGCTGGCATTGTGGTAAAACAGCTCACCTCGGTGCGCTCTATAAAATCGTTTCTCTACTTTGCTGCAGCTATTGCAGTTGGTTTTGCGGTAGCGTACTTCACCGCAGGTTATTTCCACACCCTGATGAAGTAGCTCATAAGCTAGCTACGAAGCTCGTTTTGGTGTAATTTGTATTGGCAATGGAGGCGTGGCTGAGCGGTCTAAAGCAACACACTGCTAATGTGTTGAGGGGGAAACCCCTCCGAAGGTTCGAATCCTTCCGCCTCCGCATAGTTTCTTAATTTCTTCTACAGCAACGGTGGAGCACAATGTTGTCATGGCTCGATATGGTAAAAAAGCAGGGCAAAAGGTTGAACGTGCGATGCATGAGATGAAAGAAGGTAAACTGCGCAGTGGTTCGAGCGGTAAAAAAGTCACTAGCCGCAAACAAGCAGTTGCTATAGGACTTTCCGAAGCACGTCGTTCGGGTGGTAAAGTACCATCAAAGAAGTAATGAACCACTGGCTACTTAAAACCGAGGCCGAAGAGTTTTCGATAGACGACCTTAAGCGCAAAAAGCGCGAGCCTTGGAGTGGTGTGCGCAACTTTCAGGCGCGCAAAAATTTGCAGTCGATGCGCAAAGGCGATCTCGCCTTTATTTACCACACCGGGGATGAGAAACAAATTGTTGGGGTAGGGAAGGTGGTCAAAGAAGCCTACCCCGAGAAGGAAAAGCCCTGGGTACAGGTTGACATTGGCTTTGTAAACAAGGTACAACGCCCCGTCACCTTAGCCCAGGTCAAAAATGACCCTAATTTACGCGATATGGTGTTGGCCTCGGCGCCCCGCCTCTCGGTCCAGCCGGTATCTGAAAAACACTTTAATTACCTAGTTAAATTAGCCTCAAAGTAGGCTATATTGACAAAAATACCGCTTTGGTATATAATGGGGAACGTACCTAATCTCATTGGTTTTTCCTTCTAGGGTTACTACCTACAAGCGGGAGCAGCAGCTTCTTTAAAAATCATGGATAAGCCTGATTTTTATTTTAATTGGCTCCTTGAGGTAGTAACACAATGTATCAAAAAACGTTCAATAATCGCTCTCGAGGCTCGTTCTCGCGCCCCAAGTTCAATAATCACCGTACTAACCGTAAGCCCGAAAATCGAGGCTCATTTATCCACCCGTCTAAATTTGTTAACAAAGCAGTTGAGATAGCGGACGAGGTAGCGTATGCCTCAAAACATCGTTTTGAGGACTTTGCCATTGCACAGGCGCTCAAAAACACCATTGCTACTAAAAAGTATGGTGCGCCTACTCCTATCCAAGACCAAGCCATTCCGCATATCCTCATGGGTAAAGATGTTGTAGGTATAGCTAACACCGGTACCGGCAAGACCGCAGCGTTTCTTATTCCACTCATAAACAAAGTGTTGGGCGATGCTAAGGAGCAAGTGCTCATCATCGTACCTACGCGCGAACTCGCAATCCAAATCGACCAAGAGTTGCGCGACTTTACTCGTGGCATGCGCCTCTTCTCAGTCTGTGCAGTTGGTGGTACCTCTATTGGTCCACAACTCTCGGCTTTGCGTCATAAAAATAACTTCGTCATCGGCACTCCAGGACGCCTTAAGGATTTGATCGAACGCAAAGCTATGAGCCTTGCCGCATTTCAAACTGTAGTCTTAGACGAGGCAGATCGCATGCTCGACATGGGCTTTATCAACGATATGCGCTATGTGATGAAGGGTATGCCCGCCAATCGTCACACACTCTTTTTCTCTGCAACACTTTCTCGCGAGATCGAGGGACTCATTTCAGAGTTCTTGAAGGATCCGGTGCGTGTCTCGGTGAAAACAGGGGACACTGCTAAAAACGTAGACCAGGCTGTGGACAAAATTGCTCCCGGCACTCAAAAGGTTGATGTCTTACACACGCTCCTTGCACAAAAGGAGGAGTTTAACAAAGTGTTGGTCTTCGGCCGCACCAAGCATGGTGTCGAAAAGCTCTCTAAAATGCTCGTCGCACGCGGCGTTGCTTCAGAGTCTATTCATGGCAACAAGTCACACTCACAACGTCAACGCGCACTCTCAAAGTTTAAGGACAACCATGTCCAGGTATTGGTTGCAACCGACGTTGCAGCACGTGGTCTCGATATTTCTCAAGTCAGCCATGTAATTAACTACGATCTCCCTATGACTTACGAAGACTATGTGCACCGTATCGGCCGCACTGGCCGTGGAGGCAGTCGTGGCAAAGCGCTCACGTTCATCGAATAATAAATATGCAACCATCGCGCAAAACATTTCAGCAAAAGGGTAAGTGGGTCGAAAGACACACTAAAACCGAGATTTTGCTTTGCGCGTGCGGTGGCAAATATCTTAAAACTCGCGTTGATCAGGTGCAGTGTGTACGCTGCATGACTAAGTCCCGTATTTAATTCTGTATACTAGTAGTTAGGTCGACCACCAATTATTATTTTCGTTCGAACATTCAACTATGGACGGTGATAAATGTGAAAAGTGTGGTCATGATAAACATGATGGAGGCAAGTGCGAAATGTGCGACTGCGAAGCATAGCAAAAACGCCCCGCTCTACTCTAAAAAGTTGGCGGGGCGTTTTGCATGTCGGTTTTATACACGACGTTCACGCAATTCCTGCTCCAGTTGTTGCTCCTCGACTCCGCCCCATAGAGCGAGTACCGCGACCGCTATACCAAGAATGGCTAGCGACCAAGTAAGGGTGTCGCCAGTAAGCCCCATAAACGGGACCGCAATCGTGAGCAAACCAAGGAGTGCTGTTACCCATTGCTGCCACATACGCGTTTTTTTATATTAGGGCTCCTAATATCGACCTGTAGACAAACTATACGCGCCTGCATATGGGTCTTAGATGAAAGGAAATCTTCATGTTTTTTATACATGACATTAGAAAAAATGGTATGTGGCACAAACTTCAACGGGGTATGCCTGGGGCTCGGCTTTACTGGTGGGATCTATTCTCGCGCGAATAGTGTCTTATTCTGTGGTCACATCCGACTACACCTATTTTTTAAGTAAATGGTTTGACGCCCTGCAAACCTCTGGGCTAAGCGCTTTTCAAAATCCTTTTTCGGATTACGCGCCGCTGTATCTTTATATTATTAAGTTACTTACGTATCTACCGGTCCCCAGCCTCTATAGTATTAAAACCGTGTCAGTGCTCGCCGATATAGTCGTTGCATTTCTTGCGTGCGCAATTCTTAAGATTCTTGTACCGGGGAGATCTTACTCCCAACTCTTTTTTGCTTTTGCGGTGGTATTTTCCATCCCCACATTTTTAGTAAACAGTTCTTTTTGGGGACAGGCCGACGCACTGTATGCTGCGGCAGCTCTCGCATCGCTCTATTGCATTCTGTTGCGAAAACCGATCTACGCAAGCTTTTGGTTTGCTATCTCACTTTGTTTTAAAGTCCAGGCACTCTTTTTTGCCCCCATACTTATTGGCTTTCTTTTGAGGGAGAAAAAACTTCTTCACCTATTCGTAGTGCCCGTAGTCTACACCGTTTCGATACTCCCGGTCATGTGGGGCGGCGGCTCATTTTGGTATTGGTTTTTTATTTATGCTAAACAATCCACTGAGTATAAATGGCTTTCAGTTTCGGCTCAGTCGATTTTTGCCTTCTTTAACGATGCTCCAGCACAAGATCTGTTGTTTTGGGTAGGCATAGCAGTATCTGGATTAACCGCTCTTGTCTTTTTTGTTATGGCAGCGCGCGTACCTGTATCAAAGAAGCAATGTTTTCTTTTCTTAAGCTTGTTATGTGTGCTGCTTTTACCGTACCTTTTGCCCCGTATGCACGAGCGCTACTTTTATCTTGCCGATTGTTTGGCGGTTATATACGTACTTGCGTATCCGCGTTACTGGTATCTTGCCACACTCGTTGTTGGGACCTCTCTTATTTCATATATGCCGTATCTGTCGCAGCAGGTTCAGTTTCTTTCGTGGGCGAAAGTAGATTTGCGAGTCCCCAGCGCCATTCTTTTTGTCACACTTGTGGGGATGGTCTACTGGTATTTTACGCGTTGTAAGCTTAAGACTGAGCAAGAGCTACCAAATGAACTACACGAGCACCACTTTGCATAAGGGCGCGCTTGGCCTCTTCAAATGTTGCACCCGTGGTCGAAACATCATCAACAACAATACACACCCTTCCCGCTATGTTTTTAGGGTTTTCGACGCGCATCGACTTTTTTACATTCTTAAGCCGTATATGCTTGGCTAAACCTTGTTGTGGAACTGTGTTAACTATGCGTTTTAATATTTTTGGGGCATATTCAAACCCGTCCATGCCTTTAAGTGCCCATTCACACAGCAATTCGGTCTGATTATGCCCGCGCTCGCGTCGACGTTTGTCATGCATGGGTATAGGGACTACGAGTGGGGTACCCAACTCGTCTGCGGCCACAGCAAGAAGTTGCTCGGCTACAAACTTTCCTGCTAAATCGGCTGCTTTTTGGTCGCCGTGGTACTTCAACTCCCACACCAGTGCTTTAACTAATGGGTCAGTGTAGGGGAGAGAGCCCCTGTCAGAGTCATATGAAAGTGTTTGAAGTTGGCCAAGCGTCAACGAACGCAACATTTTTTCAGTTTCGCGCGGTGGAGCAATAAAATCGAGAAAAAGTGTAATAAAATCCCTAAGCATACGTGATACTATATACACCATATGGCCTTTTCTTTTTCGTCCTTATTTTCTAAGGAGGCAAAAAGCGTCATCGGTATCGATATTGGTACCTCTTCTATCAAAGTCGTGCAACTTCGCCGCGATCATGGGCGTGTTGTGCTCGAAACGTATGGCGCCATAGCTCTCGGCCCCTATGCAGGTGTAGAAATAGGGCGCGCGACCGTACTTCCTGCCGAAAAAATAGCCGAAGCGCTCAAAGATGTGATCCGCGAGGCGAATGTTACTACTTTGGATGCGGCAGTTGCCATTCCATACTCATCATCTTTAGTCTCGATCATTAAACTTCCGCCCGGGGTAGAGAAGCAGCTTGCTCAAGTGGTGCCTATCGAAGCACGCAAATATATTCCGGTGCCCATAACCGAGGTGCAACTTGACTGGTTTGAGGTGGGTGGTGGCAAAACTGCGCAAGGAGAGGACAGAATTGAGGTACTTTTGGTGGCGATACACAACGACACCATCACCAAGTTTCGCTCGATAGCGAGCGAAGCGGCTATTCAAGCATCATTTTTTGAAATCGAGGTGTTTAGTGCGGTACGTGCGGCGCTTGAGCATGGTATTGCTCCTGTTGCCGTAGTAGATATGGGTGCGGCGACTACCAAATTTTATGTCGTAGAGCGCGGGCTTATTCGTGAAAGCCACATCATTAACCATGGTTCGCAAGATCTGACCCTCGCTGCTTCACGGGCTTTGGGTATTACTGTGGTTCAAGCCGAAGAGCGTAAGCGTAAGTTTGGTTTAGTTGAGCCACCTGCAACTATTACCGGAGGACAAGCAGTGTTGGCCCAGGCAGCAGATTTGCGTAAGTCGATTGAGCTCTCGCTAAGCCCCCTTCTTGCTGAACTTTCGCGTACCGTTAGTGCCTACGAGCAGCGTATGAACCAAACATTAGGAGCTTTGGTTTTTACCGGTGGGGGAGCGACGCTTAAAGGATTTAAAGAGTTAGCACAAACAAAGATTCAAACCGAGGTGCGTCTCTCTGACCCGTTTGGTAAAACCCAAGCACCGGCATTTCTTGAACAAATTTTAAAAGAAGCAGGACCAGAATTTTCTGTGGCAGTAGGTCTCGCGCTTCGCCGCCTACAAGAGTTAGGTTAAGTGTTGATATATGCACTAGGCTTGAAAAAACGACTATATACTAGAGGTAATGGATCCTCAGGTGCAGGCATCGTTCATACCAAAAAAATCGCTCTCGACGAGACCTGTCGGAGGTGGTGGTTTCGGACTCCTTTATTTAATTGCGATATTTCTTTTCGTTGTTTCTTTGGTGGCAGCGGGTGCAGCCTTTGCCTACACCCAATATCTTAAAAGTGCATTGGCTTCAAAGGCGCACTCGCTCGAACTTGCTCAAGGTGCTTATGAGCCTGGTGCTATCCAAGACCTCATTCGCCTGGACCAGCGCATGGTTAATGCACGTTCATTGTTGCAGAAACATACGGCGCTCTCAGGCATCTTTGATTTACTTTCCGAGGAAACATTGGCTCAAGTACAATTTTTAAATTTTACTACGAACCCTCAAGATGGAGGAAACTATCACATTCATCTCACCGGTACTGCGGATACTTTTTCTACTTTGGCATTGCAGTCTGATCAATTTGGAGCGAATAAATCTTTAAGTGACGTAGTGTTTTCAAATATTGCAGTGTCACAAACCGGTACAGTTACCTTCGATGTTGAGGCGGTGGTAGATGCTGCAACAATTTCGTATGCCAAACATTTATCTCCCGATACCGTGACGCCTACTACAAACCCTACAGGCACTTCGACCCCTGCTACGTCAGGAACTTCAACCACCACTGCGCCTAAAGGCAAAATTGAGACACCAACTCCGATACCAGGAGGGGGCCCTGGCGGCCTACCACCATTATGAGATTTATAATCCCTGCCATATTAGCTGCTGTCGCGATAGGACTCTTCACGGTCTGGACCAACCCAACGTATCAAGCAACCAAGGGCTTGCAAGCCCAAGTGGCTGCCTATGACGAGGCGCTCGATAAAGCACAAGAATTACGCAAAATACGTGACGAGCTGCTTAACCGCCGTAACACCTTCTCAACTGAGGATATGCAAAAGTTGCAGCACATGTTGCCTGATAATGTAGATAATATTCGTTTGGTTATTGAGATCAACAATATTGCAGCTAAACATGGGCTTGCACTCCAAAGTGTGGAGTTAGGTGAACTTTCTGACAGTCGGCAAGCACGAACTGAATTTGCAGTAGGCTCCTCGGGTGATCCTGTGGGCTCGGTAGACCTCGCGTTTACGGTCAATGCTACCTACGATCAGTTCAATGCCTTTCTTGCTGATCTTGAACATAGTTTGCGCATTGTTGATGTGCAAGAAATTGAATTTACCGCAGACAAAGCAGCTAACATAGCATACAGTGTAAAAATTAGAACCTATTGGCTCCACTAATATGATGGAATTTATTAAGGCAAATAAATGGATGATAGGAGGAGTGCTCGGCGCCGTAGTGCTGGTGTGGGTGTACTTTACCTATTTTTCGGGGGGAAGTTCAGATCAACTTTTAACCTCCACTGACCCTGCGTCAACCGCAGTTACCCAAGAGCTCATCACGACACTGGCGAACCTTAAAACCATTAAACTTGACGCATCTATATTCAAAGATCCTCTTTTTGTTTCGCTTTCTGACTTTGGTGTAGTTATTCCTCCGCAGCAGACTGGTCGGCGAAATCCATTTGCACCGCTTGGAGGATTTACTGCTCCGAGTACCGGCGGGCCGTCGCATTAATCTATGAATCTAGTTCAATTATTGAGCGAGAGTGGAGCGCTCGATAAAGCGCGTCTGGGAGAAATAGAGAAGGATCTTGCCAAACCTGGCTCCAACGAAGAGGCGCTGCTTCAAAAAGCCGGCGTTACTCTTAAACAAATTCTTAAAGCTAAAGGCGACTACTATGGCATTCCTACCCGTGAGCTAGGAGAAAAGGCAGTACCTTTTGATGTGTTGCGTTTTGTTCCCGAGGAGTCTGCACGCTACTACCGCTTTGCACCATTAGGAATAATAGATGGAGCACTTGAAGTGGGAGTTACTGACCCCGACAATCTTGAGGCTCGCGATGCGCTCACCTTTATTTCTGCGAAAGTGGGGATGCCGTACAAAATCTTTCTCATCACGCAGACAGAGTTTGATAAACTGCTCGGACAGTATAAAGGTCTTTCAGGCGAAGTAGGTAAGGCTCTTGGTGAACTTGAAACCGAGCTTGGCGAAAAAAAGGCAAAAAGTGATAAGGAGGGGGGAGAAAAAAAGGTCAATGTCTTTGATGAAGACGCTATTACTGAGACGGAGAGCGAAGCAATTACCGAAGATGCACCCGTTACTAAAATTGTGGCGACAGTTTTGCGCCATGCGGCCGAGCAACGTGCATCCGACATTCACATAGAGCCAATGGCTGACCAAACACGAGTGCGATTTCGTATCGACGGTATTTTAGTAACAAACATTACGCTTCCTGTTAAAGTGCACGCCTCGGTGGTGGCGCGTATCAAGGTGCTCTCGAACATGCGTTTGGATGAAAAGCGCAAACCCCAAGACGGACGCTTTTCGGCACGTGTAGGAGGAAACAAAGTGGACTTTCGCGTGTCGACCTTCCCAACCTACTACGGAGAGAAGGTGGTGATGCGTATTCTTGGCGCGGCATCAAAGGTACTTAATCTCGACGAGTTCGGCCTTTCAAAGCGTAATCTTGGTCTTATTCGCGCTGCTATTAAAAAGCCCTACGGCATGATCCTTATTTCAGGCCCTACTGGCTCAGGTAAATCAACGACACTCTACGCGATTCTTAACGAAGTTGATCGCGATCGACAAAACGTACTTTCGCTCGAAGACCCGGTTGAATATACGATCCCTGGTGTATCCCAATCGCAGGTACGGCCTGAGATTGGTTACACCTTTGCAAACGGATTGCGCACAACGCTGCGCCAGGATCCAAACGTAATAATGGTAGGCGAGATCCGCGATGCTGAAACTGCTAACCTGGCTGTCCAAGCAGCGCTTACGGGCCACTTGGTGCTCTCAACGATCCACACCAACAATGCAATCGGTATTGTTCCACGTCTCCTCGACATGGGTGTGGAGCCGTACCTCATACCCCCGGTTCTTATTTTGGGTATGGCACAGCGCTTGGTAAAGACTCTATGCGAAGGGGGAGGGAAGAAGGTAAAAGTTGAGGCAAGTATGGAGGCACTGCTTAAAGATCAATTTGAGGATTTGTCTCCTGAATTTAAAAAAGATGTCCCCGTCATGGATGAAATATATTTACGTGATCCCACGCCTGAGTGCCCCTCGGGCACCAAAGGCCGTATTGGTGTGTTTGAAATGTTTGAAATGAACTCCGACCTTGAACATGCGATTTTGGAAAATAAGCCAGAGGACCAAATGTTTTCGATTGTGCGTAAAAGAGGCATGCTCACGATGAAAGAGGATGCTATCATCAAATCAGTGCAGGGCACGGTGCCATTTGAAGAAGTAAATAACCTAGGTGGTGAGTTTGATTTGCCAGAAAGTGCCGAAATTAAAGAAGCAACACCGGTCATGGCACTAGGTGAGGAAGCTGCAGAGAATAAAGCCGCTCTCCAAGCGAAAGATAAAGAAGTAGAAGTATAAATATGGATTACGCAAAATTATTGCAAGACCTCATAGAGACCGTTATTGCACAAGGTGCGTCAGACTTGCACCTCTCGGCACAGGCGCAACCGTCTATTCGCGTCTCGGGCACGCTCACACCACTTTTAAATATGCAAAAGCTCAGCAATGACGACTTGTTGGGCATACTTGGGCAACTCCTCCCAGCGGATAGAAAAAATAAATTTCTTGAGACTCAAGAAGCAGATTTTTCGTACTCCTATGGTGAAAAGGTACGCTTTCGTGGCAATGCATATTTTGAACGAGGGGCGGTAGGAATAGCCTTGCGCCTCATTCCTCGAGTAATCCGTACTCTTTCCGAGCTCAATATTCCTCCTGTGGTAGAGAACTTTGCCGCTCGGGAGCAAGGATTCTTCCTTGTGGTGGGTCCAGTGGGGCAGGGTAAAACTACTACTCTTGCGGCACTTATCGAAAAAATCAATCTTGAGCGTCCAGAGCATATTATTACCATCGAAGATCCTATCGAATATTTGTTTGAAAATAAAAAGTCGATGATTGAGCAGCGTGAGGTTAAGGTAGACACCAGCGACTTTCATGCAGCACTCTCCTCGGTGTTTCGCCAAGACGTAGACGTACTTATGATAGGGGAGATGCGCACTCCAGAGACGATGGCTACTGCGGTCACAGCTGCCGAGACGGGCCACCTCGTGTTTTCAACCCTTCACACCAACAACGCAGCCCAAACCGTGGATCGTATTATCGACTCCTTTCCGGCAAACCAACAAGACCAGATCCGTGTGCAGCTTGCGGGGTCTTTGGCAGGTATACTCTCGCAGCGTTTGGTGCCGCGAGTGAGTGGTGGGCTCATCCCTGCGTGCGAACTCCTCATCAACAACAATGCAGTTGCTAACCTTATACGCGAAAAACGTACCCATGAGATCCAAACCGTGATCGAGACCGGAGGGGATGAGGGCATGATAGACATGAATCGCACGTTGGCACAGCTCGTACGTTCGGGAGATATAACAGTTGAAACAGCCTACTCGCGCTCGTGGTCGCCTAAAACGCTCGAAAGATTGCTATAACCTATGGATTTTAAATACGAAGCATTAGATCAAAATGGTAAGGCAACAAGCGGCACGTTGAGTGCCGCAACACAGGATGCGGCTATCGCTGCTCTGCAGCGTAAGGGGTTGACCATAACCTCTCTTGGAGCAGGTCCTCAAGGAATTTTTAGCAAACTCAACGCCATCAGTATCTTTAGCGGCATCTCTTCGCGACAGTTGGTGCTCCTCTCGCGTCAAATCGCCACACTCTTCGAGGCACAGGTGTCGGCGTTGCGTATATTTAGGCTCCTCGCCGAGCAGCAGGACAAGCCTTATTTGCAGTCGGTACTTACCGAAGTAGCAGACGACCTCCAGGGTGGTAACTCGATATCCAAATCTCTCGGTAAACACCCTAAGGTTTTTTCAAATTTTTACATCAACATGGTCAAAGCAGGAGAGGAGTCGGGTAAGCTCGACCAAACCTTTCTCTTCTTGGCAGACTACATCGACCGCTCCTACGAGCTGACCTCTAAGGCACGCAACGCCTTAATATATCCCGCGTTTATTATGGCAACCTTCGTGGGAGTTATGTCCCTGATGCTTACGGTGGTGATCCCAAAAATTGGAGCAATTATTGCCGATTCGGGCCAAGAACTTCCGCTGTATACGCGTATTATCCTTGGATTTAGTAACTTTTTGGTGGACTATGGCATCTTTTTGCTCGTGGCCATCATTCTCGGAGCGTTCTTTGCTTGGAGATACAGCCAAACTCCAGCAGGGCGTATGGCATTTTCAAGTATAGCTATATCGATACCTTATGTTGGTAACTTGTATCAAAAGCTTTACCTCACTCGCATAGCCGACAACATGCACGCCATGCTTAGCTCGGGTATTTCTGCAATACGTGCACTTGAGATCACTGCCTCGGTGGTGGGAAATGATGTGTATGAGCGGATTTTGCGCGAGGCTATGGAGCAGGTAAAGGCAGGTTCCTCTATGTCTTCGACTTTTGCGCAATATCACAAAGAAATACCATCAATCATGGTGCAGATGCTCCAGATTGGTGAAGAGACAGGAGAGTTGGGAAATATCTTGGAGCGTTTAGCTAAGTTTTATCAACGTGAGGTTTCCGCAGCGGTGGATACGCTTGTCTCCTTGATCGAGCCAGTGCTTATTGTTCTGCTTGCTTTGGGTGTAGGGTTCCTCCTTGCATCAGTGCTCCTCCCAATCTACAACACAGCAACGAATGTGTAAGTCTGTCTGATATCCACAGGGTCTCCTTCCGGATGTGCGGCTCACGGTATACTTAAAACGTCCGTAAACTTATTTATTAATTATTAGAAAAACGGCTAATTTAATTCTATGTATAAAGGTTTTAAGCGAGGCTTCACACTCATCGAGCTTCTCGTGGTCATCGCAATTATTGGTATCTTGGCAGCTATCGTGTTGGTAGCTTTGGGTAACGTTCGTCAAAAGGGTGCAAACGCAGGTGTGGGTGCAAACCTCTCTGGTCTTCGCACTGCAGCTGAGCTTTTTAACCAAAACTCTGGTTCGAACACTTATATTGATTTCTGTGGCTCCTCAGGACAGTATGGTGGTAAACGTGCAATCGACGCCGCTAAGGCAGCAGTTGGTATCACCACTGCAACACTTATCGACTTGGATGGTACGCCAAACACTGCTGGAGTAGCAAACACCGCAGTATGTAACGAATCTCAAACTGGTTACGCAATCGAAGTTCCACTTGCCACACCAGCAGGTCAGTATTGGTGTGTTGACTACAATGGCTTCTCAGGTACCACTACGGTTACATCGATGCCAGGCACAGACGGCAGCTACATTTCTTGTAACTAAGAGAAATTCTCTTCTCGAGAAATCCCCAGCCTTGCGGTTGGGGATTTTCTTATGCGCTATACTACTAAGTATGATCATTGCGTTTTTAGTAGTGTTCTATTTGCAAAACATGGTTAACTTTTTACAAAAAAACATAAAGCCTGCTTTTATGCCTGCACGAGGCTTCACGCTCATCGAGCTTCTTGTGGTCATTGCTATTATCGGTATCTTGGCAGCTATCGTGTTGGTAGCGTTAGGCAATGTTCGCAGCAAGGGAGCTAATGCTGGCATAGGTGCAAACTTAGCTAATATGCGTGCTCGGGCAGAGCTTTTTGCTCAGTCAAATAACTACTCATATGCTGGCTATTGTCTGAATACTGGACAGTACGGTGCGCGTAAGCCGCTTGATGCAGCTAAATCTGCTTCCAATCTTGTAGCGGGGGCTCCAGCTAGTGGCGCCGGAGCCAATGGGCAAGCAACATGCAACGATAGTGCTAATTCATGGGCAGCGGAGGTGCCTCTTGCTACGCCCAACACTCAGTTTTGGTGTGTAGATTCTAACGGTTTTTCTGGCACCACTACAGTAACTTCAATGCCAGGCGCTGATAGCAGTAACACTACTTGCAACTAATGAATATTTTTAAAAAAACACGCGGGTTTACTCTCATCGAACTTTTGGTAGTCATTGCTATCATTGGCATTTTGGCAAGTGTCATTATTGCTAACGTCTCAGGCTCAAAGTCTAAAGGCCGCGACGCCAAGCGTGTAGCAGATATTAAAAATATCCAAGTAGCTCTCGAACTTTACTACAACGACAATGGATTTTACCCGCTCACTGTTGTCTCCATGGTGCCAACTTATATCCCGATTGAACCCAAAGATCCAACCGACAACACCACCCCGTACAAATATAGCGCTGTTAGTACTATTGCTGGGGGTAACGCGTGTGTGACCACACCAAGTAACCGCAATAAATATCACCTTGCTGCGGTGATGGAAAATAACTCTCAGTCCAACACCGCTTTGGGTCAAGATGTTGACTACGACAGAGCTGCTTACAGCCACTTTGCCTGCAGTGGTACTGGCGCCGATTTTCACGGCAATGCAAATAACTGTACTGGTACTACTGGAACCTCTCCCAACGAAAACTGTTACGACGTCACTAACTAATGGATTTGTACGCGCTCTTCTTTGTAGGGGCGCTTGGCGCCATTATAGGTAGCTTTCTTAATGCACTCTCCTTTAGGTTTAATACCGGCAAGAGCATGTTGGGGAGATCTCGCTGCATGCACTGTCGCCACGAACTTGGAGTGCTCGACCTAGTACCCATTTTTTCCTATCTTGCACTAGGAGCTCGCTGCAGATATTGCAAAGCTAAAATTTCTATACAATATCCGCTGGTAGAGATAGCTGCGCTTGCACTTGCGATACTAACCTACGCTAACCACCCAGATCCTTTGTGGTTTATGTTTTGGCTCGTGGTGTGGATGGTCCTCCTTTTTACCGTTGTGTATGACATACGGCACACGATTATCCCTTGGTCGTGCTCACTTTCTCTTCTTGCTCTTTCACTTTTCTATATTTATTCCATCCAACCAACCGTTTTTGATCTTCTAGCAGGACCACTTCTTGCGCTGCCACTTTTTTCTATATCGCTCCTCTCC
>JAIFWM010000052.1 GCA_019661855.1 Candidatus Parcubacteria bacterium
GGATCCATCACGATGCCACCCGAAAGATTTGGGTTCCATGCTGCGTCATAGAGTTGTAGTGTTCGCTCAAGCTCGGTCTGCACCGAGGGCTCAAGCGTGGTCACAATATCTCCTGTCTGTGGCGCACCATCAAGTAAGCTTTTAACCGAACCAAAAAGCTCAACGAAAAAGTTAGCATACAAGTTCTCGCTCGCACGCGTGAGTGTTTGGTCATAGTAGCGCTCCAACCCATAGCGTCCCTTTTGCACGTCGTCGTTGTTGTATGCAACAAAGCCTATAGTTTGTGCGGCCAATGAGCCACCCGGGTAGTAACGCATGCGCTCTTTAGTGGTCGAAGCAGTACCTTGAGGAATTTTAATAGTTGCTGCGGTTATTTCTTTACCATCCTTGTCGGTAAAAAATATAGAGTTACGGTCAACCAACGGTGCTCGTGTCACTACAATCTGTGCATCGGCACGCTCTGCATAACTTGCGCCATGAATAATCTGCAGCACATACAGCCGCCCAATGATAATAAAAGCAATGAGGCCGCAGACAACCGTCGCAATGCGGATGCGGAGAACAAATTTTTTACTTGTGTTAGTGTCCCGCATTGAGCGAGAGTGCTGTATCACCTACGAATAGTACCGAAGTTTCTATAGGTTTTACAAATCCCAAAGATGCGGCTAATTCGGGTGTTACCTCTTTTGTTGAGTGAAGATAGTTTGCTTCAAGGGTGCCAAGCTCGCTCGTGATTTGGCGAATCTTGCTCTCAGCTTGTGAGCGCGACGCCGTGTGCCCTACTGCCTCAAGGAGCAAAAAGCCGTACAAAAAGACAGAAATGACAATAACTGCAGCGCATAGCGCCATTGCACGAGCCATGTAAGGCTGATAGGTCAAAGCTAGTCGCAACATTTTTCTATGACACGCAGTTTTGCGCTGCGCGCTGAAGGGTTACTAATAATTTCTGAACGCGACGGCGAAAGCGGCTTCTTTAGCACAAGCCTTCCTTCCTCTTTAGCGAAGCCCTGGAAAAGCCGCTTCACCGCCCGATCTTCGATACTATGAAAAGTTATAACTGCTATCCGTCCATTGCATGCCAAATGCTTCCACGCTGCCTTGACTCCGCGGTCGATTGCGCCAAGCTCATCGTTAACTGCTACACGCAATGCTTGAAATGAGCGTGTCGCGAAGTGAAGGCGGCCGTGGCGATATGCGGGCGGGACTGAGTCGCGAATAGTTTCAACAAACTCGATCGTCGTTTCAAACGGTTTAACTTCGCGACGTGCTACCACTGCTTTGGCTATACGGCGTGCATAGCGTTCCTCACCATAGCCAAAAAATGCATCCGCTAAAGCAGTTTCCTTCCAGGTGTTTAAAATTTCGGCCGCATTAAATCCTGAGAGTGGTTTAGGCCCATAGCTCATGTCGAGAGGCTCATCACGCAGGAACGAAAATCCTTTACCCTCGAGTTGTCCGCGGTTCCATCCCAAATCAAAAAGTACTTTATTAACCTCTTTTACTCCTTCGTGTTTAAAAACTTTCTCTAAGTCAGCAAAGTTCGCATTTATAACTCCCATCTCAGGGTCTGCATCAAGAGCAATGAGTTCAACCTTTGCGGCGTGTTTGATTGCCTTGCTGTGTCCCCCTTGTCCGTAGGTCGCATCCACAACAACCTCACCCTTTTTAGGCTCTAAGTATTTGACCACCTCATCCACTAACACACTGACGTGATTCTGTGCTTTCGCCTGCCCATGTACTGTGCCCCCCTCCTCTCGAGTAGAGCGGCGCAAGACACCGGCAGATGAAAGAACAAAAGTTGTGAATATTGGTTCCATAAAGATCTACAAAATGCCCATGTCGCCGAGTGTTTGAGCCATCTGGTCTGCTCCCTTCTCGATGCGACGCTTGTACTCCTCCCAAGTCTTCTCATTCCAGATTTCGACTCGGTCCGAAACTCCGGCCAAGACCACGCGAGATCGTAAGTCTGCAAACTCTTTGAGATACTCGGGGATCAAGATTCGACCTGCACCATCAACCTCGGTTTCAACCGCACCAGCGAGCAAGAATCTGCTCATACCTCTTGTGTCAGCACCACCGATGGGAAGTTTTTGCAACTTTTCGGCAATACCTTTCCATGCCGAGAGTGGAAACATAAACAAACAAGCATCTAAACCACGGGTGATTACTACTTTTCGGCCAACCTCTTTACGAAACTTTGCCGGCAATGACAGTCGTTTCTTGCTATCCAAAGTGTGTAAGTATTCGCCGATTAACATGCTTTTTTATTGTGTATCCCACTTCATCCCACTACATAGGATTTTATCGCACTTTATCCCACTACCCTACTACTATTATCCACACCTAGCTGAAGCCGAAATGAATGGTCAAAAAAGCCGGTATACTCAAAGAGAACATGAAGAGGAATATGAACCTCAAACGAGGCTTTACCTTGGTCGAGCTTTTGGTAGTGCTCGCAATTATCGCTATTTTGGCCTCTATACTCCTTCCTGCCTTCTACCAGGCTAAAAAACAGGCCTACTTTGTGCGTTCAAAGGCCGAGCTACGCGAAGTGGCTAAAGCGGTGCAGATTTACACTATCAACGACAACAATGGCAACTATCCCCCCGATGCAACCAGAGACTTACCTCCGGGGTTAGAAAAATATCTTTCCTCAGGTAGTTGGCCTAAAGCTCCCTGGCCTAACAGCATGTACGACTGGGACAACTGGGCACCCAGTGACTTGAGTTACCCACCCTTTGAAACAGTGCGCCAAGTTAGTATCCGCTTTTGTCCTGCAGGGCAACCGACGCAATGCACGTTTCCTAACGAAACCTGGGCTGCAGGGTTCGACTACTACAGCGGAGTGTATTACTGCATCGAAGGGCCCTGCCGGGCTCACTCTGCCCAACCTACTACTCACCCTGCTTTGTGCGTAAATTGTGGTAATTGACAAAATAACCTAACTATGCTATACTAGAGGTCTGGTTCAACATGAGGAGTTCCTATGAACATCCAGGACGAATTTGACTGCTTAAAAGCAAATGAAAATGCACATCGGTATCTCGACCAAGCCCAGGCCGCGGTCGACAAGATACCAGCACTGCGTCGCCGAATGAACATCCTGTGCGGGTTCCTGATCGGAACCTTAGTGCTGGCGGGCTGCATGGCTCCGTTCTTTCTTCGCTAACACACAGGCCGCACGCAACTACTAAAAGCGTGCGGCCTAATGCTTTATATCCTCTGTAAGATTGACAGATGAAGATCGTCTGATATAAAGGACTTAGGCGTCCTTGAGAAAACTATCAACAACAGGAGAGCTGAATGAAGATTCTTCTTCAGGACCTGCGTGACTGGTGGGAAGGATATGATCGCGGAAAATACGTTTTCCGTGGCAAACCCGGACCCAAGTATCTCGCAAAGCACACTCCCAAAGTTGAGGAAGAGAGCCCTAATCAGCTCCCTTCTGACGATACACAACACCAATGGCGGCTTTTTCCCTTGCTGCGTTCAAAGTAAGAGCGCGACGACGAAAGAAGCTCCCAGATTCCCCTGAGGATCAAGAAAATCTTGAGCTCCCCGTTTCCAACGAGGAGCTCTTTCTTGTTACTAATTCATACTTGCTTCACGTAACCGTTTGACGACAAAGTCTTTCGGCAGTGAGGCTAGGAACCATCCTGCTTTAGGGCCACTCTCCTTCCCTAAAAATATTTGATAGATAATTTTAAACTCTTTAGACTCGTGCAGTTTCTGATGCAAATCTTCCGCACTTGCTTGTTGTAGAACCAAACCTGCAAGAGACTTTAGCACTTCTTTTTGAGTATCAGTAAGAGACACTGCGGGCAGTGTATCTTGCAGTTTGTATACAAAC
>JAIFWM010000053.1 GCA_019661855.1 Candidatus Parcubacteria bacterium
GGGAAAGAAAGGAGCAATGGTTGCAACAAGACGATCAAACAATTTCATATCTCTATCTTACCAAGCAAAGTGAGCGAAAGCCTTGTTACTTTCCGCCATGCGGTGTGTGTCGTCTTTCTTCTTAATAGCACTGCCTTCGTTGTTAGCAGCGCTCATGAGTTCGGTAGCAAGTTTTTCTGCCATTGGTTTGCCTTTGCCGCCGCGAGCTGCAAGGAGGATCCAACGAAACGCCAAACCTTGTTTGCGCTCGGGGCGAACCTCGCGAGGCACCTGGTAGTTAGCACCACCAACGCGGCGTGAGCGGATCTCCATTGCTGGGCCGACATTGCGAATAGCGGTCTCAAAAACCTCTAAAGGATTTTCAACTTTCGCTTTTTCTTTGATGATGTCGAACGCATCGTACACAACTTTGCGAGCGGTAGACTTTTTACCATCCCACATAACGGAGTTGATAAACTTCTCTACGCGGACAGAGTTGAACTTAATGTCCGGGCCTGCAATATTTCGATTTTTAACTGGTCGTCTCATAATTTAAATTTATTTAGGACGCTTAGAGCCATAGCGTGAGCGAGATACACGGCGCTTATCAAGACCTGATGCGTCGAGTTTGCCACGCACGATCTGGTAGCGCACGTTAATGTCCTTCACGCGGCCTGCGCGTACCAAGACCACTGAGTGCTCTTGGAGGTTGTGTCCTTCTCCGGGGATGTAGGCGGTGATCTCCTGCCCATTGGTCAAGCGAACGCGAGCGATCTTACGGATAGCTGAGTTTGGCTTGCGAGGAGTGGTGGTGGTTACCTTGGTGCATACACCACGCTTGAATGGCGATGGGTAAAAAGTAGGGCGATTTTTGAGCGTGTTAAAACCCCTGCCCAAGGCTGGAGATTTAGATTTGCTTTTGATTTGTGTGCGCCCCTTGCGGACGAGTTGGGAAATTCGAGCCATGTGTCAAATTAAAACGCCCCGAAGGCGTTGCAACCAATTTACGCTATATAGTGAGACCTGTCAAAAGGGCGAATATATTCTGCACCAGCGAGAGAAAAAAGGGTTGAAAGAGGTAGAACGCCGCCAACACTACCACTATCGAAAGCATACCCATGCGCTCGAGGCTAAAACGAAATTGGTCATAGGCTCGGCCTAAGCCTCCCGGCAATATGCCCGACAGTACTTTAGAGCCATCCAATGGTGGGATAGGAATAAGGTTAAAGAGAGCCAACACCAGGTTAAGTATCACAATGTTCGCACAAGCTTGAGCTAAGTCCGAGTCTACTCCAACAACACGAAGGAGCACACTAAACAAAACCGCTATGACAATGTTAGTTCCCGGCCCCGCGAATGCGACTAAAAACTCATCATACTTCCCCGGCAGATTATAGATATTGTATGGAACCGGTTTAGCCCAGCCAATATATACATGTCCGGTTGAGATAATTTGCAGGAGCGGCAAGATAATCGTCCCCCAGGGGTCGATGTGTGAAACGGGGTTTAGGGTGAGTCTCCCCTGCAAACGTGCTGTCGGGTCGCCTAAGTAGTTGGCCATATAGCCGTGAGCCACCTCGTGTAAAATGACCGAGAAAATAAGGATGATTAAGGAAAAAGCTAATTCCATTGCCATTAGTATACTAAATGTGTTACATTCTCGTAGCAATGGCAAAGATTTGTCCAATCACCAAAAAGGGCTCTAAAGTTGCTGGCAAGTACAGCAACCGCGTTCGTGCTACGAAGTTCAACCCTTCGGGCATGAAGCGCAAGCAGCCTAACCTCCAGAAGAAGCGCATTTTTGTGCCGGAGCTTAATCGTGCCATCACTCTTACCCTCTCGACTCAAGGTATCAAAACAATAGCTAAGAACGGCGCCTACAAAACTCTTAAAGAAGCGGGCGTAATCTAATACGGGTTAGTTCGACCAATTGCTATATTTTTGTTTGATGCGAGAGACGACACTTTTGTCGATTTCGTTATACACAGCGAGCCAATCTTTGGCTATTTGTACTTGGGCGAGCGCCAGAGCAACATGCCCAGCACATACCTCTTCTTGTAAGTACACTTCAACTACATCCTTTTCTTTAAATCCTGGGTTTGGCTCTTCACTCTCGGGAAATAAATTAGACGCGTCGTTGCTGCCACCAAGTGCCAATGGAATCAAGTGGTCTAACTCATATGACCCCGTTGGTTGGGGATATTCAATATTATAGGCAGCATAGATTTGTGCCTTGAGTTTAGTAGAGACATTGCGCACCTCTTTGGTATAGCCAGGCGTACACATCCTCTCGAGCGTTAAATCAGTAAACACCGAGCCGGGAGTGCAGTTAGGGTCGGGCAGTGGCCCGCGCACTGCGCAGCTAGACGTTTTGGTCACTGCGCCAAAAGTAGTTTGACCTTCATTTTGAGTAAGTACGTTTGCTACCCTCTCGCGTGTTGCTGACTCACCGTCGAAAAGATTTAAAAACCATTTGGGTTCGAGAACAGTAACTGACTGAGGTTCAGAAAAAAATAGTTGAGTCCACAACGCCGTGAAAATAATAAAAAGTGCGCTGATGAATGTATATAAAACTTTTTTATTAGGCAGTCGCACTCTTTAGATATATCACAAACAGCAAGGGCGCGGTCGATCGTCTGAGATCGTCCGCGCCCTTGAGCAGTCTTTCACTGCCCTGCTCTTGCGAGCGTTGTACTTGGGGCCAATTGAATTGGGCGAAGGTACGTCTTGACGGTTGGTTCCGGAGAACGAGGCAGGCTTGCGATAGAACCGCAAACGATTGCCACACTCGCCAGCCACACGACAATCCATCCTCGGATGTTCAGCATTTTAACCCCCTTGGTTGCTGGAACTTCCTCTCTAGTATAGCAGATTCTAAGCTTTTGTCAAGCCCTAAAATAGCCAGATGATATAATACTTTTATGCAATACGAAGAGCGAAAATTTAACATCCCCGACCTCGCAGGGATCTCTAAAAAGTCTGTTGAGGAGCACCTGGGGCTATACGCGGGCTATGTTAAAAATTTTAATACTATCTCCACCAAGTTAGTTGAGTACGCAGCAGATACCGAAAAAAATGCTCATGCACTCTCCGAACTTATTCGCCGCAAATCGTTTGAGTTCGACGGCATGCGCTTGCACGAATATTACTTTGAACAATTTGAGGGTGGCGCGAAAGCCCTAGATGAATCATCAGCGCTCGGCGAAGCGTTTAAAAAAGAGTATCACGGGTACTTTGTCGAATATTTTAAAGCAATCGCTAGTATGCGTGGCCCCGGATGGGCAATGCTCTACTACGACCCCGTGGGTAAACAGTTTCAAGCAGGGTTTGTGGGCGAGCAACATCAAGGACACTTTGTTACTCTGCCAATTGTCTTGGCACTCGACGTGTGGGAGCATGCGTTCCTCCTCGATTATGGTGCACTCGGCAAAGGCAAATATATTGAAGCGTTTTTCAATAATCTCAATTGGTCTGTTATCGAGAAGCGGTTCGCCAATATACTCGCGAAGCAATAAATAGTAGCGGCGCGTAAATAATTAGCACGACCCACACAGGAAATGCGGGGATAGTTAGTGACGAAAATGGTAGCGATGCGCTCGTGTGCGCGACAAAGATCATATAGCGCAGCAGCAAGTCGGTTGCTAAACCAGTAACGATTGAAAGTGGGATGTGCAGCATGCTCAACAAACCTGTGATGAACCCAAGCAACATCGTCCACGGCACGACTGGCAATACTAAAATATTGGCAGGGAGCGATACGAAAGAAAGTATGCCCATGAAATAAAGTAACGCGGGCAAAATAAAAATTTCTACCGCAATAGTGGT
>JAIFWM010000054.1 GCA_019661855.1 Candidatus Parcubacteria bacterium
GGGGAGAGAAGAGCGCGGCATTGAAGCGCAGTCGCTCTCACGCAGCGAAGGAACTGACATTCGTGACCTCAATGCATTTGTAGAAAAACTCAAAGCAGTGCAGCCCGACGCGATCATTAACTGTGCGGCACACGTAGGCAGCGTGCACTACGTAACTGAGTTTGCAGCAGATGTGGTGCGAGACAACGTGTTGCTTGCCGTTAACACCTACGAAGGAGTGCGCCTTGCCACACCAAAGACACTCATTATTAATCCACTCTCTAACTGCTCGTACCCGGGAGATGCGAACACCCACTTTGAACCTGACTGGCAAAAGGGTGCCGTGCATGACTCGGTGCTTGCCTATGGCTCGGTTAAACGTTTGCAGTATGTGATAGCCGAGTCATACAAAAAACAATACGGGATCCGCACAGTGAACTGGCTTATTGCCAACGCATATGGCCCGGGTGACTACACTGACCCAAACAAGGTACATGCATTAAACGGGATATTGATCCGCCTTATTAAAGCGCAAAAAGAAGGAGCAAAAACATTTGAGATCTGGGGCACCGGCAAACCACTGCGCGAGTGGGTGTATATCAAAGATGTTGCGCGCGTATTCGTCGATTCCCTGTCAATGGATGCAAGAACGCACCCGGTAAATCTTGCACAAAACAAAGCGTACTCTATTACCGAGATCGCACAGATTGGTGCTGAGGCACTTCCGTATGATGTGGAGTTTACCTACAACACCTCAAAGCCCGATGGCGCACCTATTAAAGTACTGGAGGACACGCAGTTTCGCGCTAAGCATCCTGACTTCCAATTTACGAAACTTAATGAGGGCATTGCGAGTACTATAGAGTATTACCGCAAAGTATTGTAGTATCTCATCATCATGAAAGTACTCGTCACCGGGGGCGCGGGATACATAGGGACATCAGTGGTACCGCTCCTTTTGGAGCGGGGCTATGACGTGACCGTGTTTGACTGCCTCATGTTTGGAGGAACCCAGATCTTGCCTTTTTTTCGCAATCCTAACTTCCACTTTGTTAAAGGAGATATCCGCGACAAGGCAGCGCTCGAAGCAGTGGTCAAAGGTAAAAATATTATTATCCACTTAGCTGCAATAGTGGGCTTTCCTGCGTGCCGCGAAAACCCGGCACTCGCCTACTCGACCAACGTTGAGGGCACTCAAAACTTGGCAGATGTTATTACGAAAGATCAGTACGTGCTCTTTGGATCAACAGGGTCAAACTATGGATCACTCGTTGACGCTATCTGCACCGAAGATACACCGCTTAATCCGTTGAGCATTTACGGCAAAACTAAAACAGAAGCTGAACGTATCCTCATGGCAACAGGCCAAGCAACCGCGTATCGATTTGCTACGGCATTTGGACTCTCTCCACGATTGCGACTCGACTTGCTGGTGAACGATCTTACTTACCAGGGACTCAAGCAAAAGTACATGGTCATTTACGAAGCAGACTTTATGCGTACATTCATACACGTGTATGACATTGCACGCTCGTTCCTTTTTGCTATCGACAACCGCAGCAAGATGCAAGGCCATGTCTACAACGTAGGAAACGAATCGATGAATTTTAGCAAACGCCACATTTGTGATCTTATTGCTTCAAAAACAGGTGCCTATGTGCACTATGCAGACGTGGGTGAAGACCAAGACAAGCGCAACTACACCGTGTCCTATGAAAAAATCCGCAACGTGGGGTTTGAAACAACACTCACGATCGAAGATGGAGTTGATGAGCTTATTCAAGCTCTGGAGGTAGTAAAGGTCCACAACCCTCACGCAAACGCGTAGCACTACAGACACGCTTTCCAATCAATAACTGCGGTATTTTATGCCTTACCATAAAGGCATTATTAGTTCTCTTTATTTTATGCAAACAATTAAACGTGCGGGAATACCGTTTATTGTGGGTGTGGGCATGCTTTTTGCAGTGAGTGCGATTGCCGATATTACTCCTGGGAATTCAACAACCGCCACTTCAACTTCGGTGAGTTCAAATGATATTACGCTCGCTAAACCTTCGGGGACGGTGGAGGGTGATTTTTTATTAGCTGGCATTGCGCTTGATGATGGGACACCTTCACTCACTGCGCCAAGCGGTTGGACGCCCATAGCAAGAACCAACAATGACGTAGATGCGTCACTTGCTTCCTATTACAAAGTAGCTGGCGCTTCTGAGCCTTCGTCATACACTTGGACAATTACTCCTTCAGCAAAAGGAGCGGGAGGAATTACTCGTTATGAAGGGGTGCGATCATTTTCTCCCATTGGAGCTTTCGGTAGTTCAACAGGTTCAGGATCAGTTGCGAGTGTACCTGCTATTACCACAACAGCAACCAATACTCAGGTGGTGGCACTTTATACCGTTAACGCAGGAGGAGCTGGAATTAACTTTAGCACCACTTCGGGCATGACCGAGCGATACGAAATTAAAAATGCAACAGCAGGACCAACCCTGAGTGCTCAGGGTAAACTCCAAGTAACCCCCGGTTCTTCTGGTACAGTTTTCTCAACTTCTACGGCTGGTGCGGCGCGTATGTGGGTCGCTCAGTTATTGGCTCTTATTCCTTCAACTCCGCTTCAATCAGGGCTCGTCTCTTATTGGAAGTTAGATGAATCATCAGGTAATGCTGACGACTCATTTAGTTCTAACGACCTTACGAACAATAATTCTATCTCATATACGGCTGCCCAGATAAATAATGGGGCTGATCTCAATGGTTCTTCCCAATACTTCTCAATAGCTGACGGGTCACAATCAGGCTTAGATTTTTCTTCTGAAATGTCCGCTGCTTTCTGGATCAAGTTAGATTCTGAACCTACACAAGACGGCGGGTGGGCTGGTCTTATTGGTAAAGACTCAAATGCAGACACTGATGAGCGAGGATATGACTTCTATTACATAAAAGCTGCTGGTTCGTCCGGTGACGGCGCCAATGTTCTACGATTTTATGCATTTGATCATTCAGGGAGTCACCAGAGAAGGAGTGTTATACAAACTCTTGCAACCAGCACCTGGTATCACATTGCTGTAACGTGGGATGGAACACAGTCACAGAACTCTCGTATCAAGATTTATGTAAACGGTACAGAGAACACAAACGAAGGTTCAGAAACTGCAGGAGACATAACTACTATTAACGACAGCACAGGACCATTTATGATCGGGGCCGAACCTTTCGTATTAGGCACTAATCGCTATAAAGTTGATGGAGTTTTCGACGAAGTGGGAATTTGGGATCGTGCGCTAACTGCGCAAGAAGTTTCTGACCTCTACAACAGTGGTTCAGGTCTGTCGTATCCGTTCTAAGGACCGTACAGGTTGACAAGCAGGCAAATAAACTGTACAAACCTACTGGCAGCAGAAGGAAAAAGCCATGCAAATGTTCGACACATCGACGCTCAAAGCGTTTGGTGAAAGTTCCGAAATCAGACCGAATGTCTTCATTCAACGACCGCACTTGGTGAGCATTGGCAAGCACACCAGGATCGACTGGGGATTCTATTTGACCCCACCCGCGATTCTTGGCGACTACATCCACATCGCGCCGTACGTGACGGTGATTGGTGGAGAAAATGCGACCTTTGTTTTGGAAGACTTCACGACGATCGCTGCAGGTAGCCGCATCGTTTGTGCAAGTGATGACCACAGAGGTGAAGGCCTCGTTGGCCCGACGATACCCGATGAGTTCCGCGACCACGTAACCATC
>JAIFWM010000055.1 GCA_019661855.1 Candidatus Parcubacteria bacterium
CAAAAGCAAAAGAAGAGGAATTAACTAATATCAATGGTATAGGGCCCATTGTCGCGAAGTTTATTTACGAATATTTTCGTGAGCCCGAGCATAAAAAGCTAATTCTACGACTGCAAAAGCATCTCACTATTAAATCTGAAAAAATTGCCAAAACTCATGGAGGAAAATTTAAGGGCAAAACGTTTGTGCTCACCGGGACGCTCCAATCGCTTTCTCGTGATGAAGCTAAAGCAAAAATTAGAGCGCTTGGCGGCGATGTTTCAGGCAGTGTGTCTAAAAATACTGACTACGTAGTGGCCGGTGATGAAGCGGGATCAAAACTTACCAAAGCAGAGGACTTGGGAGTGCGTGTTTTGTCAGAGGATGAGTTTTTAAAGCTTTTGGGGTAGTATTGGCAAATGATTTCAAAGGAGGAGGTTCAAAACTTAGCACAACTTGTGAGGCTCCAATTAACCGAGGAGGAGACTGCTAGTTTGCAACGTGACATCTCTAACATACTCGACTATGTGGGCCAAGTTTCTTCAGTTAATGCGGCGGGGGAAAAGGACAAGCCAGTCTTGCGCAATGTAATGCGTGCGGACGAGCCGCGCCCTGAAGGAGATCAATTAGCTCACAAAGAGGAGGCGCTGCGTGCGGCGTTTCCTAAACAAAAAGCCGACTTCAATATAGTGCGCAAGATAATCCAAAAAGATGAGTGAGTTAAACAAGCTAACCATTGCAGAGGCATCTAAAAAACTGCAAGCAGGAGAGGTGACGGCAGTAGATTTGGCGCGTGCTTGTATGGAGGAGGCTAAAAAGCGCTCGTCTCTTAATGCTTACTTAGAAATCTTTGATGATGTCGAAGAGCAGGCCCGTCTGGCGGATGCCAGACGGGCCCTGAGTCCTACGAAGGGCAAAGAAACTCCACTCCTCGGTATCCCACTTGCTATTAAAGACAATATTTTAATCGAGGGTCGCAAAGTAAGTGCTGCGTCTAAAATGCTCGAGAACTATGTGGCAAGCTACGACGCTACCATTATCCGCAAACTCAAAGAGGCAGGCGCAGTGTTTATTGGTCGCACCAACATGGACGAGTTTGCTATGGGTGGCTCCACTGAAAATTCTGCATTCGGTCCTACTAAAAATCCGCTCGATGAGTCACGAGTGCCTGGAGGATCATCCGGTGGGTCTGCAGCTGCAGTAGCAGCAAACCTAGCGCTCGGTGCGATTGGTACCGACACAGGAGGATCAATCCGCGAGCCTGCAAGCTTTTGCGGCATTGTGGGGTTTAAGCCGACCTACGGCGCAGTCTCGCGTTCGGGACTCATTGCTATGGGTTCATCTCTCGACCAAGCAGGGCCACTTACGCGTTCAGTTGAAGATGCAGAAATCATTTTTAATGCTATCCACGGCAGAGATCCGCTAGACAGCACCACTGTCGACGACTCGCTATACCCAAAGAAAACACCAACGAAAAAAATTGGCGTCCCGCGCGCATTACTCGAGCAGGGAATCGACAAAGATGTGCTCGAAACTTTCAATCAAAAACTCGAGGTACTCAAAGCAAATGGCTATGAAGTAGTTGATGTCGATATTCCTTCGGCATCACTCGCGCTTGCTATCTACTATGTGATCATGCCCGCTGAGGTCTCGACCAACCTCGCGCGCCTTGATGGTGTGCGTTACGGACTCTCGCTTAAGGGAAGCAGTTTGTTAGAGGATTACGCTAAAACAAGAGGGGAAGGTTTTGGCCCAGAGACTCGCCGCCGTATTATGCTCGGGACCTACGTACTCTCATCGGGCTACTATGATGCTTATTATGGCAAAGCAATTTTGGCTCGCGAAAAATTGACCAAGGAATTTGTTTCGGTACTTCAACAAGTGGACGCAATAGTTACTCCAACTGCACCATCGCCTGCGATAAAAATTGGAGAAAAATCAGATCCTCTCTCGATGTACTTGCTTGATATCTTCACGGTTACGGCAAATATCACCGGTAATCCTGCTATTTCGATACCGATGGGTACGGTAGAAAGAGAGGGGAAGCAACTCCCGGTCGGGATTCAATTTACAACCGCACACGGAGACGAATCGACTCTTTTCAACATTGGCAAACAGATAGAGGAGTTTATGCACTAGAATAGGTAGTGTGTCTGATGTCTCACTAAACCTCGAATATGTACTGCTTAAGATCTACCAGCTCTTTGCTGGAGTAGATGCGGGGCAAATCCCTGGCCAAACTCTTATACTTATTGAGCGAATTGCATGGGTAGGTATGGGCGTATCTTTTTTATTTTTGATAGGAATAGTTTACTACCGTGTTCGCTTGGGGCAAGTAGAGCATGAAGGATGGCATAAGCGAGCAGAAGAGGAAGTCGCTTTGACTCAAAAGCGCGATTCACGTAAAGAGCTTAATCCACGCTGGGAGCGTGTGATTGAACTCGCCAATGCTCGACCGCGCTTAGATGTAGACAGTACTGCTGACTGGCGTCATGCAATTTTGGAAGCAGATATAATGCTCGACGAGTTGCTTACTGCACAGGGCTATAGGGGAGAGACTATGGGAGAAAAGTTAAAAGATGTAAATCCAATGCAATTTACTACTCTTGACCTCGCGTGGCAGGCACACAAAGTACGCAATGCTATTGCCCATATGGGCGAGGCCTACCCTCTAACTGAGCGCGACACGCACGCCACGATAGACCTCTACCGTAGAGTCTTTGAAGAGTTTAACTATATTTAATTTAGCACTTCTTGTTGCGGGGCCGGGATTTGCACCCGGGTCCCGAGGTTATGAGCCTCGTGAGGTACTACTCCTCCACCCCGCTAGTAAGGTAAAAATATACTACAAAAAATGCTATACTGCAACTTATGAACGACCCATTTTCAATCAAAGAAGCCATCAAATTCGGCTGGGAGAAAACGCGTGCACATTCGGGACTTATTTTTAAAGTTGTACTTACTATATTTGGTCTGCAGATCGCTCAGTCGGTAGTGCAACACACACTCGGGGCATCAATTGAAGGTGTATTTGCGTATCTTATTTTAGTAATAGTTAACGTGGTAGTAGGGGTGGGGGCGTTGGTTATTTCGCTTAATATTCAGCGTGGACACCACGCTGAATATTCACAAATTATCCCGCCGCTTGAAATGGTAGTGCGTTATTTCTTTGCGACTATACTTGCATGTATCATGATTGTTGTTGGATTTATCCTCCTTATCATTCCTGGTATCTACCTTGCATTGCGATTCTCGATGGTTCGGTTTGCCGCCATAGATGGTAAAGGGATTTTTGACGCACTTAAAGAGAGCGGCAAGTTAACCCACGGCGTAAAATGGAAGTTGCTTGGCTTTTTTATAGTAGTGGTGGCTCTTAACATTTTGGGCTTTCTCGCGCTCTTTGTAGGAGTCCTTGTCACCGTGCCGGTGACTATGATCGCCTCGGCATATGTGTACCAAAAGCTGCTTCACAGACATCACGCATAAAGCTGCGTGTTTACAATAAATTTGCTATAAATAGAGCCATTGTCGGCGTAGCTCAGGTAGTTAGAGCGTGGGACTCATAAACCCAAGGTCGGAGGTGCAAGTCCTCCCGCCGACACTAGGAAAAAAGCAGTTTTTAAGCTAGAATCTTCTTGTTTCCTC
>JAIFWM010000056.1 GCA_019661855.1 Candidatus Parcubacteria bacterium
GGGAGAGGGACAGGACTACACCTTTGCAACCGAGGCCACGATGGAGCAAGAGTTTACTCCCGCACAACTTAAGAAAACTTTAGAGATAGCGGAACAATGCAATCTCGAACTCACGATCGGCAAATTTATCTTTCCTGAGTTTCCTCTTCCCAAAGACAAAACCGCCGACGAATATCTGCGGGACTTGGCGTTTCAAGGTATAGAGGCGCGCGGTCTTAACGGTCGCACTGATGTACTCGAACGTCTTGAGTATGAGCTCGGCATTATTAAATTTAAAGGTTACGCTGCGTACTTTTTGGTCGTGGAAGACCTCATACGCTTTGCGCACGAGCATGGTATTTACACCACCATTCGTGGCTCGGTCGCGGGCTCGATGACTACGTATTTGTTGCAAATCACTACTATTGATCCACTTGCCTACAACATTCCCTTTGAGCGCTTTTTAAACCCTGAACGTCCTTCAGCACCTGATATCGACATGGACTTTGCCGACGACAGACGTGACGAGGTTATCGAATATGCGCGTAAAAAGTATGGTGACGAAAAGGTGGCGCAGATCGGTACGTTTGGCACCATGCTTGCACGTGGTGTCGTGCGCGACGTAGCACGCGCGCTCGGTTACCCGTATGGGTTGGGAGATCGCATTGCCAAGGCAATCCCGTTTGGCTCGCAAGGCTTCCCGATGACACTCGAGCGCGCATTGGCTGAAAATCCTGAACTTGCCAAGATTTACAAAAGCGAGCACGAAGCACGCGAGATTATTGATTTGGGTAAAAAGATCGAAGGATGCGCACGACACATTTCGGTGCATGCTGCAGGTGTCGTTATTTCGCCCAAACCATTGGTCGAATATGTGCCGCTCCAACGCGACCCAAAAGGCGGCAAAAAGATCACACAGTACGACATGTACTCGGTGGGCGAAGACGGTGTGGGCTTAACTAAGTTTGACTTCTTGGGTATTCGCAACCTCTCAATACTTGCCTCGGCAGTTAAACTCGTGCAAAAAACTCGTGGCGTAAAAATCGATATCGACATTATCCCGGTCGATGACAAAAAAACATACGAAATGTTGACGCGCGGCGAGACTGAAGGAACCTTCCAGTTGAACGGCGCGGGCATGACACGCTTTCTTAAAGAGCTGCGCCCCACGACCATCCACGATATTAACGCGATGGTCGCACTCTTTCGCCCAGGACCGATGCAGTTTATTCCACAATATATAGAGCGCAAACATAATCCTGCACTGGTGCGCTACATGGACAAAGCGATGGAGCCTATACTCAAACAAACGTACGGCATTTTGGTGTATCAAGACGACCTGCTTATCATGGCGCACAACCTCGCAGGCTACACCTGGGGCGAGGTCGACAAGTTTCGCAAAGCGGTGGGTAAAAAGATCCCTGCCGAGATGGAGGCACAAAAAGAAAAGTTTATCGAAGGATGTGTCACAACGAGCAAGTGGGAGCGTAAAAAAGCTGAAGCCGTGTGGGCGTGGATTGAACCATTTGCTGCATACGGATTTAACAAAGCGCACGCCGCAAGCTACGGTAAAGTTGCCTACCAAACGGCCTACATGAAAGCCAATTATCCTGTCGAGTATATGGCGTCGGTACTCACGGCTGAAGCCGGAGACATCGACACGGTGGCAATAATGGTTGGCGAATGTAAGCGCATGAACATTCCAGTTTTGCCCCCGGATGTTAACGAAAGTTTTGGCGACTTTACGGTAGTTGCCGCCGCGGGTAGTGAAATTCCGGAAGCAATCAGATTCGGACTCTACTCGATTAAAAACGTGGGGCAAGGTGTTGCCGACTCGGTCATTGCAGAGCGCAAAGAAAATGGTAGGTTTGTTACTATCTCGGACTTCCTGCGACGCATTAAAGACCAGAATTTAAATCAAAAAGGTTTAGAGAGTTTAATACAATGCGGCGCACTCGACTCACTTGGTGAACGCGGAGCCATGCAAAATGCTATTGAGCTTTTGCTTCAGTATCATCGTGACTCCGGAGCGGACAACGGACATGACTCGCTTTTTGCGGGTTTGGGTAGTGCTGCAAATGACGTGCGCGTACCACCAACCGAGCCTGCAAGTATGGAACAGCGTCTCGCGTGGGAAAAAGAGTTGCTCGGCCTCTATGTCTCAGGACATCCGCTTGATAAATATAAAGAGAAGATGGACAAGCGCCCGATGACATTAACCCAGATGAAGCAGCGCGTGCCGCCGGGCACCACCGCAGTTGTCGCAGGTATGATCGAAGACATTCGTATGGTACTTACCCGCACGGGAGACCAGATGGCGTTTATTAAAATCGCTGACTATGACGGGTCAATAGAGGCAGTGGTGTTTCCTAAGAACTATGTTGCGTATAAACAATTCTTACAACCTGAAAAATGCATCGCTCTTAAGGGGCGCCTCAGTAACCGCAACGGCGAACTCTCGATGGTAGCTGAAGCAGTAAAAATGCTATAATGTGGTCATGACGCAGGAGGGACCCATGGACAAACATCCAGAGGAAGAATTTTCTCCCGAACAGCTGAAAGATCTTGATGTCATTAAGCGCTTGCTCAAACGAGAACAAGATCCGAGGGATAAAAAACTGAATGAACAAAAGCGGGAGAAACCCAACTAGTCGAAGGGCGACCAAAGTGGTCGCCCTTTCGCTTTCATTTGCATTTCACGGTACATAATGTTCACAATAGTGCAGATGCAACTGAGCGGCTAGGAGGATCCCATGCCGGCAACCATTCTCGATCCTGTCTTTCGCGAACTCTTAGACATCTCTCAGAAAAACTACACCGTGTTTACACGAGATAAAGCGGCGTTTACCCAAATTTGTGGTGACACTGCTTCGTATTTGAAAGAACACATCTTTCCTCTCGAAAAAAGTGATTCCGAACGGGAGGCGCTTGTTGCTGTCTTTTGGGATTTGGTATTTAAGGCTTATTGGAATTCGGAAAATGTGCATGGACTTATTCGTCGAGACACCCTCAAATGGGGAACGTATTGCGTGCTTTTTACTGCAAGCAAAAGAATAGATACCTGGGATATCGAGGGACACAAGGCTTGCAGCTCAATCACTAGCGCAGCTGAATTCATGCTCGACCCCAAAAATTTCCCAAAAAGAAAAATTCCCAAACCTCGTCCACATTTGCATCTGGTCCCCAGGGGCGGCACATAGCCGCCCTTTCTGCTTCTTGCTTAATCCATGTTTGTATGTTTAAATATATTTGGACTACCAACGAGGAGAAGAGGCCAATGTCTACCGAGAGACAGCTCACAGATGTGTTGAGTGAGTTGAGTAGTGCGGCAATACTAGTGGTTGGTTCAACAACGACTCGGGCCCGACGTAGGGGCTGTAAACAAGTGACAGAGCTCATGCAAGAGCTTATGATGCGCGCGGCAAAGAACGAGGAGTTGGAAGCGAAGATCATCTACAACTTCTGGAAGATGGTGTTAAATCGTGACTTCGCGGTAAAGCATAATCGCTCATTCGAAAATAACGTGTGGCGCACCTTCGGCACCATTCGTGATGTAGCCATGGAAAATAGATACACACCCAGGGTTACAGTTCTGTGTAACAGGATCATCACAGC
>JAIFWM010000008.1 GCA_019661855.1 Candidatus Parcubacteria bacterium
GGGGAAATATCCGATGTACACGAGCTTGATTGATCTTTGTACGTACCTCTATATCTGTAACATTTGCAGGAGTTTTCTTTACTTCTACACGATCGGGAGTAGAGCGCATGCGTTGAAAACGCTGCGCTTTTAGTTTGCTAATGCGTTCCTTTGCAACCGGAACGTCTAAATCAGCGAGTGCACGTTCACGTTGAACGTCCCCAGCGGTCCTCCGTATCTCTTCTCTTTCGTCTAACAACTCAGGGTCAGACAACTCTTCGGATTGAGGCCCCTTCTCTCCTTCCATTCTTCTATCGTACCACTGCAATTTGTTGTAAAGTGTAATTCTCGGCCATGTAGCCAAGTAGTAAGGCACGGGACTGCAAATCCTGTATACGCGAGTGCGATTCTCGCCATGGCCTCAAGTTTTCAGATTTGCCGGGGTGATGGAATGGTAGACATACAGGACTTAAAATCCTGGGATCCTAAAACGATCGTGTGGGTTCGAGTCCCACTCCCGGCACTACTTCGCTCAAGGACTACGTCCAAGAGCTTCGAAGTGCACGCACAACAAGCAAGACATAAGTTTGTTTACTAAATATTGTAGCGAAGTAGCCCTTCGTAGCCTTCTTAGGCGAAGTAGGGCATACTATCGCCCATGTATTACGTGTATATCCTTAGGGATGATCGAAATAAACTTTACGTAGGTTTTTCCGCTGACCTAAAAAAGAGACTTCAAGATCATAAATTTAAAGCAGTCTCAACTACTAAATTGTATAAAAAACCAGACATAATTTGGTATTGTGCCTTTCGTAATAAAGACATAGCACTGGATTTTGAAAGATATTTAAAGGCTGGTTCAGGTCATGCATTTGCAAGAAAACATTTAGTTTTATGAATTGGGGAAAGAAACCAAACAATTGGAAACAGACCTTAAAAAAGGTATATTAATTTCACACCGCCCTTAGCTCAGTTGGTAGAGCTGCTCCCTCTTAAGGAGAAGGTCGTAGGTTCGAATCCTACAGGGCGGACAAGTACGCACAAGAACAGTACAATGTGTACGTAATGCTGGGGTGGCGGAATTGGTAGATTTCCGTTCAAAGTGCTGGTGTGGCGGAATTGGTATACGCGCATGGCTTAGGACCATGTGGAGCAATCGATGGAGGTTCAAGTCCCTAGTCGCATGACTACAACCCAAATCGTCGAACTAATGGCCGCTATCACAGCGATTGTCGTTGCAGTGAGTCTTTGGGCTTTCTTATTTCGAACGCCCGCTCCCACCCCAGCACCAGCAGCTGCGCCACCGGCTCCTAATCCTTGGTGGAAGCTCAATACGCTTGCCTACCCCAGCGAGATCAACTTGACTCTCGGTGCGGTACTGGATTTAGCGTTTACGTACGTTGGCATTCTCATCCTTGAGATGCTGACACGCTCCTACATGCCTCGACCGATCGAGGTGTTGGTGGTACTCACGATCGCAATTCCAAAATACTTGTGGTCAACCAACTTGTTTCGCAATAAGGTTGAGACCTTTGAAATGGGGTCTGTGACCTACCTGGAGCGATTGATCCCATCCGGACCAACTGGAGACGGGCTTCTGCCTGGTTACTATTGGTTCCCGTTGGGATATCCCTTCTACGAACTCTCGGTTAGAGAATCAACGAGGGAAATTACAATCGACTTCGATCAAATGCAAGTTTGGCTTGCAAATAGTCAAACCCATGGCCAAGGTGCGGTGAATGGAGTACTCGATGGCAATGCACAGTTCGCAGTCATCGATCCTGGTCGTTTCAAATCGGTAACCAACTCTGACATAGTGCTCAATGCCATGACACAAGAAGGTGCACGCGATGTGTGCGAACGACTTACTATCGAAGAATTTGTCGAAGAACGAAACGATAAACTTGCTGAAGATATCAGCACGGAAATCAATACAAAATTGGTTGCACGCCCTGCTTCTCTAGGCGTGAAGCTGATGAGTGTTAACGTCACGCGGACGGACCTTAAGAGTGAAGCGGTCAAAGGAGGTTGGGAACGGGTGAACGTGGAGCAGTCTTTGGCTGTTGCACGCAAGACCGATGCCGACGCTCGCCGAGAACGCATCAAAGGTTACGCTGCCGAAGGCGTGGATCCTAACCGCGCAGCTGCTCTCGACGCTGTCGTGAGCGATAAGGCGGGAGCGACTGTTGGCGACCAACGCTACAACCTTGACGTTGGCAACGCTCTCAAAGACATCGGGAAGATCATCGCAAACAAACTCGGAGGTCGACCATGATAAGGCTCTTACCTATAGGTGTTATCGTTGCTGGTCTTCTAGGCCTAGCATGGCTGATCGGACGGCAATCTGAAGGCCCTGCGAATCCTACGCTAGAGAATTGGGGGTGGGTTTGGATACCCCTCCTAGTTATCGGAGTGATCGTGTTGATTGTTCTCTTACTCAGAAGAACTCCAGCACCAGCAGTTACTGTCACTGCAGCCGCTCCGGCGGCTGCACCTGCTGCTACAACAGCGCCTGTGGTGGCGGTTGCAACACCCTCACCACGTTGGCATGTACGTGCATACGATCAGATCGCAAATCTGCTTGCATTCACGATGTTCGTAGGCATCCTTGCCTTCCTGATCTACGCTCTGGTACCAGGTGCATCAACATACAAAGTGTTCGACAGCATTTCCCTGTGGGTGGTGCTGGTCGTACTCTGGATGATCGGGGTCATAGCACTCTTGATGAGAAGTAGCACCCCTGTGACGACTCCGGTCGTTGCTGCAACAGGTGCAACGCCGGGAGCCGCTTGGTTCTCGTCGTGGTCTTGGGGAACATCATCCCAAATACCGGTGGCGTTGCTGGTGATTGGGCTCGCTGTGGCATTTGTGCTCTACTCTGACGAAGCGAAGGTCATACTTCGCAACACACCGCGAGAGCTCGTGTTCCTTGCAATCGCGGCGTTGGTACTCGGCCTCATCTTTGGTCCTTGGCGCAAGATTGTGGCTTTCGTAGCCATTGCCTTGCTCTTGTTATATGTCTTAGCTGCCTACCGTACAGGAAGTATCTACGTTGATTACACAATATGGTTCCTGTATGTCCTCGCGATCGCAGTGGCTGGATTGGCAATCAGTTTCCTTACTGGTTCACCTCTGCGAGAAGGACTGACAGCAGGAATCCTAATCTCCGCCATCTTCCTCATATTGGGGTGGTCATCTGTTGAACCTTACGGGGCAGCGAGAGCTCGCTTTGCAGGTTTCAATCTGGTGCAAACTGGTGGCATGCCGACCTCGTGTGTCGGCGTGATATCCGCAGAGTCACCCATCCGCCTGAGTTCCATGCCTTCATGGCTACCGGCTCACTGCAACTTCGACTTCGATTTTGCAGGTGGAACCCTGCTTATAATCGCAGAGGACCGCAGGAAGCTCTTTGCCGAACCAGGTCAACGTATCAATTGGCCGAGCGGTTTCTTCGGTCAATATATGATGGCCGCAGAACCAGGCCAGACTGTAGTTGTTTGGGGAAACCTAAGACCTCGGGGTGTTCCCGAGTGGAAAAGCGATCGACCCAATCCGCCTCCGACACCTCCGACACCTAAAAGAGGACCAAACGATCGCAAAGCTTGAATACCTCGCGCATATGCGCAACGCCCCACCGTCTTCGGTGGGGCGTTTTCTTTTTTTTAAATTTTAGCGAGGCACCGAAACTCCAATAGTATTGGCAATTATGTTTATGATTGTTGCTGCAGCTACCATCACAAACATGCCAACAATGCCCCAGAGCATGTGGCGTTTACCATTTTCCTTCCCTTCTGTGTCGGTTGTAAGCCCCCACAGGAACTCTACGAGTCCCCAAATAAACACCACCATAGCAACTGCAAAAAAGAGTGCAGCAAGAGGGTTTAAGACCACGTTGACTAGTGCGTCACGTAGCGATTCAGCAGTCATAGGTAATTAGCGGCGAATATCGACGTGTGGAGCAGTAAAGGTACCACCACCATTAACACCAAAGGTGTCACCGACAAGACGGATGATGCCGAAGACCGAAACCATGAGAAAGAGTGCTACCAAGCCTGCAATCATCACGTTCTTGCCTTGTTCGTGGCCCTCGCCCGAGCTCCAGATGTATTTAACCAATCCCCAAAAGAAGGCAACAAGCGCCAACGCTATCATCAAAGGAATGAGAATGTTGACGATGTCGTTAATGCGCAAGAGCGCAGTAGTAATATTTTGTGCTGCAGCAACAAGCGGCAAAGCAAAAAGAGCTGTAGTAAATAATGTTTTTTTCATATCTATATTTAAATGATTACCTTTTAACTGTAACAGTTATTTTTTCTCCTCTTTAGGCTTGTGTGGATATGTTAGACAAGCCCTGACCCACCAAGAAACGTGTTGTCGAGTACCCGCAGGATCCCGTAAATACAAAAGAGTACAAAAAGAGCGATCATTCCCCACAGCATTGTCTCTCTACCCTCGTGATGGTCGCCCTCGCGGGAGGAATAGATATAGCGCACGCCTCCCCACATAAAGAGCACGAGCGCTATCCCCGCCAAGATCGGGATTATGATATTGATAAACCCAATACCGCAAGCCACAACCGAGGTAAAGTCAGTAAACCTACACATATTAGTTACACGAACTCACGTTTTGGAATCCAGCTCCTGACTGGCTTGAAATATTGTTAACCGTGGTAGCAATAACCTGAGCTATGAGTGCCGCACCAAGAAATATTGCTATGCCTATCACCGTCCACAGGAGGTTGCTGTTTGCTTCGGCGATTTTACCTGGATTACCTAAGGCTGCCACATATTTAAGCCCCGCAAAGATAATAAAAATCACTGCTATAGGCAAACCAATAATCAAAAGTGCTTGGAGCAGAGCTTTAATAAGTCCACACACGCTATTTACTTTGAGCGGATTGGTAAGCTGAAAGCTGCCAAATCCACCAATGTTATTGTAAGAAGAACCCGAGCCATCTGCAGTTGGCATTGTATTTGGAAGACCATTGCCCGTTGGAAATGTGTTTGACTGCGCTCCAACCACAAACGGTGCGGCAAAAAGAAGGCCGCTTACTACTAAAATTCCGAGTTTAAATTTCATAGTTACTGAGTTCTAAATACTTCTACACCCATCTTTCCTCCTATCCATTGTACCGCACCAAAAAGTAGCATAAGCAAAACAAGCATGGTGGCTCCCATGAGCAAAATAGATTTCCCATGGCGACGCCCCTCTTCCTGAGTGCCAGCATTCCAAAGATATATAACGGCACCCCAAAAAAATGCGATAAATGAAACCGCAAACGCGAGAGCAAAGACGACAGTAATTGCAGCACTAAGCATCTTAAAATCCGACTAATTGCTGCAGTTCGCTTGCCACTTCAGCAACTGTCTCTGCAGGCGTGTTTCGCCCACTTACGACCGATTCTATCATGGTCTTAAAGTAGTCGTTTGTGCGCACGGGGTCTGGGTCGAGCCACGAACGCGCTATCAAACTCGACTGTACAAACACTGCCGCAGCTGCGTTGTTAGAAGTCTCGACCGGCACGTCACGACGTGCCGGCGGCAAGCCAATTTGCTGCGAGATTATTGCAATGCCTTGTTGCGAGGTTAACTTTTGCGCAATAATAAGCGCTCCGTTGGGGTTAACCGCCACTTTAGGTATAGACAGCGCGAGCATGTTGCCCGAAGTAATGCTCGTGGTATTGCCTTGGAGCTGCGGCACCACTGCAACACCCACGTTTAGGTTAGGATTTTTCTTCAAAAGCTGCTTATATTCGCTCGCAAAACCAAAGTACACGGCAGTGTCTCCCGCAGTAAAGGCGTCGGTCGACTTGGGCATCGCACGATTCCACGAGTAGGTTGTTTTAGATGGGTTAGCAAACTCCGTATAAAAACGTAGTGCTGATGCAGCCGGGTTAGCAGCAGCATTTTCGGGCGTTGTACCAAAGACCGACACAAGTTTGCCATCTCCCCCACGTACTACTATATAGTCCCCTGCCTGCAAAAAGAGTGCCGAGAGAATTGCTTTAGCATTAACCACGTTTTGCCATTCGCCGAGCGCCACCGCACTTCGGCGCACGTTAGAGCCTTGGTCGAGCGAGGTGATTTTAGGAGAAATTTCTAAAAAGTCGTTCCAATATTGTGGCGCTTGGGCCAGGCCTGCAGTGGCAAAAAGGTCGCGGTTCCAGTACATGACCAAAGGATCGATAGTAAAGGGTAAACCGAGGCTCCCTTTGTCGGTTAAGAGCAAGCGCGACTCATCTACAAATTGATTTACTATCGCGTTTTGCGAAACCACGCTGTAGGGAATGGTAAGCACCTTGTCCTCAAACGTCACCAAGTCTTCCTGCGAGATTAAAAATAGGTCGGGTGCCGTGCCGGCTGCCATCGCGCTCACCAACTCTTGCTTGTAGTTCAAAGGATCTTTTTCGACATAACTTACTTGCTCAAACGATTTGTCGTTTATGCGCAGTGTGTCTATGACCTTGCCAACATCCTCCTCGTTCATCGTGCCCCACACTACCACCTTGCCCACTGAGGCACCCCCTAAGAGCCCACCAAATGCAGCGAAAATTCCTACTCCCACCAAAATGAGAACACTAAAAACACCAAGTACAACGATTTGAAAAGTAGATAAATTCCCCATGTAGGTTAATTCATTGTGCTACTCATTTGCGTTTTTTCCTAACCACAAATCCCCAGTGATACGCGCCTGCAGGCACCTCACTCTCTAACGCAAATCCTTCGGCCTCAAATAATTTTAAAATTTTTTGCTTCTCCACCACGTGCTCATGGTGTGGACCCAAACCTCCAAACGAGTCGAGCCAGTCTGTTACCAACACACGACCGCCGTGCTTAAGAACTCGTGACATTTCCTCGATTGCGCGTGACTTATGTTCGAGATGAAAAAAAATATTTGTTGCAAGCACCAAGTCAAAGCTTGAGCCCGGCAAATGACTCCCCGACTCTGCCTCAATATTGCCGCGAACTATCTCGATGTTATGCAAACCTTCGGCCAACCCTAAATTTTTGATCCGGGTAAGGAGGTCGGCATTGCTGTCGACCGTCCACACTACGCCAGAGCCTACCGCGCGGGCCGCCGCGCGGGTAAAAAACCCTCCTGCACCGCTAAAGTCTGCGACCCTCATCCCCTCATCTATATGCAAAGCGGCAATAACCTTGGCAGGATTAAGAAAAGAACTCTCCATTCCATTAGTATATCTCTGTTTTAAATCTTTACGGCTCCAACTACCCAGATAACTCCTTTGATATCGTATTTTTCGGTATTCTCTGGGTCGCTCACTGCTCCCTCGACACGTATGCGAGTTCCTGTTTCGGTCAAACTTGAGTTGACTTCCCATAAATTTTGCAGTGCATAGTAGGATCCGTCGTCTGCTTTGAGGCCGTAGGCACATTCCATCGTGTGCGGGCCAGTGCCCTTATGCGGTAAGCACGTGAGAGTTCCACTAAATGCCATGGTGGTTCCTTCCTCGCCGTTGCCGTTGCCACTGTTCCCCGCTGGCTCGATATCTCTAGGTGGAGTGGGAGTATTGTGCACGGGAGGAGTAGAGGTACTTTGTGTTGGTGGAACAAGGTTAGTTGCAGGTTCCGGTTGTGCATAAATGTATGCACCAAAAAGCACGGCAAGGATTACAACGATACCTAAAAATACTTTCATATTCATGTCAGTAATTTTATCATAGTTGGATTTGAAAAGACCCGCCACCTTGAGTTGATGGTCGGGCCTTATTTTTGTTGATCCGGCATTATTTCCTCACTTGAGCTTAAGTTGGAGGCTCTTTTTTATAGATGCAGAAAACGGACGGGCATGTGCGTATCCCATTCGCTTCAGGCGCCTTAGGGGCAAACGCATGATCGAATTCTAAAAACGCGTAGAACAGTGCAGGATTAACTTTCTTGTATTCGAAGAAATCCTTCTTTTTTGCATCAGGCACTTTCATCAAAGTGCTTTTTGATGCATTGCACCACATACCATCGATATAGACTTTGAAATCGATTCCGTGAGATTTATCCTCTGGGCTCGCATCCTCAATGTCCTTGGTAGGACGGCCTTCCTGCTTGTGACAGCACGACTGGCCGGTAAGAAACTCCAGAAACACATAGATAGGATGGAACGTCTCATGGTCGCAGAGGAAATCCCCCCGCCGACACTCTTCGTATTGAACGCTATCTTTGACGTGGTGAGTGTGCTGGGCCAATGAGAGGCCGCACAGAAAGGTAGTAGCTACGATTGCCGCAAAGATCCTACTGAACATCTGTCACTCCCTTGTTTCAGCTTCAGTAATTCCCACCCTACTCCTGAATTTAAGATGAAGCAAATGTGGACAAAAATTATACAAAAATAAAGACCCCACCTGCTACACGCTCGTAAGCAGATGGAGTCTCGGGGAAATGCCGACTCATTGGGGATGGGCGACATTCAGCCCTGGTAGAAGGAAAACGAGTCTCCTTTCGGTTCGGATAACATAGAAAGTGGAAAGAGCGTGCATTGGCTAGTATAGCATACCCTGATCTACTTGTCAAGGCTTGCTTACTTACGACGGGAAAAAGATAGCAATGAGAGCAAGCGCGAGCACTGCAAATGCAATCACGAAAATTATCTTCATACCCGTGAGAAGCGGGGGCTCTCTTAAGGGCCTAGTGGACATTGTTAGACTCCCTGACTGTGTTGATGATTCGTCCATTTACAGTATACAAAAACACATATAAAAAACTCGCTCGGTGAAGCGGGGGTACGGAGCCTCCAACTTTAATGGCTCAGGCGCTATTGTGAACCATCTCCACCGAGCGAGCCTTGCGTGAAGCCGGTGGACAGTGCAAGTGCCCCGACTCGCCTCAACTATATCCGATCGCTTCGGGTTCATACGACATTCGCATACTCTGCAGAATATGAGAATGATTTATTTTGTAATTTTGTAAAACACTAGAATAGAAAGTGGAGTGATATATCAATCCACTAGTACTGGCAGCACATTCTCCTCATGTGTTTGCTAGTTCGTCTTTTACTACCAATAAATGTAAGTGGAAATGTGCGGGGATAGATTTGTGTTTTGAGGTTGCCTCGAGAATATAATCGTATTGATCATTAATATATTCTGGTTTTATCTTCCACAACTCTTCGTTCTCTTCTTTAGTAAGATTCTTCTCATCCGAGTGGCGCTTGGGAATAAGCATGTGGTGTGTTTTAGCCACTTTGTCATAGGGAAAATCGTTTGGAATTATCTTCCAGTATGTAAATTCCTTGAGAGGCGTCTTCGCACAAAGCACACAGCTGTGGTCCAAACCACCCTGGGCAATGAGGGCCTGGTACTTATCTGACATCTCCTTGGTTCTCAATAACGACATGGGTGGATTATACAACTCAAAAAGAAACCCCGCTCGGCGTTGCCGAGCGGGTCATTACGTTGATGTGGTGAGGAGAGACTCTCCCCTTTCCCTAGGACAGAGCCACATGGTGTCCAATCGAGAGGTGTCGGACCTCTCATCTTCTGCCGTCTGCCGACCCCCATGGGCGAAGTTTGTGTCTTTTGCCAAGATCAAGTTAACTCTGCAAAAGATAGGCCGGAGCGGGGTTTGTCCGAAGTCGCCTCATCCTTCTTGTGTGGACCAAAAAGGCAGTGCTCATGTTTATGCAAATCACGAGCTCCTGGTAGATAGGTCGACCCTATTTGGGAGCTATGGTCGTCGTGATTACACGCCACTCAACCCACTGTGTCCGCACAGGGATACGACAGTTAATCCCTGCTCGCAGGAAGGCTTAGAGGATGCGTTTCTGAACCCGCCTATCGCCCTGCTTTAGCTCATCCGTTGGACCCGGTGAGCACGGAACCGCCAAACGCCTTTTTCACTAGATATTGGGTTTGAAGTACAAGGTGCTATCACCTCCGTGGTTTGTGTTAACACGAAGCAAAACTAGTATACCCCTAAAAGCGTTGAGTCGGCACCACATTCCCTTTGATTATGACCGTTACTCTTCTATTTGCTTTGATAAGAAGAGAAAGAGTGCACCTAAAATATATTTTAAAATTATAAAACCAATTCCGCTAAGCACTAGCTCTTGAGCCCTGCTAAAATTACCAAAAACCAATGCAATTACTCCCAAAATTATGGCTATCCAACCTAAGTAATGGAGAATAGTCTGAACTATCACTAGCAATAAAAAAATGCTTTTCATTTCAGTAAAGTACATCCTTTAACATACCAAGGATTTACTGCGCCAAAACCACCCAAACCACTCCCTGTAAGTGTTCCGGAGATTTTAATAGTCTGACCTATGTTAAGTAGGGACAATTCTCCATAAGCATCGCGTGCGAATCCACACCCAACAGAATTGTGCTCTACAGACATTTCAACAATGTACCCTTGATCTATTTCCTGCAGATCAGTGAAAATACCTGCACCTTGCACAAAAGTGTTTGCCCAATTTTTTATATAAGTTTGTTTTTCAGCCGTTGTAGTGTAAGTTTCTTTCTTTTTAAAAATATCGTTCAGGTTAGGAGTAGTGGTTGCAACTGCAACCGTGGCCACATTATCACTCGAAGGCGCTAAATATGGCGCTCCCCACCATGTAATACCAATCAAACCTATTCCTACCACCCAAGGATTCGTGAGAAAATTCTTCATATTTTAAGCAACTTCAACCAAGTCGAGTAAGGTTTTAATTTTTTTGATATCTGCGTCAGTCACATCATTTGGCAGCAATAAAACAACTTTCGCACCAGGGCGAAGCGGCCATTCGACTCGTTGAACATCTTTGGATACAGTTTCAACCTGCTTCTGCTCAATTGTAGTTGTTTCTGTAGACGTTGGTTCGAACGGACGAGGACCTCCTCTCTCTATTTGATCAAAACGTTCCTTGAACAGTTGTAAGGAGTTTCGTTCCTCGTCCGAAAGTTCTTGATCAAAGAGCTTGAGGGCTGCACGTAACCCCTGTGCTGTACTTTCAGGATACTTGCGGTTTTTTGCCGCAAAATTCACAAATTCTGTTAGTTTCTTAAAGTCTTGCATATTTTTGTAACGGACCGTTACTGCTATTCTCCCATTATAGCGAACGAAGCGTTACAATCAATACGCTTTTATTAGTACAAAACGAAAGACAAACCGAGGTCAATAGGCTCAATAAATAAACTATATTTAAAGCCATTACTTTTGAACATGGCGTTTAGATTGTTACAAACACACAAAACTTGCAATTGCGTCACCATCTCTGAGCTTCATAATTCTGACTCCTTGAGTAGAGCGTGACAAACTTGGAATTTCGACGAGGCCGGTACGGATGATTTGACCTTTCTTTGAGGCAACCACAATTTCGTCTGCACCTACCCCTTCTTCTTTAGAGATAACGCGAGCTGCAATCAGCGGGCCAGTTTTAGGCGTCACTTTGATTGTCTTAATACCCGAGCCACCGCGCTTTTGGTTTTTATATTCATCTACCGAAGTTGCTTTACCATATCCGTTTTTTGAGACCACGAGCACTTCAAGGTTTTTCATTCCCTTTTGCACCACATCTGCCCCAACGATAAAGTCGCCACTTCCGAGCTTCATACCACGCACGCCTCCGGCGTTGCGTCCCATTGGGCGAATGTCAGATTCTTTAAAACGAATCGACTGACCTTTAGCGGTCGAGAGGAATATTTCATCTCCCTTCTCTACCAACATTGCCGAAATAAGTTCATCTCCCTTTTGGAGTTTGATAGCAATGAGTCCCGAACGGCGCACATCATGAAATGCGGTTGCATCTACTTTTTTCGCGATACCCATTTTAGTCACCATGTACAAGAATTTTTCTCCCTCTCTTTGTATCTTGCGCATTGGCAACACACTCGTCACCTTTTCTTGCGGCGTTATTGAAAGATAGTTAACTATCGCCTTGCCTTTGGTTGAGCGTTTGCCCTCGGGCATTTCATACATTTTTATTTGATACGCCTTTCCCACATCGGTAAAAAAGAGTAGGTCTGCATGCGTCGAGGTCGTGAGGAAGGTAGTAACAAAGTCCTCTTCTTTAGTATCAAGGTCTATAACCCCTACTCCTCCGCGCTTTTGTCTGCGAAATTCTTCGGGGTTGGTGCGCTTTACGTATCCGCCTTGAGTGAGCACAAGCACTTGCTCTTCGTCTGGCACCAAGTCTTCAACATTAATAACTCCTGCAGCGCCTTTAATAATTTTAGTTGCGCGATCGTCGCCGTGTTTTTTAGCTATCTCCTCTATTTCGGTTTTAATAACGCCGAGCATTTTTTTGTCGCTCTTAAGAAGATCCTCAAAATATTCGATAATGTCTTGTACCTCCTTGAGTTCATCCAAAACTTTTTGACGCTCAAGGTTAGCCAAGCGCGAGAGGCGCATCTCAAGGATCGCCGTTGCTTGAAGGTCAGAGAATTTAAATTCTTTCATGAGCCCCAAGTGCGCGGACGGCACATCTTTAGATGCGCGGATGAGTTTAATTATCTGGTCAATGTAGTCGAGTGCTTTCTTGAGGCCTAAGAGGATATGCTCACGCTCTTTTGCTTTGCGTAGGTCAAACTCCGAGCGCAAGCGCACCACCTCGCGGCGATGTTTAATAAACTCCTGCAAGATACTCTTCAGCGACATCGTCTGGGGCACGCCGTCTACCAACATCACCATGTTGAAGTGGAAGGTGTCCTCAAGCGCTGTGTGCTTGTAGAGGTAGTTCAAAACTTTTTGTGGATGCGCACCTTGCTTCAACTCGATAACCACGCGAATGTCACGTGTAGACTCGTCGCGAAGGCCGCGAATGCCTTCGATTTTTTTATCGCGCACAAGGTCGGCAATACGCACAATGAGATCTGCTTTGTTAACTCGGTAAGGAATTGAGGTGACCACAATTTGATAGTCGCCTTTTTTACCCTCAACTATTTCGGCATTGCCGCGCACCACCACTGGGCCTTTGCCAGTTGAGTAGGCGTGGAGAATATCTTTTTTGTTGTAGGCAATAGCTCCTGTTGGAAAGTCGGGCCCGGTAACAAACTCCATTAAATCCTCAACGCTTGCGTGTGGATTTTCTATCAAATGGGTAACTGCGTTTGAAAGTTCTTTCAGGTTGTGTGGCGGGATGTTGGTCGCCATACCAACCGCAATACCGAGTGTTCCGTTAAGCAAAATGTTTGGTACTGCTGCAGGCAACACTGCAGGCTCTTGAATCGAACCGTCGTAGTTGGGGCGCCACAAAACTGTCTCCTTCTCTAAGTCGCGCAAAAGCTCGGTTGCCACCGTGCTCATCTTGGCCTCGGTGTAACGCATTGCTGCAGCTGAGTCGCCGTCGATCGAACCAAAGTTTCCTTGGCCCAAAATTAATGGGTAGCGCATGCTAAACTCCTGCGTCATTTTGACCATCGCATCATACACCGACGCGTCGCCGTGTGGGTGGTACTTACCCAGCACCTCTCCTACCACTGTTGCCGACTTACGAAAGCGCGACTGTGGGGTCAAACCCATGCGATGCATGGCATAGAGGATGCGACGGTGCACTGGCTTTAACCCGTCGCGCACGTCAGGGAGAGCACGCGAGGTAATAACCGTCATCGCGTAGTCTATGTAGCTCTCGCGCATCTCGGTTGAGATGTTGCGCGCAACTACGCCTGCTCCATTTCTATCGTCGCCGCTTGCGGGCGGTTGTTGTTCTTTCTCTTTAGCCATAATTTAAAAGGGATCGCTCGTCGTTGCCACCTCTAACGTATTAGGAGCGTACTCACCTCCGATCACATTTGCAAGTTGGTCGCTTGAACCAGGTTGATTTGTTTGTCCCATGACCGCGAGGCGGACACTGAGCGTCGTGATCCATACGAAAAAGAGCGCTGCGGTAACCAAGACCGCGCCGCGCAGCGCATGCGCGCGGCGCTCGTGAGGCTCTTTCGTCTTTAGATGTTCGATGTAACGCTTCATATAAAATATTTTCTAGTGACTCAAAACTACTATCTCACTTTCTTTACCCTCCAAGTCTTTTTTGCGGATAGTGAGTTTGTCTATTGGCTTAACATCCTCGCCCGCCTCTTTAAGAAACGCTTTCAAACTTTCGGGTTTATAGTGCATTGGGATGATTGCTTTAGGCTCTAGCTGCACAGCAAGTTTATAGGCCTCGTCATAGTCGAGCATGCCTTCGTCGCCGATAGGTAAAAACAAAATATCTATATCATCTAACTCTTGCTTGGCAGATGGTGGCAAGGTGGCGGTCGAGAGCGCGCCCAAGAAGCAAAGGTTCATACCCTCAAGCGAAACGCTGTAGAGCGTGTTGATACTCTTTTTGCCATCGTAGTTTGACTCAGATGCAAAGCCACGTACTGCTACGCCTTTGACCTCATATTCGCCTGCTCCGTTTATGACAAAGGGTGCGCGGTCGCCAAACGATGCATTTTCAACGCCATTAAAGTCTTCGTGGTTCAAAGTTGAGAGCACAATGTCAGAGCCAAACTTGCTGGACTGAAGTTTAGAGTCTTTAGAAGGAGGGTTAAAAGACAGGGTCAAATCGCCCTGGGTAATTTTGAAGTTTTGCCCTCCGTGGTAGGTAATAACCATGGCTCAATTGTATCACATTTTGAGCTATTTTGCTATACTAAAAAGTCCCTAAAAAAGGAAAGGAGCTCTTTGCAATGAAGGAAGTCGAAATCCCTCAAAAACCGGCCGAAAGTGAAATCGTCAGGGAATACCGTCAACACGTAGACCCGGCCACGAATCACTATCGCAAAGATGATGCGTTCGGCCATGATCCTAAGCCATTCAAACGGCAGGAAAAGGACCAAGCAGCGCTCTAACTTCATCAAATCTTCTGCTTAGTTCAAGCACACTTGCTTCGCAGCCCAAGTCATAGGGAGGAATCGAGGGTGCACAAGCACCCCACAACCGGCGGTAACACCCGCCGGTTTTTTATTGCATAAGTCGACAGCTCGTGTATACTGCAGGGCAATAGAGGGTTTCTCACCTTTATTAACGGCTTGGGACTAATCTCCGATTAGGAGGACCTGACCAACAACCAAATACTATGACAAAAACAAGCGCCACTTTGGACGCGCCAGAATCTGAAATTATTGAAACTCCTACTTTGATGCAGGGGCTCTTAGAGCGTGCTCCTGAGCCTCCTAAAGACGGCGACATCGTTGAGGGCCCAGTTATTGCCCTTGAGCGCGCACGCCTTTACATCGACCTCCCTCCATTTGGTACCGGCGTTATCTTTGGTCGCGAATATCTTAATGCCCGCGAGGTCATTAAGCGCACCAACATCGGTGACCGCATTGCTGCTAAAGTAATTTTAACCAACACCAAAGACGGTTATATAGAGCTTTCACTCAAAGAGGCTCGCCAAGCACTCATTTGGGCCGAGGCTGAGGAAGCAGTTAAACAAAAAGCTCTCTTCGAACTTCCCGTTAAAGAGGCAAACAAAGGTGGACTTATTTTGGAGTGGCAAGGTATTGCCGGCTTTCTCCCTGCCTCACAGCTTAAGACCGAGCACTATCCGCGTGTTGCCGATGGCGACAAAGACAAGATCTTGGATGAGTTGCGCAAGTTTGTAGGCGAAAAGTTGCCTGTCTCTATCATCAGCGCATCTCCTAAAGAAGGTAAGCTTATTTTCTCTGAAAAGGGTCTTGATGACAAAGAAAAGCAAGAAATAATCGCAACCTACAATGTAAACGACGTCGTTTCAGGCGAGGTCACCGGCATGGTCGACTTTGGCGTCTTCGTCAAACTCGAGGAGGGCCTAGAGGGTCTCGTCCACATTTCTGAAATAGACTGGGGCTTGGTAGACGATCCACGTCACTTCTTTAAGATAGGCGACAAGGTCAAAGTTAAGATCATCGACATCAAGGAGGGTAAGATCTCACTTTCAGTCAAAGCACTCAAAGACAATCCATGGCAAACCGCTTCAGACAAATATAAGAAGGGTGATGCCGTTGAGGGTGTGGTTATTAAATTTAACAAACACGGTGCACTTGCCTCTATCGAGGAGGGCATTGCAGGCTTGGTCCACATCTCAGAGTTTGGCAGCGAAGACAAGCTTCGCTCATCACTTGAGCTTGGCAAACGCTATCCATTTGTTATTTCCCTCTTTGACCCCAAAGAGATGCGCATGGCGCTCTCCTACTCAGGAGAAAAGAAATAAATATTACAATCGCCCCGCGGGTTCCCGCGGGGCGATTTCTCAGTGTCTTTTACTAAGCACAAGAGCTATATGCTCAGTTAAGAGACCAAAGTCGAGCGGTTTAGAGAGAAACGATATTACTCCAAGCTCTTTCCCCTTTCGCCACACTTCTGGATCATCATCGATGGTCAGCATTATAACGGGTATGTGTCTATGCTTTTTGCGTAATGTTTCAAGAACTACCAGACCTGGATGGTCTGGCAAGTGTAAGTCGAGCAGAATCATACTATAGACCGACTCGACTTCTACGGCAGTAAGTGCATCTTGCGCGGTAAAGACACAATCTACTTCTAACCCCAGCTTTTCCTCCAATATTGTTGAACAGGTCACTGACTGAATCGGATCACTTTCTACAAGCAAGACCCTCATGATCCCTCCCGTTGTGCTAAGGAACGTACGCGTTAATGCTATAGACTCTTCCCAAAAGGAAGATGAACGCTCAAGCGGCGTTTATTTTTGTCTGTGCTTGCTCTACCCCCTCTTCAACAATAAGCTCAAGGGCTTCCAAAACTACCTTTTTAACCTTTTTAAGTTTTTCAAGCTCGGGTGGCTTAAATTTCCCTAGTACAAAGTCAGTAACTTTCTCTCCCGTTGGTTTTTTTAGCTTCCCCCTCGGTGTTGAAGGGCTTACCCCTATCCTCACCCGAGCAAAATCCTGGGTTTTTAAGGCTCCAATTATAGATTTAACCCCATTGTGCCCCCCTCCACTGTTACCAAAGGATATTTTGACTCTCCCCAGGGGCAAATCTAGCTCATCATGTACCACTACCAAACCCTTAGCAGTCGAAATTGCTTTTTTAATTGCGGGTCCCGAGTGGTTCATGTAGACATTTAGCTCAACAACTTTTGCATTGTTGGGTAATTTCTCCTTAAGAGATGCAACTATATCTTTTCCAACATTATGTCGAGTACTTGCGTACTCGTCTGATGGATTGCCGAGTCCAATTATTATCCACTTCATATTGACTCCATTAGAATAACGCATACAATGTTGTAATGCCACAGGAGCATCGTGAATCTTTTCTCACTGAACTCCTAAAATTTACTCTCTTTGCATTTATTATCGTATTTCCAGTACGACTTTTTATTGCGCAGCCGTTTATTGTCTCGGGTGCATCCATGGTTCCCACGTTTGAGAACGGCCAATACCTAATAATAGACGAGCTCACCTACCATTTTGAAAGCCCTGCGCGCGGAGATGTGATAGTTTTTCGTTATCCACGCGATCCAAAAGAGTTTTTTATCAAACGCATCATAGGTTTGCCGGGCGAAACGGTAGATATTAAAGACGGCAAGATCTCTGTAACCAAAACAGATGGCACCACCATTGCCCTAAGCGACGACTATATAGTCAACCAAGGCAACGGCTCTGCCATGCGTGCCACTCTTTCATCTGATGAATACTTTGTCATGGGTGACAACCGCCCAGAAAGTTCGGACTCACGGGTATGGGGACCTTTGCCGCGGCAAAATATTGTCGGCCGCGCATTTTTACGTCTCCTCCCCGTTCAAAACCTTAGTCTTTTTCCAGGAAACGTCGACCTACAACAATAGATGGGAGTCGCTCGCACTTCGCCTGCATCATTCTTAAAGCACGCTGCTGACGTGGCCTCTTCTTATGGCTTTCGTCCTATGCGAGAGGTTGAGCGGCTAGCTCAAGGCAAAATAGATCGCATCCGTGGCTCACATTCGCTCGAAACTGTCTTGCAAGTCTCGGCCGCAGCAATGGGTTTGCATTCACCAGAACCGATGCTTACCTTTTATGCAACGCCAAGCCCCACATTTTTGCCTCAACCGATGCGCGAGAGTGGTGAGTTTGGTTTAAGTATCATGGGCACGTCTGAAAGTGTGGGCGAAGTAGTGCTCTTAAAAGCCGTTGCCGCGATTTTAAACGAATGGGGCTCACCTATAGCTCGTGTGCGTTTGAACGCTCTTGGTGACAAAGACTCCCGACAACGTTTTGAGCGCGAACTCTCGCTTTATATGCGCAAACACGGCCCCCACTTTGATGATTTTTGTCGTGAGCAACAGGCATCGAACATATTTGGTGTTTACGGGTGTCAAAACGAACAGTGCCGCACTATTTTAAGTGAAGGTCCACGTGCCATGAACTTCCTTTCCGAAAAAAGTCGCTCCCATCTTCGTGAAGTGTTAGAGCATGTAGAGAAGTTAGGCCTGCCCTATTCACTCGACGACCTCCTGACGAGTCAAGTACCCGAACCACGACTCGTCTTTGCCTTTGACCTGGCAGAAGAAGATGCCACCGTAGTCGGCGCTGTGGGCGGCCGCTTTGACGACTACGTGCGCAAACTAACCGGACGTAAGGAGGGTTATGCAGTTACCGCAAGTATCTACTTCCGCAAAAAGGGTGCCGCTCGTTCGCACTTTGTCTATGACGCGAAGGCGCGCAACCCCAAAATTTATTTTGTACAACTAGGGTTGCGTGCCAAGCTCCAGGGCCTTGCAGTGCTCGATGTCTTGCGCCAGGCACGTATACCCGTCTCACAGTCGTTTGACTCGGCGCACCTTTCGCCACAGCTCTTACATGCTAAAGAATTAGGCGTCTCACATCTCCTTATCATGGGTCACCGCGAGGCACTCGACGGCACGGTCATTATCCGTTCGACTATTAACTCATCTCAGGAAATAGTCGCGGTAGGCCAGCTCCCCCGCTACCTCAAAGCGTTGCGATAATGGCACCCCTGTGGTATATTCCTCAGGCATGGCAATTAATGCAGAAGTCTCAAAAAACGACGGAGAATCACCAGTAAATTTGATCCGCCGCTTCAGTAAACGCGTCCAAGGCGCGGGTCTTATCCCGTCTTTGCGCAACCGCCGCTACCACGCTCGTCCTAAATCTCGCTTGGTAATTCGTAAAAAGACGCTCAAGTCTATTAAGCGCCGCGCTGAGGTCCAAGAGCTCATCAAACTCGGTAAAATGATCGAGAAGCCAAAACGAGGTGGACGCCGCTAAGATTACACAACTTAAAGATACTGTTTTAGGAAAACGCTACGATCTTTCAGTAGCGTTTTTGTCTCCCGCTAAAATGCGCCAAGTAACCTTGCGCACTAAAAAGAAGAACAAAGTATCAAACGTGCTCGCCTTCCCCCTTTCTAAAACTTCAGGCGAAATTTTAATTTGTAAGCAAGCTGCCAAACCATTTACTATCGAATATCTCTTTATCCACGGTCTACTCCATTTAAAAGGATTCAAACACTCTGTTACAATGGAAAACGAAGAGTACAAACTCCTCACACGCTTTGACTATGCAAAAAATAGTAACAGGAATAGACGTCGGAACACATCAAATAAAAGTAGTCATCGCGCAAAGTCCTGACGACCCGCGTACTCCTCCTCTTATCTTAGGCACGGGCTACGCCGAGAGCCGCGGTATGAAGAGCGGCTATATCATCTCAACAGGCGATGTGTCGCGCTCAATCGCTGCGGCCATAGCACAAGCAAGTAAGGCAGCACGAGTTAAGGTAAAACGCGCATACCTGGGTATTGGTGGCGTTGGTTTAGACGAAGCCTTTTCCCGTGGTGAGACGGTGGTGGAGCGTGGAGACTCCGAAATAACTTCACGAGACATTCCACGTGCTATTGCTGCAAGTGAAGCAGCACTCCCTCCGGGCGTGACCATGAACCGCAAGATCATTCATACTATTCCGCTGCGCTTTAGCGTTGATGGAGTCAAAGTTTTAGGGCGTAGCCCCATCGGCATGAAGGGTATGCGCTTGGCTGTAGAAACTCTTTTTATAACTTCGCTGGAGCGACATGTCTCGGACTTGGTGGAGGCAGTTGAGGGCGCGGGTGTAGAGGTTGAGGATATTGTTGCCTCGCCTATTGCAGCAAGCTTTGTTGCTTTAACCAAAATGCAAAAACGTGTCGGCTGTGTACTGGCGAACATTGGGTCCGAAACACTTTCGATTGCGGTTTTTGAGGATGCAGCCCCAATTTCTATCAAAGTATTTCCTACCGGAGCCTCTGATATCACCAACGACATTGCACTCGGGCTCAAAATTTCGCCCGAAGAGGCCGAACAACTTAAACAAGGCGCAGTCTTAGGCGCTCCATTTCCTAAAAAGAAAATAGATGACCTCGTAGCACGCAGAGTGTCAGACATGTTTAAACTCGTCGAAGCGCATTTGAAAAAAATTGGTAAGGATGAACTCTTGCCCGCAGGTATTGTACTCACCGGTGGTGGCTCGAGCGTGCAAACGATGGCCGACCTAGCTAAAGCAGTGTTGCGTCTCCCCTCGCGCATTGCAGCTATCGAAGGACCAAACGCCAAGATGCAACTTAAAGATGGTTCATGGGCTGTTGCCTATGGACTCACTATCTGGGGGCTCACTGCGGGTGGCGATATTGAACAAAATGGCAACGACTCTGGTATGGGTGATATTTTTAAAGGCTTTTGGCGTTGGTTTAAAAAATTCCTCCCCTAAATTGTTCGACTTACGAAGTCGAACAATTGATACTTGACAAAATTGTGATTTAGGTTAAAACGTAACGGAACTTAACTGTGCAACTAGAGGAGCTACACCATGTTTGCACGTCTGTTCTTTGCACTCGCACTTTCGACTTCGACCGCTTCGGCGCAAGAGCCCCTGACTCGAAATACTGCCTTCGACAACTATATCGACGCCATGGTCAGTCAATGCACTCCCGACGAATTTTGTAGCCCCAGGGAAGCAAAGGAAGTGTATGAGAGTACATGGAAACGTTGCGCCAAGTGGAGCGAAACGGTTGAAAAGCTCCAGAACGAAGCTGAACCTGAACTGGTGTTGATTGAGGAGGCCCAAACGCGCTTTACCTGGTGTACGAAAAGCCTCTATTCAATAGAGAATGTGATCGTCCACTCCTACGCCTTCGTGAAGAAGGTCGAGGAGCCGAAAGTCACTGCACCACCAACCGAAGTTCTGCCGGCGCAGAGTACACCGCGCAAATCCAAAAGTTCACCAAGAAGATCAACCGCTTCAAGATCCACGACCGATCCAAACCGGGTCGTCGCGCGATCGCGGTAATAACAAAGTTCTCGCAAGTGTTGCAGGGCGCCCGGTGGGGCGCCCTTTGTTTTTAATACAAAACACTTAACCGTCAACTGTTTTTGCGAAGCAAAATAGTTTGTTAGTAGATAAGGGTTTTTGAGGCTAACCTCATACTCTTTACAGGGTACTTTTTGATACATTTGCATAGTGTCGAGGAGGAGCGTACACTACCTTTGCAATTAGCGGCACAAATTAACTAACACTATGCCTCAACTATCTCCAGAGATCGAAGCGTTCGCACGAATCCGCGTCATTGGTGTGGGCGGTTCAGGAAAAAATGCAGTCAATCACATGGTCGAGAGCAAAGTTCGTGGTGTTGACTTCATCGCGATCAACACCGATGCACAAGATCTCCATCAATCTCTTGCAAAAAAGAAAATTCATATCGGTAAAAATTTAACCCGCGGTCTTGGTGCAGGAATGAACCCCGAATTAGGTAAACGGGCATCCGAAGAAACTAAAGAAGAAATTCAACAATCGATCAAAGGATCCGACATGGTCTTTGTTGCATGCGGAATGGGTGGCGGCACCGGCACTGGTGCAGCACCAGTTGTTGCACGCACTGCCAAAGAGATGGGTGCACTCACCGTTGGTGTCGTGACCAAACCATTTTCGTTCGAAGGTCAGCAACGCATGCGTTTGGCTGAACAAGGTTTGGAGGAGTTGCGCAAAGAGGTTGATGCATTGATTGTTATTCCTAACGACCGCTTGCTCGCGACCGTACAAAAAGACACAACACTCAAACAAGCATTTGGGATGTGCGACGATGTGCTCAAACAAGCGGTTGAGGGTATCTCAGACCTCATCACCAACCCCGGCATCATCAACGTCGACTTTGCCGACATCCGCGCAGTTATGGAGAACGCTGGCTCAGCGCTTATGGGCATTGGTATCGCCTCGGGCGAAAACCGCGCCACCACTGCAGCCAAGGCCGCTGTCTCCTCTCCCCTCCTCGAGCTTTCTATTAATGGTGCGAAGGGCGTACTCTTTGCTATTGCCGGCGGCGAAGACTTGGGCATGATCGAGGTACACGAAGCAGCTAAAATAATTACTGAGTCGGTAGACCCTAACGCCAAGATTATCTTTGGCGCTACTAAAGACGACAAGTTAAAGAAAGACGACGTACGCGTCACCGTGATTGCAACTGGCTTCCCTGCTGCAGGGATAGCTCCACGTGGCACACCACTCTTTGCGCTTACTCGAGAAAAGGAGGAAGCTCCGCTTGGCAAAATTTTTAACACACCAATGACTAAAGAGGAGTCAAAGACTCCAGTGATTGTCGACGACTCAGTTAAATCTAAACCTGCTGAAGAAGAAGACGAGTGGGGTGCCGTGCCTTCGTTTTTGCGCCGACCAAAAATTAAATAATAGAATACCCGCCCGGTTTACCCGGGCGGGATTGTATTAGTGCTCCTTTTTAAAAAGCCTCAGGAGTTGTTCGACTTGAACTGCATACTCTGGGTCAGTGCTTATCCGATGCGCGACCCGCGCTTCGGCATTTTGAACCACGCTGGGGTCTTTGCCTCCGAAATGTGCGCCTATTCGGTGTCGACTGAGTGTAGTACACACTCGTAAGATCCAAAAGGCGGTGTATCGCGACCACAGCACTTTTGGCGCCCGCTCATCTGAACAAAGATCACCATCCCGAACCCTGAAGAATTGGCGGATGACTCTCTTAACGTTAGCTATCGTCGGTTTAAGTGCGTCTCCAGGGTGACCGGGAAACAACGCACTCGCATCTGGATAACGGGCTCTAAACAATTCCTGCTTTGTGAGCTTTCGTTGTGCGAGCTCGGTGCCCGTAACTCCTCGAGGCGGAGATAAATCGATCGGCTTGTCAGGCATTGCCTTGGCCTTGAGTTTATTAAGAAATTCCTCTCGAATGTAGAGCATTTATCACTCCTCTTGCTCTGGGTACTTCACTCACCCCATCCTATGCCTCAAGACCTTCTCCCGCAAGCTAAAAGCGGTTACACTGTCCTAATGTACGATTTGGCAATTATTGGTGGCGGCCCCGCAGGCGTTGCCGCGGGAGTGTATGCAGCCCGCAAAAGACTTAAAACTATTTTTGTTGCCGAAGTAATTGGCGGACAATCAACCGACTCCCAAGATATCCAAAACTGGATAGGCACTCCGCATCTTGTAGGTATGGATATGCAAAAAATGTTCGAAGCTCACTTGCGCGAATATGCAAGCGATGTACTCGAAATTCATATCGGCGAGAGGGGCGATAAGGTGGAAAAAATTTCAGGAGGTTTTTCAATTAAAACTAACAAAGGTTTATACGAGACTAAGGCGGTACTCATAGCAACCGGCGGTTCGCGCAAAAAGCTTGAGGTCCCTGGTGCGAAAGAGTTTGAACATAAAGGTGTTACCTACTGCGCCTCCTGCGATGGTCCTCTCTTTTCAGGCCAAGATGTGGTTGTGATAGGCGGTGGTAATGCGGGTTTTGAAACTGCAGCACAACTCCTTGCCTACACCAAATCAGTAACCCTCATTCACCGCCGCGCTGAATTTCATCGTGCAGACGCAGCCACGGTGAACACGGTTGTCGCTCACCCTAACATGCACACATTAATCGACAGCTCCCCTGTCGAAGTTAAGGGGGATATGTTTGTAAAAAGTATTACCGTAAAAAATGAAAAAACCGGAGAACTCTCTGAAATTCCTACTGCTGCCGTATTTGTAGAAATAGGGATGATCCCTGCCACGCAAATGGTCAAAGGTCTTGTTGATCTTGATGAATGGGGTCGTATTAAAGTAGACGGTAAAACACAGCGCACTTCAACAACGGGGGTGTGGGCTGCAGGTGACTGCTCCGACGGCATCTATCATCAAAACAACATCGCCGCAGGCGATGCCGTTAAAGCACTCGAAGATATTTACTTCTGGGTTAAAGCTACTCCAGAGGGCGAAAAAACAGATTTGGCTCTCACAGCGATTTCAGAAAAAAAGTCTAGTCTCACTGCATAAATCGAACTGTTTATTTGACTCATACCTTGTCTTGCCTGTTGGACTCTTTGTGAATCCGGGAGGCGTAGTATACATCTCCGATGACCGAGCGGGAGCGATTTATAAAATTGCAAGAAACAACTACTTAGTTTTTATAAGTACTCAATGTACACGAAGTTCACCTGTGACCCCACGGGGAATCGAACCCCGGTTTAGAGCTTGAAAAGCTCTCGTCCTAACCGTTAGACGATGGGGCCGCTAAACGCAGCTCACCTCAAAAATATAGCCTAAATTATGAAAAAATGGTACTTTGTGCGAAACGGAGACGTGGCAGAGTGGTCGAATGCACCGGTTTCGAAAACCGGCATGGGGCAACCCATCGTGAGTTCGAATCTCACCGTCTCCGCTAAACATCACTTTTATCGGTATATAATGTCCCGTATGAAAAACGCATTGATTCTCATTTTTATAGTAGCGGTCGTTGCGGTTGGTTTGTGGTGGTTTGTGAGCTCTCCAGAGTCCCTCGGCACTCCGGGGCAAGCAACAACCACAGTAACTCCAGGAAATACTCATCCAAGTGGTGGTACCACAACTGCGAAACCAGGAGGCACTGCAGGCAGTGCGAGCGGGAGTTCTACAACTGGCTTACAAACCTTTTCGAGCACAGCATATGGATTTTCATTTCAATACCCACGTTCAATGACTCTGGATAAAGAAAATCTTTCGGCAGGCGGATTTACTGCTCAAGGATCATTAGGGCTCGCAGCTCCTTATGCTCGCATTGGCACGGTGGTAGACAGGTTCCAGGTCTCGGTGAGTCAGCAAGCAGCTGACCTCGGCAACTGCACCAAAGATCTCCCCGGATCCCCTAAGAGTTCGACCATTAATGGCCAGATATTTACCACCTACACAACTGAGGAAATGAAGGGTAGCTCAAATATAACAACAAGAGTTCATCGCATTGTGCACAACACGACATGCTATGAGCTCCGCGAAACTTTGACAGCCCCAGTAACTGTCAATCTCCCTGGTTCACAAATAGAGCAGCAAAAGGCAGACACTGCAGCTATCATCACACTCGTGGAGACGGTCAGAGCTTCATTTAAATTCTTGAACTAATCTTCATTGCAAATTCTGAAAACTTCATACACACTGTGGGGATGAACAGAGTTGTACACTTTGAAATCCACGTAGATGACGTGGAGCGTGCGAAAAAATTTTATTCTGACGTGTTTGGTTGGGAGATGCAGCAAATGGGCTCAGATTTCGGTAACTATGTCGTGATTAAAACAGGTCCTGGTCCAGACGAAATAGCTCAAGGCAAAGTGACTATGGAAAATGTTGGCATCAACGGAGGAATGATGAAGCGCAACGCACCTAAACCAGCAGAAGGCATGTCTCCTATGGCATTCGTGTGTATTGTGGGTGTCGATAATATTGATACCTACATCGAGAAGGCTCGCACAGCGGGTGGCAAAGAGCATATGCCTAAAACACCAATACCAGGTGTAGGTATAGTCGCCTACTACGCAGATCTTGAAGGAAATATTTTCGGGATGATCCAGCCCGAGATGCGTAAATCTTAGTGCGCGGTGTAGGACTTGAACCTACGACCCTCCCCACGTCAAGGGGATGCTCTACCAACTGAGCTAACCGCGCGTTTCAAAAAAACGATAACAAAAATAAGCACAAAAGAAAAGACCAGCCCCGTGGGGCTGGTCGCAACAAACTAGCTAGGTAAGTACTCCTCCATACATGCAAGGACTGACTCTGGTGCAGTAAGATTCATGTGTGCAAACACCACATCACCAAAGATGATAGTGCGCTTACTGTAGCCAAATTCAGGTGTAAACCTAAGAACTCCTGGCTCTATTTCCTCAAACGAGTCATGTACCCAACTTATGGAGACATCGACAAACATCTCCTCTCGATTAAAGAGATATCTCCCGAGTTCTGAGCCACACGGCACAAAGAATGTAACGTCAGCGCGAGAATCTCCGCCTAGGCACCCTGCTCGTAGGTCGGTAAGCGAATCACCGATTACGAACAGCGATACTTCGTGCGGATACATCTCATTAGCATCCGTTGCCCCCGCGACTATTTGATTTAACATGGATTCCTTTGGAGCATACCGTGGAACCAAGTAGGTTGTGTACTTTTGACGAATCAAGCTGCTCTCATCTATAACCATTAGGTTTTCTTTTATGAGCAGTCTGTCTGCTTCGCTATAGCCTTCTTCTCCCGACTCAATGAGCTGGAGTTTTTGTCTGAGCTCTCCTCTTTTTTCAAGACCCTCCTTACCCGCAAAGTCGAGCTGTATCCTATAATCTAGTGGCAAGACATTTGATCTTCCGGTAATAAAGTTCTGTACCAATTCATGAGGAGCTAGATAACGCTCCATCACTTTGGCTCCCAGAGCTTTATACAGCAGTGTGAGCATTCGCGGACGCCACCC
>JAIFWM010000057.1 GCA_019661855.1 Candidatus Parcubacteria bacterium
AGAAGAGGTCGAGTCGATTGTCGGCGCACTCAAAAAGAACGAGGAGGTTTCAATTGCTGGTCTTGGTATCTTTAAGACCAAAATGCGAGCTAGCCGCACCGCTCGCAACCCTCGTACGGGTGAGACTGTTCAAGTGCCTTCAATGCGTGTGCCTAAGTTTCAACCGGCAAAAGCGCTTAAAGAAGCCGTTAGATAAAGTTTACGCAAAAATAAAAGCCCCTTCGGTGGGGTTTTTATTTTTGCTTATTTTAGAATGTCCTGGAGGCTTGAGAGGGGTATTTTTACTTCAAACGAACCTGCCGCATATGCTGCTGCTTGGTACGGAGGGATCAGAATGACTAGATTAGTGCCGTCTATGACAAAGTTTTGCAAAGTCTCTGGCGTAGGTGACGTACCTATACGCACCGTGTCTTCCATATCAGGTGTTACGTCACCTCCGGAACGTTGTTTGAGCTCTGCCAAGACCTGCTTATAGCTCTCGGCCGAAAGGCGGTCCAAATACCTACTCCCCGGTTTAAAGAGACCTTCGAGTGTAACCTCTGTCCCCTGTTTAAATACTAATGTTTTATAAAAACTGTTAGGGTGTGCGCCTCCCGTATCGACCATAATGTCGAACTCATACGAACTATAACCAGAGCCGTTAAATGACTTGGTGTCGACAGCAAAGGCATATTTACGCCCTGTTTCGGTTAAACGCGCTTTTTCAGCATCATCAATTTCGTTGACAGATTTGAACTGATTAACCTGCTCTACCAATACTTGCTCTATGCGCACTTGCTCAGGTCGGCCCGTATTGGGGTAGTTAACGGTGATGTTGTAGTACGGAGTCGACTCTACATGCTTACAGCTAGTTCCTGAACCTTGGCAGGAGAGAAGGTGCTGCTGTGGTGCAATTTGAGTAGTAGGAGCCGCGGGGATAGCCACAGAGTGCTGGTATACAAACCAAGCACCAATGGCGAGGAGAGGGATGGCTAATAATGTCCAAAGTGGTGGTCGTTTCATAGGTGGAGTATACACAATTTGTGCGGGCGGCGAGAATCGAACTCGCAACTACAGTTTGGAAAACTGTCGTTTTACCACTAAACTACGCCCGCGCAAGCAGGACTTTTTAAGACATTCCCGCGTATAATCAATTTACATGAATTTTGTAGATTCGCTACTTGCATCCCTCGTTGGATTTGTGGTGACGGCTATTACCCTCGCAAGCAGTACGCTTTCGAGCTTTCTTCCTCCCCCACCCCAACCAATAGTTATTACCCCTTCGGTTGAGGAGCATGAGCCGATACTAGTTAAAAACTCTGCGGCAAATGAACAACCGGCAAAAGCCGAGACAAAATCTGAAAGTAAGCTTCAACTCGATGTAAACGGCCTCGCACGCTCGGCCGTCGTTAATATTTTATGCACGGGAAATAGCAAAATCCGCACCGCAAGCGGCAGCGGTATAGTGATAGATCCTCGAGGCGTTATTTTAACCAACGCTCACATCGGACAATTTTTCCTTTTGCATGACTACCCAACCAAAAATTCGGTAAACTGTGTCGTACGCACCGGCTCTCCAGCAACTCCCGCCTACTATGCAACCTTGCTGTTTCTCCCCCCAACCTGGATAGATGCAAATGCACAAAAAATCACTGCCGAGGAGGCAACCGGCAGCGGTAAAAACGATTATACATTTTTACTCGTCACTAGTTTATATGACGGCTCCCCAGTACCGCCGTTCTTGCCATCAATTTCCTACACGACTGAAGAGCCCGACTCTGGGGACCCAATGCTTCTTGCTGCATATCCATCGGCATCATTAAGTAACAAAACAATATTCAACAATCTACACGTCACAAGCACCTTCACTATTGTGAAAAAATTATATTCATACACTCCCCCAACGCATGTCGACCTCTTTTCTATCGGGAGTACGACGATTTCTGAAGGTGGTGCCTCTGGTGGTGCTGCAGTACGCGCGAGCGACGGCAAGGTTATGGGCCTCATTACCCTTGCGAGTAACGCAGAGGAAATAACCGACCGAGACTTACGCGCGTTGTCGTTGGCATATATCAATCGCTCTCTCGTGGCAGAGCACGAGACGGGTATAGCTCAACTCCTCTCAGGCGACCTGCACAAGAAAGCCGAAGCATTTGAAAAGTTTATTGCTCCAGATGAAACAAAGGAGTTAGTAGACCAGCTTGAACAAAAACACTAAGCGCGCCAGCGGGCAAAAATTCCGCAAGGTAAAAGTCGCTCACTCCCTTTTTCTTCTATCGTGAGGTCACCATACTCTATTTCTCCTCCGTATTTTTTTTGAAACGAATCTAAGTTATATGCGAACGCAAGCGAGGCGTATCCTGCTGCATATCCGTTGATAAGAATTCCTAAAGGTTTTTCCGAAAGGAGTTTATGACACGCTTGCATAAGCTCTAAAAAGTTTTCCTCAAACTTCCACAACTCGTCGTTTGGTCCATGACCAAACGCAGGCGGATCCATAACAATTAAATCGTACTTTTTTCCTCTTTTTATTTCACGCTTGATATATACCAACACATCTTCAACTATCCATCTGATTGGTTTATCTTCGAGTCCTGAAAGTTTTGCATTTTCGTGCGCCCACGACACGGCGATTTTACTTGCATCAACATGAGTTACTTCAGCACCAGCCGCTGCAGCAGCAAGTGTTGCGCCGCCGGTGTAGGCAAATAAATTTAATACTTGTGAGCCTGGTTTGATTACATCTCGTATCCAAGACCAGTTAGATGCTTGCTCGGGAAACAAACCCGTGTGTTTAAAACTTGTGGGTTTAATCAAAAACTTGAATCCTTCAAATTCTATCTCCCACTCTAGGGGTAACTCCCCTACCCACTCACCCTTTTCCCCCTTACGAACATAGCGACCCTTAGGTGCCCAGTTTGCCAGTCTCTTTTCCCAAAGAGCTTGGGGATCAGGCCGAGCCAAGGTTATATCTCCAAAACGCTCTAGCTTCTCTTCCTCACCTGAGTCCACGAGCTCATAACCAGCCGATGGTTTGGTGGTTAAGGTAACTCTGTTCATGTCGGGGCGCCCAGAATCGAACTGGGTCATCTTGCTCCCAAAGCAAGCGTACTACCGGTATACGACGCCCCGTCTCTTTTTTCCTTTTTGGACGAAACAACCTTACAATATCACGTTCTCTAACATTTCTACCTTAGCTTTTTTAGTAGAAAAATCCAAGTAAACACAAGCCACATCTATCTGAAAATCCACATCCTTTAAGACCTTATGATCTAAAATATATGTTTGTATAGCTCTATGGAGACGTTTAAGCTTGGCGGGATGGACATTTTCTTCAGGCCTGTACCCCTCTTTTGGTTCACGTGAAACGGTCTTAACTTCGACAAAATATAGCTTTTTTGCCTTTTCGGCAACAATATCTATTTCTCCCCAAGGTTTTAAGTAATTGCGCTCCAGCACCTTGTACCCCTTAGACTCCAAATACCTACAAGCTACGCCCTCACCAGTGTCTCCAACAGTTCTGTTGGCAGGTTTCATGTGAAAAGTGTTTCTAAGGGAACGTCCACTTCCC
>JAIFWM010000009.1 GCA_019661855.1 Candidatus Parcubacteria bacterium
GTTTGCTGTGAGACCTTTAATACCTCGAGTGAAATTTACTGTTGTTGTGCCGGACCCTAAGCTGGTGCCTCCAGAAGTTGGTGTTCTCGTACCAAAGGAGTCATCACATGTGCCTGGGTCTGTGGTTGTTGCATAGCGGAACCATCCTGTTGTTGCGCCGCCATTTGGGTTAGCCGACCCTGGCAAAACAAATGAGGTTGAAGTTGTTGCGGTTGAAGTGCTGGTGGTTACTGTTGGTGCTGCAGGTGTGTAGGTAATAATTGTTGCAATACGACTTAGACGGGCACCTCTTACTCCTGAAGAAAGAACGGCACCTATCTCAAGAGTGCTTGTTGAACTTTTAGTTAGGGCAAGTGAACCAAAGGTAGTAGTGGCAAGGTTAGTGGGTGTGGTGCCGGTCAATGAATATGCTCCAGAGTCACTGCTGTCGCCACCGTTGTATCGATAGAAAACATCCATGGTTGGATTAACTCCTCCTGCGGTGTTACGCGACGCACAAGGGGCAATATCTATGGAGGTAATAGTTGCATTGTTTGGGACTGATCCGAGACTGACTCCATATGAGTCGCGGTTACCAACCGTAGTTGTAAAGTTGTAGTCAGTAGTACCGTTGCATGAAGACTCGTCCACCAGTGTAAAGTGCGTGACGCCAGTACTTGGTGTCCATTGGAGATAGTTTCCATCAGAGTTTGGTAGTAGGGAACTAGTGCTTGCTGCAAAAGCTATTTGTGAAAATAAAAAGATGCCAATAAAAGAAGCCGCCCCTATACCTATAGATTTTTTCATACTGTAATAATAGTAACATTCTATTTTTTTACTGTTAGAATATTAGTATGAGCATCGAGCGACCGTCTTTTGAGTCGTTAACACTTAAGCCCCAAAAAATAGAAGCACCGGGGGCAAATAAGGCAGAGTTTTTGCCACAGCGGGGAGGAAATATTGCCTCCATTAAAATCCGTGGCAAAGAGCTCTTGTATATGAACCAGGTAAGTTTGATGGATCCAAGCGGCAAGCCGGTCCGGGGAGGGGTGCCGAATCTTTTTCCTTATGCAGGGGAGTTGGATAGTCCCCTCTACCCCAACCTAAAAAAGCGTCATGGCTTTGGGCGTGATGAAAAATGGGACTACAGCATTGCTCCGGACAAGAAGTCTTTTACTGAGTTTTTACCCAGCAACTTCGAGACTAAAGAAAACTTTCCTTACAACTTTTTAGCTGAACTAGGAGGTCAGTTTAATGGTGATAAGTTTACTATCACTCAAAGCGTTCAAAACCAAGACAAACGTCCTATGCCGATTGCATTTGGCCTGCACCCATACTTTAAGGTTAACAATGCCGACAAACGCAAGATTGGTTTTAATTTTGCAGGTGGAGAAGAGTTAGAAAAAAGGAAAGAAGAGTGGATGAATGGTAGCGCGGTCATCATTGATAATCCTAAAAAACACGCGCTTAATGCTGAGATGCCTATTACTATTCCTGGTATCGGAACCTTGGTGCTTGAGGCCTCCCGTGAGTACCAACAAATAGTTGTATGGTCAGACAAGGATCAGGGTTTTGTCTGTATTGAGCCTTGGATGCGTAAACCAGGAGGTTTGGCAGACGACCCAGAGTTCGTAGATCCAAATGAGATCTACACGGCCTCCTTCTCTATTAAACTTGAGAGCTAGCGCGTCAATAGTCTAAAAATACATTGCTAAATAAGGCTACTTCGCCCCTCAATGAGGGGCTTTCTTTTTGTCAAGCGTTTCCATTGACTCCCTTGACAAATTTGTTGTACCATTATCTTATCTCCGGGGATCGACCCGGGGTTTTCTTTTTGCCCAACCGGGTTCATTTAACCCACGGGCGGGAAGTAGTTCAATAACCATCCAAATGAATATACACATATGTCTCTCACTGCTAGTCTCTCTGTGGCAGCTCTTGCGATCATAAACTCCGCAACCCTATCACAGGCCAGCGTTAAAGCTGATGTGATGCCGCAGGCACAGACCGTTAAGGAGTATGTTGAAGAGTACTTTGCCGACGAGCCAGTAATGGTTTCCATCGCAGAGTGCGAGTCGCACTTTAAACAGTTCGACAAAGATGGCAACGTGTTGAAAAACTCTAAAGGTAGCTCAGCCGTTGGTATGTTCCAGATCATGTCGTCGGTTCACGATGACACAGCTGACAAGCTTGGTTTGGACATCAACTCTATCCAAGGTAACGCAGCATACGCTCGCTACCTCTACGAGAAACATGGAACTACTCCCTGGAAAGCCTCTAAAGCTTGTTGGGGAAAGAAAACCGAACATCTCGCAGTCAAATAAAACTAAACTCTTTATTCAAAAACTCTCCGACCTAAGGTTGGGGAGTTTTTGTTTGTCTAAAAGTAGGGAAGTGGTCCCCTATTAAAAATGAGAATCGCTCCAGCCGGATGGTTGGAGCGATTAGTCGAGTAGATGCAGCCTTTCTTTTAAATAACACGCGGCCTGATACAAAACCGGACACCCAACCATCGACGAAACAAATGCAATCACAATGCGTGCAAATTCTCTGTGTCCTACACTAACTTCAGTTAACTGGATTCCAAAATGACCAAGGATTGAGTACAGGATTGCCATCCAAGTTATCACTGACAAGACTGCACATAAGGCAGAGAGAAAGAAGAACACTTGGGCCAAAACTTTCATGAGCATGTTTACCTCCCATTCTTCAACTACTACCAAAAGGCTACCATAAATGAGGAAATAGCAGGGAAGCCACTTCCCCGTGTTTTGCCGAGATTCGGGGGACTCTCAAAACGAGAAATGAAGCAAACAAAGGATATCTCGGGAAAAAGACTGAGAAATTTAAGAATGAGAGAAGTAATAGGAGACTTAAAGGAAATTAAGGGTTGAGTCGAGTGGTAGGATAGAGATTGGGTATGGCTCTGAGGAACGGACAGGTTCAAAGGTTTTCCTAGCTTAAAATGTAAATAAGGGTCGGAAAATGTATATTGTGCGACGTTACCACCTTGGCATGCCGAACATGAAGACCACTATTCCCTACAATAGCAAGTCCTTCACTCTCCTTCTTTCTTTCCTCTTCAAAACTTCTTTAAAAAATATTTTCTTTGTATTCATATTTATTATTTTATTTTCCTCCCTCCCCCGATTAATGCAGTAGGGGGGCCTGTAAAAAGAAATAGGCCCCAGGTACTTACCTGAGGGCCCGTTTGAGGGGAAGTCTCTTCCCTGCTTTCTTTCTGTTTCGAATGATCTGCATCAAACGCACTCGCACTTGAATGCGTCCGAATATTTTTTTATGGAACAAGTTAAAGCCACGTGCCTTTGGCGATATTAGTTTGCAGATACTTTCGTATTCCTCCTTACTGAGAGGCATCCCAATGTAGCTAGTAATGTGGTTCGCTGCATAGAAGGTCCAATCAAGTGCACTTTTCCCTTCCGTATTCTTAGTGTTCCAAGCGTGTTGCATCGGATCTACCAGTGGCCCACATGCAACTCCTTCAACATACGCAATTTTTATCATACGGTGAGGCGAGTTAGGACGTTTTTTGAGAGACTTGGATGACGACCTCATAATCGCTCTGGCGTTCCTATAGCAGCCTTTTGGTTTTGGCTCACCCCACACAGGAGGTTTGTGCCATCTGTGTGATTTATATTCTATTCCCCACCGATGTAAGAACCTAAATGAGTCGGGATGCATCTCCTCAAGTGGAGCCCATCGAGACTGCGAATGAAAGATATTTCCTTGAGCTTTGTGTGCGGCAGCCCATCGCATCAAGGTACGCATGCTCATCTTGTCGAAGAGCTTATCGAATTTCTTTTTAAAAGCCCTCCTGCGGAGAGCGTGCCGACGACCTTTCCCATGAAGGTAGTTCCACCAGTCGCGCTCAACTTTAACCTTATTTCTAGATCGTGATCCCATGGGGACCCTCCTTTGGTTCGAACTCTGACTATTAAATAACATAAAAATACCCTTCTGTCTATGTCTGGTAAGATAAATAGGTGAAGTATGCAAAACAGTTGAAAGTTATTCTCTCCCCCGTTGAGCGACGTGCTTTTTCTAAATTAAACTCTCCCAAAAAAGTTCAGGATTTTTTAGACTCCTTCCCTATTAACAAACCAGGGTCGGGGGATTCGATACTTTCGCCCCGTGATGTTTTAAGCGAAAAGAAAATGCATTGTATGGAAGGGGCAGTGTTGGCCGCTGCAGCACTGGCGAGTCACAACCTCCCTCCCCTGTTAATGGACTTTCAAACTACCAACGATGATGAGGATCATGTTGTGGCACTTTTTAAAATTAAAAACTTTTGGGGCGCGATAAGTAAGACCAATCATCCGGTTTTGCGTTGGCGTGACCCTATCTACAAAACTCCGCGCGAACTCGCGCTGTCATATTTTCACGAATATTATTTGTGGAGTAAGAAAGATGGCAAACGGTTAGGCACTAAAACCTTGCGTGCATACTCTAAGCCATTTGATCTGCGCAAATATAAGCCTGAGGTTTGGTTTGCTGCCAAAAATCTAGACTGGCTAGCAGAGGAGTTGGATGCCTCCCCTCACCTACCCATTTACCCTAAGCATATGCAAAAGTTTTTACGCAAAGCATCAAAGATTGAGACCGATGCTATGAAGCTCGAGGAGTGGAGTTAATTTCTCACGCCAATGCCCCTTCTAAATAGGTAACCCAAAACTCCAAGAAAGATCGCCATAAAAAGTAGGAGCACTCCAAAGCATTGCCACAGCGGGATATCACTCACTCCCAAAAAACCGTAGCGAAATGCATTCACCATGTAGAGGATCGGGTTAAAGAGGCTCACCGTCTGCCAGAGTGGTGGCAAAGAGTGAACCGAGTAAAAGACACCGCCCAGGTATGTGAGTGGCGTCAAAACGAACGTAGGAACGATAGAGATGCCGTCAAAGCCTTTAGCAAAGACGCCGTTAATAAGCCCGCCAAGCGCAAAGAGTACCGAGGTTAAAAGTATCGCTGCTACTAACACAAACACGTTAAAGATAGCGAGATGAGTGAAGAAGAGCGAAACCAAGAGCACCACCACTCCGACAATGAGCCCGCGCATTACTCCGCCACTTACGTAACCCAAGATAATAAGCCACTCCGGCATCGGGGACACTAGCATTTCGTCGAGCGTGTGTATCCATTTGGCAAAATAAAATGTTGAGACAGTGTTTGAGTAGGCACTGGTAATGACCGACATCATAATAAGGCCGGGCACTATAAACTGCATGTAGCTAAAGCCATCGATAGAGGAGATCTGTGAGCCAATGAATGCTCCAAAGACAATAAAGTAGAGAGATGAGGTAACCACCGGTGGCAAAATTGTCTGGCTCCAAATGCGCAAGATACGCACAATTTCGTTGCGTAACATCGTATAGTAAGCGATCCACATTTGTTGAGGTGTCATGATGGTTTTTCCTGCTTAATCAAGTCGAGATAGATTTCTTCAAGTTTGGCGTGTCCCCTACTCTCCAAAAGTTGTTTCATGGATTCGTTAACAACAATACTTCCTTTATTGATGATAGCGATGTTGCGGCAGAGTGCCTCGGCTTCTTCAAGGTAGTGGGTGGTCAAAACAATAGTAGTGCCCTGTTCATTTAGTTTACGCAAAAAGGTCCACATATCATGACGCATCTCTACATCCACTCCTGCCGTCGGTTCGTCCAATATGAGGAGTTTAGGTGCATGCACTAGCCCGCGAGCAATCATAAGACGGCGCTTCATACCACCAGACAGAGCTTGCGATGGCACATTACGTTTGTCCCAGAGCCCCAGGTCTTTGAGCAACTCGTCGGCTCTATGAATAGCCTCCTTGCGTGGCATCCCATAGAATCCTGCTTGAGTTGTGACGATATCGATTACCTTTTCAAAAATATTGAAGTTAAACTCCTGCGGCACTAAGCCAATGTAAGTTTTAGCGAGACTCCGGTCTTTTTCAATATCGGCACCAAAGATATGGGCCTCCCCGCTCGTTTTATTAACTAAGCTCGTGAGGATCCCAATGATAGTGGTCTTCCCTGCCCCGTTGGGTCCTAGAAGTGCAAAAAAATCGCCCTCACTTACAGTAAGAGTAACTCCTTTCAGCGCCTCAACATTTCCCTGCCCTTTGGTGCCAGTGTATGTTTTGCGCAGGTCTTTAACCTCTATGGCGTTCATTGATTAAGACATCATACCACAATGGCATATTCCCCATAACAAAAATCCCCCCTACTTTTAAAAAAGAGGAGGGATTTTTGCAAAACGAGAGAATTACATTGACGAGCACATACGGCAATCTTTCTTATGTGTGACCAAGAGCCACACAGCTGAAAGGCCTACAAGCACATATACCAACCACTCAAGTTGTGGCCAGCTGCCTAAGATCATGTGAACCACGTTCCAGTCTGCCATCATAAAACCACCAAGACCTACGAGGCCCCAGTTAACGCCTCCAACTACTAAAAGTAGGAAGGCAATAAAATGAAGTATTTTCATATTCCCTTAGTATGAGGCCTCTCTTATGTTTTTTTATGCCCCCTGTGGATATCTAAAGTTTGGGCAAATAGGTCAATGGATTAAGATACGCCTTTATATCTGCAACTGGCATCGTGTAGATACGCCCTGCGCAGCTTTTAGAGGGAAATGAAGTCACTTTAGAGCCTGAGGTCGAATACACACCAAAATGGAGATGGGGGCCGGTTGCATAACCAGTTGAACCCGAGAAGCCTAGTACCTGCCCTCCGCTTACTGTCTGGCCTTCAGAGACGTTAATTTGCGAAAGGTGAGCATAGAGCGTCGAGAGCCCATTGTCATGCTGGATAAACACCCACTTACCGTACGATGCATTAGGGCACGTAAGGTCGGTGTTGCCCGCGCCTATTACCCTCCCCGCTCGAGCTGCTTTAACGGGTGTGCCGGGGAGTGCACGAAGGTCTATAGCGTTGTGCCCTTTACCGCCGTAAATTTGAGCGTTTGCGGTGGCAAAGGGAGTGTTGCCAAAGTATTGGGTGATGTACGGCTGATCCACCGGCCATTGGAGCAGTGCACCACCTTTAGGAATGGAGCTCGGATCTACAATAAGTTTAAGTTGTGCTTCGTAGTTCGAAAGATCAGCCTCAAATGATGCTTCTTGAGCCTTTTTTTGAGCAATGACTACCTGATACTGACTTTCTTTACTTTGAGTTTCGGCAAGGAGCTTACTTTGTTCTGCACGTGCGGAGCTTAAGCCCTGTTTGTCGGTCGCGAGTTTGCGCTGCAAGCCAGCCAACTCTTTGCGCTTATCTTCGGCCGAAGTTTTGCTGGTTACTAAATTGCTTTTAAGCGCAGATAAATCTTCGATATGTAACTGCAATCCTTGGCGCACGGTGGCAAGGTTTGCCGCTTCATCAAAAAAGGAGGAGAGCGTTCCCCCGCCAAGGAGCATGACCGCGCTCGACTCATTGTCCATAGCGTCAAGTTGCCGGATCGAGTCGGCAACCTCCTCGTGCGAGTTACCAATTTTACCGGAGGTGTCGGTAATATTGTCACCTAAGTCCCCTATCTCTTCGTCTTTTTGTTTAATCTGTGCTTGGGTGAGTGAAATACTTTTCGTGAGTTTTTGAATATTTAAATCAAGCTCTTTAACGGCACTCTGAAAAGTTTGCTTTTGCTTACTGGTTTCATTGAGTTGACCTTGCAGTTGAGAGATCTCGTCTTTCAGTTTTTGAATGGCGGCATTGCTCGCATCTATCTGCTCTTTAATAGTGTCTGCAGACTGTGCGTGTACAAAAGTAGGTACCAACAAGACCGCAATAATAATAGGAATGACCGTGAGCTTAGAAAGATCCATTGTTTCTATTTTAAAGCTTCTTAACTGCTTCTTCAATCCGCTTTAGTGTCGTTTCCTTACCTAATACTGCTGCAAGCGTGAATGGGTCAGGAGATTTGTCTCTCCCTGAGAGTGCAACACGCATGGGCCAGAGCACCGACGCCCGGCCCTCTGCTGTTGCATAAGGGAAGACGAGCTTCTCAATATCTTCTTTCATGAAGCTTTCAAGCGCGTTCAAAAGTGTGCGTATGTGTTCGAGATGTTTCTTAGCTCCCGCTGCATCTGTTTTAGCACTTTTAAGAAGCAGATCTCGCGTTGGTGGAGCATATTCAAACTCCTTGAGCATGTCATGAGCCTCCACCAAGGTTTTAGCCCGCTCTTTAAGAAGAGGAATGAGTTTTAGGTCTACTTCCCCACCCAAACGCTCGGCATACTTTTCGTCGGATAAGAGTTTGAGGTGTTCGTGGTTAAACCATTTTAACTTTTCGATATCAAAGACTGCGCCGCCTTTATGTACACGGTCGAGGCTAAACATATGAACCAGTTGGTCTAAGGTGAACACCTCCTGCTCCCCTCCTGGATTCCATCCAAGCAGTGCTAAGTAGTTGATGATTGCTTCAGGGAGGAATCCTTTGCTGCGATATTCGGTCAAAGAGACAGCTCCATGACGTTTAGAGAGTTTACTTTTGTCGGGGGCGAGTATAAGAGGAATGTGTGCATACACTGGACGCGTAAATCCAAGCGCTTCAAGCATTAAAATTTGGCGCGGGGTGTTCGAGATATGATCTTCGCCGCGTATCACATGAGTTACTCCCATCTCATGGTCGTCAATAACAACCGCCAAGTGATAGAGAGGCTCTTCTATATTTTTAGCAATAACAAAGTCTTGAAGTTCGGTCGTGTCGAAAGTTACTTCGCCGCGAATAGTGTCGGTAAAGGTGACTTGTTTGTTTGGATTTTTAAAACGCACTACTTTTCTACCTGAGCCGTCTTTAGCTTCCTCAGCTTCGTATGCTGTCCCACTTTCGATAAGTTTGGGGATGTATTTTTTATAAATTTCTCCGCGGTCTGACTGGCGAGGATTGTCTGCCAACTCATACGGAATGTTAAGCCACTTAATTCCCTCAATAATATCCTGTTCAAATTCTTGTTTGCTGCGCTCTTTGTCGGTGTCTTCGAAGCGCAAAATCATCTTGCCACCACTGTGCTTGGCAAAGAGATAGTTAAAGAGTGCGGTGCGAGCAGAGCCTATGTGCAAATAGCCCGTAGGGCTTGGAGGAAAGCGTGTAATCACCTTATCTGACATAAACGCACTATAGCAGATTTACTCCTCGTGAGAGAGGGCGATGTCGAGGAGGGCGTTGCCTATTACCTTAGCTGCATCAACGCGAGCGAAGTTGCGTGCCGCATTGCTCATCGCGTGTTTTTGTTTTTCGTCGTCCAAGATGCGATGAATTTCAGACACCAAAACTCCGGGAGTTAAGTTGTTTTGTTCAACCACACTGCAGGCACCCGAGCGTGCATAGGCAAATGCATTTTTAGTTTGATCATGCGAAACCGGTTCAGGGATTGGTACAAGTATAGAGGGCAGCCCCCACGCAGCGATCTCAAAAATAGTTGAGCCTGCGCGGGAGATAACCAGTGCTGCAGCACCTGCAGCCATACGTGTTGCGAGATCGCTCAAGTAGTCAAACGGTAAATACCGCTCTGCGTGTGGTGAGTCTGCCAAAATAATTTTGGCACGCCCGGATACGTCTTTAAAGTTTTCTTTACCTGTTTGATGAATAATTTGATAGTTCTCTAACAACTTTGGAAGTCCCATGAGAATTACTTCGTTGAGCGTCTGTGCTCCTTGTGAGCCCCCCACTACTAAAATGATAGGTAGATCGTGTTTAAGCTTTAAAAACTCGTACATCCCTTCTCGTGCAGGCAAGAGCGCTGCTTTACGGATAGGGTTACCGGTGTGTGCGATTTTATCAGTAGGAAAATATTCTGCTGCGTCAGGAAACGAGACTGCTATCTTTTCGGCAAATTTACCCGCCCACTTGTTGACCTTGCCCGGTATGGCATCTGACTCGTGTATGACCACAGGAATGCGAAAGAGTTTTGCCGCTAACAAAGTTGGAAAGCTCGCATACCCTCCTTTACCAAACACCACATCAGGATAAATAAAAAAGATGCGTAAAATAGCACCGATGACTCCCCACCCTGTTTTAAAGTAATCAAAAAAGTTAAGAATCGAAAAGTAGTTCCGTATTTTACCTGCAGATATTGGAACAAATTTAATGGAGTTGGCAGTAAGCATGTCGCGGTTGTATGGGTCGGGGGCCGCGTAGTAAAGTTCTGGCTCGAGCAGTTTGCGCTCGCGCACAAGGTCGTTAATAGCCTCCGCAACAGCGATGATTGGATAAAAGTGTCCTCCACTGCCCCCTCCGGTAAAAAGTATTTTCATATGCTTAGGTTAGCTCTTCATTCTGCGGGATATGTTTAATAGTACCCCAACTTCGGCGAGTGCAATGGCAAAGGCGGTACCCCCGTGAGACACGAAAATAAGGGGTAAGCCAGAGACCGGCACCAGCGCCACGGCAGAGGCCATGTTAAGAAACGACTGCCCTACTATAAGAACCACCAATCCAACAGCCAGGAGCGCTCCAAAGGGGTCTGGAGCGCGTGCTGCTATCCTAAAGCCCAAGATGCCAAATGTGGCGAATAATAAGACCAAAGCAACCGAACCTATAAAACCAAACTCCTCGGCAGCCACTGCAAAAATAGAGTCACCAATTGGTTCAGGAAGATATGAATATTTCTCCAAACTTTGTCCAAACCCGCGACCAATAAGCCCGCCGGAGCCTACGGCAATAAGCGACTGTTGTACCTGCCAGCCAGCACCCTTGGGGTCGTGCGACTGATTAATAAACGTGTCAAAACGCGACGCCAAGTAGGGTCTTTCATACACCAAAGCACCGAGCACTAAAACGCCAACCAAGGCCAAGATAAGCATATGCGACACGCGACCTCCTGCCGCAAAGAGCATGGCCACAGCCGAAAGAACAATCATAGCAACGCCGTCTGTATCTGGTTGCAAAATAAGTATCAAAGATGCCGAACCTGCAATGAGTACCAGCGGCAAAATGCCTCCCTGCCAGGTGCCTACGGTTTTAACTTTTGCCGCGTAGATTGCTGCTAAGAAAGCAATCGTGGCGAGTTTGAGCAACTCAATAGGTTGAAACGAAAATCCACCAATCACTATCCAACGTGATGCACCTTTAAGCTCTAATCCAATGCCAGGAATAAGTGTTGCTAGAGTTAAAAGCATCGCAAAGGCAAAAAAGTACGGCGTGTAAGGTCGCCACCATTTGTAGTCTATTCGTGAGAGTACGTACATGGCGATACTGCCGCATACGAGCCCTAAAAGGAGTTGGGAGATAGCAACAGAGGTAAAGGTCACGCCGTCCCGCGCAAGGAGGCCAAGACCTGCGGAGGTAAACACCAACAGTCCGCAGATAATAAGCGCACACACTATAAGCAAAAAAGGTGTATCAACTCCTCTTTGCTTTTCCATATTAGAAAAGTGCAACCACTACACCAATAATTGCCACAACCACACCCACTATCCAGTAGCGCATTGTTACTTTGTATGCGGGCCAACCTATTGCCTCAAAATGGTGATGCAGTGGTGCAACACGGAATAATTTTTTCCCGAATAATTTCTTAGAAAGGATCTGCAAAACGTTTGAGCCAACGGTCGCAACCAAAGGAAACGCGATTATCGGGAGTACCAAAACTCCTTTGCCCTCTGCGAGGGTGTCGGCAAGAAATGCCACGACGGTGAGTGTAAGAGTAAGCCCCATCGTGCCTGTTTCTGAAAGATAAAAGCGTGCTGGCGGAATGTTAAACCACAAAAAAGCTAAGAGTCCACCCGCAATAGCTCCACACAATGCTGCCAAGTCCATTTGGTTTTGAAAAAAGGCTATTCCTGCATAGGCACTAAACATTGTTGCAAAGATTCCTCCCGCCAGACCATCTATGCCGTCTATTACTCCACCGGCATACACAAGGAGCGCCACAAATACAAAGAAAGGGATAAAGAGCACTCCAAGTTCCAACGTACCGCCAAAAAACGACACGCTTGAGACGTTGAGCTTGTCATAAAACCACCAAGCACACAGCAGTGCCACCACCGCGACAATAAGTAAGCGCGCACGCAAACGAATACCCGCCTTGCCTTGTACCTCAAACAAATCATCAAAAAAACCAACTAACGACCCTGCTGCAAGTGCGGCAAGCGGCAACCATGTTTGAGAGCGACTAATAAACGCGAGATCGTTAAATATGTTGGGAAATAAAAACCACAGCAGTTGTAGTAGTCCTGCAGTGAGGAGTACACTTCCCCACACAATGACACCGCCAAAACGAGGAGTGTTTACTTCTCGATCGTTATGAAGTGCGTTAAAGGTTGAAGCTACTGTTCCATCGAGTGCAACTTTACCAGCTTTTTTCTTCCACATCTTATTTTGATACAAAATGTGTGTGACAAACGGAGTCAACCCCATACCAAAAAGGAATGCTATAACTGCAGGCAAAAATATACGCATTGCTTCAACAGAATTCATTGGTTTCGTGCTGCTTCAATAATCGTGCGTACATCGTTAAACCTGCCTTCGCGTGTAGAACCGAGTACTGCCACGATAACCGGGTGGCCTACCTCAAGGTCAAAGGCTGCTACCAGGTTGCCCCCTGCGAGGTCTGTAAAGCCCGTTTTAGCGCCTATAAAGCCGGGTATAGAGCGCAAAGGTGTGGCGGTCGAAGTGGCAGTTAAAACGTGACCTTCAGACGATATAGAGACACTGGGCTCAGCTGTTGCCTCCAAAAGGTCGGGGTACTTTTTAAGGAACGCTGCTGCAAGCACGGCAACATCCCTAGCAGAGCCGTAGGCGCCTGAAGTTTCAAGATCAAGATCGAGCCCCGTTGGATTTAAAAAGTAGGTATGTGTGAGTCCAAGCGAACCTGCCGTGCGGTTCATGGCAGTGATAATATTTTCGCCCGCGTTGGCTGCTGCGGCAGCCATGGCGTCGTTTGATGAAGCAACGATCCCGAAGCGAATAAGTTGAGAGAGCTTCCACTTCTCCCCTACCTGAAAGTTCCAGTCTCCGTCAGGACGCAGGTCGCTGGCTTTAATAGATACCACGTTGTTTTGGTCGGTTGTAGCGAGCACTGCTGCTGCGGCCATGAGTTTAGTGAGTGATGCAAGTGGCAACTGGTCATCTGCATTCTTCGCAAACAATACACGACCAGTGGTTGGGTCATACACGATCGCAGATTTAGCGGTAAGAGCTTCTGGGTCAAGAGACACATCTTGAGGAAACGGTGCGGGTGGTAAAAGAGGCACCACATTGACCGAAAGAAATACCAACAAAATAATACAAATACTTACTCCCCCGGTTATCGCGAGAATAAATGTTGTTTTTTTATCTGGTAAATCTATTTTATTCATTCTTCTTATATTTCCTCGGCTTCTTCTTTGAGTTTGTATGCACTCTCTAGTGCTTGGAGTTTGCCGCGCACCTCACTAAAGTCTGGCAGCTCGTGCACCGTCTCTACCCCAAGTTGTGACAAAACTTCAGTCGTTGGCTCGTACAAGAAAGATCGCTCGTCTTTAGGATTAGTGATTTTACGTACCAACCCGCGCATAGTAAGGGTGCGCAGAATTTGCGATGAGTTAACACCACGAATAAAGTCTATTTCGGAGCGTGTTAAAGGGCCGCGATATAAAATTGCCGCCAAAGTCTCTAAGCCTGCACGGCCGATGTCGCGCGAATATTCCTCTTTGCGCACCTGCTCTATAAGTTCGGCGCTTGAGGCAGAAGTACGTAGCTCAAGCACTTTGCCATCATCAACTAGGACAATGCCGCGAGACTGTTGCTGGAGTTTGGCTACTGCATCTCTCAATTGGTCGAGCGAAACTTTAAGCTTGCCTGCTATTTCTTCATAAGAAAGAGGTCTCCCTAGTGCAAAAAGTAATGCCTCAAGTTGGATGATTAGTTCATTCATAGGACGGTGTCGAAGGAGCGTCGGAGTGCAGCATAATGTCACCATAGTCTCGCTCCTGGTGTGCCTTAAGTATACCCTGTTTTACTAGCTCTAACATTGCCAAAAAACCTACTATTACTTCGGCTTTTTCCTTTTTGTCGGTAAAGATGCGGAAACTTAAAGAAAGTGCCGAAGATACGCGTTGTGCCAAGTTGTCTATCATCTCTTCGATCGAAATAATCTTCTTTACACTAATTTTGGGAAGTGTGAGAGTTGAAGGGAAACCATTGATAAGCACTTGTGCTGCAGACCGAAGGCTCTGAGGCGTAGCCGAAGAGTCAGGGATAAACAACGGGTCGGGCTCGGGTGTGTTGCCTTCGTAAAGCGGAGGATTGTTAAGCGATGCTCCAAGCCCACGCGCTGCATCTTTTATCATTTGATACACCGCCAAGCGATATTCGAGTTCTTTAATATCTCGAGACTCGTCGTCACTTAACTCAAGCGTAGGCAAAAGTGAGCGGGATTTAATGAGCAGCAGCGTTGCTGCGAGTGCCACAAACTCTGCTGTTTCCCCTATTGGCAACTCGTCCATTGCGTTAACACTTTGGATGTACTCGTCGGTTACTTGCGCGAGCGAAATATCGTTGATAAGCAGTTTGCGCTTCTCGATTAACTCAAGGAGAAGATCCAAAGGCCCTTCGTATACACTTGTTTTAACGTTGATAGGCATTACTAAGAGGCGTTGCGCTCAAGTAATTTTAATAATAGTCGAACTGGTGCTCCGAGTGCACCTTTGGCCAAGAATTCGTTCGTTGCGGCGACCATTTTTGATGCAATATCAAGATGCGCCCACGGACAATTTAATTCTTTAGCAAACACTTCTAAAAATTTGCCGCCAGCGATAACTCCGCCCTCGCGCGAATTGCCAAAGGTTGAAATGTTCGGCACATCGCCAAACGTGCCTTTGACCATGTCGTTATATTCCTCCCAAAGTGGAAATGGCCACAGATAATCGCCACTCTCCTCTCCTAAGTCGCGCAAAAGATCTTCGAACTTCTGGTCGTTACTCATGAGTCCTGAGGCTTGTGTCCCAAGCGCGGTAAGAACAGCACCGGTTAGTGTTGCCACATCAACAACGCAGGCTGGATTGTAGCGCTTTGCATAGGTAATAGCATCAGCAAGAATGACGCGCCCCTCGGCATCAGTATGCAAAATTTCGATCGTTTTGCCGGAAAGCGATTTTAATATATCTCCCGGACGCACCGCTTGTCCGCTTGGACTATTTTCAACCGCTGGTACAAGCGCAACCACGTTGGTTTTAAGCTTGAGCTTTGCAGCAAGCGCGACCGCATGAATAACTGCCGCGCCTCCTGACATATCCATATGCATTTCGTACATATGATCGCCCGGTTTGATTTGTAGACCGCCAGTGTCAAAGGTGACTCCCTTGCCGATAAGCACAGTTGGTTTTTTTGATTTCGGTGCTCCCCAATATTCGACAACAATAAACTGTGGCTCTTCGTTTGAACCTTGTGCGATACCTAACACGGCTCCCATGCCAAGTTTTTGCATTTCTTTACGGCCGAGAATTTTAACTTTTGCTTTGGTACCCTTGAGTGCAGTTTTGGCAGCCGCCGCAAGTTTTTTCGGTGTCATGTCGCCTCCCGGTGTATTAGATAGTGTGCGGGTTGCATTTACTTCGCCACCTATCATGTATCCACCCTTCCAAAAACCCTTCTTTCCTGCCTCGGGAGTGTTGCGCACGGCAATCGATTCGACTCGTGCAAAACCATCTTTTGGTTTTTGTTTATATACCGTGTATTCGTAGTCAGCCATAACAAAAGCTTCGCCTGCGAGTGTGCCTAAGTCGTGGTCGGATATGTCTTTGGAAGCAATGGCACGGATATC
>JAIFWM010000010.1 GCA_019661855.1 Candidatus Parcubacteria bacterium
GGGAAGCTGCGATGTTTGCGGGCGACAACAAACTTTCGAACCTTACTGCAGTAATCGACCGCAACAACATTCAAATTACTGGCAACGTTGAGGATACCTTACCGCTTGAAGGCTTGCGCGCTAAGTACGAAGCATTTAATTGGCATGTGCTCGAATGTGATGGCCACAATATTCCTGCGTTTATAGAAATGATTGAAGAGGCTAAAGCAATATCGGAAAAGCCAACAGTCATCATTGCACATACTATTGCAGGTAGAGGGATTCCGAGTATTGAAGGCGACTACCGGTATCATGGATATGCGCCGAGCGGTAAAGCAGAGGTAGAAAAACTTTTAGCAGAGTTGCGCGCACAAACACATGCTTAACCCTGAAGTAAAACTAAATGAGAATTTGTTTGAAAAGCCAGACCAGGCGCCGTCGCGTGATGGTTTTGGCAAAGGGTTGCTTGAGTTAGGCGAAAAAGATCCGCGCGTACTAGCGGTGTGTGCCGACCTTGCAGAGTCGGTGCGCATGCTCGCATTTAAAGAAAAATATCCCGAACGATTTATTGAGGTGGGTGTTGCTGAACAAAATTTAGCTACCGTGGCGTCGGGGCTTGCTAACTATGGCAAAATCCCTTTTATTTCTTCATATGCAACCTTTTCTCCTGGCCGCAACAACGAACAAATCCGTACCACTATTTCGCTCAACAACTTGCCCGTAAAAATAGCAGGCTCGCATGCTGGACTTTCAGTTGGCCCCGACGGCGCCACGCATCAAGCGCTTGAGGATATTGCACTCATGCGCGTGCAGCCCAATATGACGGTCGTTTCTCCGGCTGACAGCGAAGAGGCGCGCAAGGCAACAATCGCCGCAGTTGCGCACGATGGACCAGTCTATATTCGTTTGGCACGCGAAAAAAGCCCTATCATTACTACGCCCGACTCTCCATTTATATGGGGCAAAGCAAACGTGCTGTGGGAAGGAGTCAATCCGCAAGTAACCATCATCGCCACAGGGCCATTGGTATATAACGCACTTTTGGCAGCTAAAGAGTTGGCACAAGAGTTGTCTGTTGTTGTTATCAATTTGCATACCATTAAACCTTTAGACATAGACACAGTACTTGCCTATGCACAAAAAACGTCTGCTATAGTTACCGTCGAGGAGCATCAGGTGGCAGGAGGTATGGGAAGTGCAGTTGCCGAAGTACTTTCTGCGCAGTGTCCGGTGCCTTTAGAGTTTATCGGGGTTCATGACCAATTTGGTCAGTCGGGGGAACCCAAGGAATTAATTGAGCATTACCAAATGGGCGTTTCGCATGTAGTGGCGGCGGTACGTAAAGTGATCGCGCGCAAAAAATAATCTATGTTTTTACTTTTATCAGAAGAACATTTACTCAAAGAGCGTGTGAGTACTATATTAGGTACTCTTCTCTTAGGCTCAGTTGCACTGTGGGCTGGGGTAACTATTTGGCAGACTGCAACTGGCACTAATCCCGTGACGAAAGCCTTTGCCGCAGTTTTAACCTCTAGTTTGGAGCAGGACTACTAAAGACTTTGAGTGCTTGCGCGAGTAATTCCTCGCGCGTTTGTTTGCCGTCTAGATATATAAAAGGTATGCCCGACTGTTGTGCCTCCTTAAACCAGGTTTTATTTTCTGCTATTCGTGCCTCAACCTCCTCCGGATTGTCACCACGCTCTTGAAAGCGTCTACGTAATTCATTTTCATCATCGATATGTATATAGAGATAAGTAACTTTGGTGCTCGTATAGGTGTGTAACTTTTTTACTGCGTCCATTACTAAAATCGGGATATAAATATCATGTGCGAGCGCAAAGTCTATGTCCTCCTTGCGTGTGCCATAACGGCTTTTGTACGTCTTTGCTTCCCATAAGAAACTACTTTTCATTTTTTCAAATTGTTCATCTCCAACGTATGTATATTCGCCGGGTTCGTCGGTTGGGCGAGGAGAGCGAGTGGTATAACTCATCAACGGGTGTGCATGAGGTAAAGCGCGCACAAGGCTGCGAAGCAGTGTGGTTTTACCTACACCTGAAGGGCCGGTCAATGTCACTATCATGCTACAGCTTGCTTACACTAAACGCGCTCGGCGGATTTGCCAAATTCTTCTCCAGTTGCTCGCGGGTGAGTAATCCTTTTTGTGCGCCTATTTCTTGTAGTACTGCTGATGCATTAACCGCGCCCCACATCAGGGCGTCAGGGAGCGATTTACCTAAACTCAATGCGGCAACAGTTGTGGAGGCAAACGCGTCTCCGGCACCGGTAATTTCAAATGGTTTGCGTGTGTCCGGGTATCGTGGGCAATGGAATATTTGATGAGTCTCGTCTATTGCCATCGCTCCGCGTGCGTCGTCTGTGATGATGGCAATCTTAGGTCCAAGCTCTTGGACCTTCTGCAATAAAACTTTCATTGTTGTGCCCGCAGGCATTCCGAGCAAGCGTTCAGCTTCCTCTTTGTTGCAAAAAAAGACATCAGTACGTTTGTAAAGATTGGCAAGTTGCTCTCTACCCATCTTGAGTTGGAAAGTGCCTGGTTGAAATGCCAGTTTGGTATTTGGCCAATGCGAAAGTTTTTCAATCCATGCTTGGTGGTAGGGCAATGAGTTATCGCTCAAAGAAGTAAGATAGATCCATTTTGGACCTTCATCTAACCTTGGAACCGTATAGTCAAATGTCTCGTGCTTTACCAAGATAGTGCGATTGTCTTCGTACCAGAGCACATAGTGATAGTTGGTATGCTTGCCGTCCTGTTGTTCGATAAGGTCAGTCATAACACCATCGTGTTGCAGCGCCTCGATACATTGTTGCCCGTACTCATCTTTGCCTACATAGGCACGCAATGCGGCTTTAAGCCCTAATCGCGAAGCAGAAACTGCTGCGTTAGCAGAGTTGCCGACCGCGGGTATCACCGTTGCCGATTCAAAAGGGATCTTGTCGCCCCAACGCATACAGATCTCGCAATCTTCATCATTAATATTGCAGTGTACGCGTGCGTCTTTAAGCTTAATAAAAGCGTCTATCACTACATCGCCAATCGCGAGGAAATCCATATTTGTATTATATACTGGACTTCGTGAAGTCTTTACGCGAAAAGGTTGGGGAATTCCGTGCTCAAAAAAAGGCGATAGGGCATTTTAATGTGTCAGACTCCAATCAACTTGAAGCGTTGGCTGAAGCTGCTAAAGAAACGGGGCTCCCAATAATCGTTGGACTTTCCGAAGGAGAGCGGGAGTTTTTTCCAATCACGCACGCTCGCTCGCTTGTTGATGATTATCTAAAAGAAGGGATAGAGATGTATCTCAATGCCGACCACACCTATTCGCTCGAAAAGGTTAAGGCGGCAATTGATGACGGCGTAGATTCGGTGGTGGTTGATGGTGCCAAGGTGTCGTTTGATGAAAATGTTGCCTTAACCCGCGCAAGTGTTGAATATGCACGCGCTATTTCAACCTCAAGTGGCCGCGACATAGTAATAGAAGGGGAGTTAGGCTACATTGGTCAGTCGTCTAAAGTGTTAGACAAATTACCTGAGGGTGCAGCAGTGACCGAGGAGCTTATGACCAAAGACGACGAGGCATCGAAGTTTGTTGCAGCGACGGGAATAGACATGTTTGCGCCCGCGGTAGGTAATGTGCACGGCCTCGTGCGCGGGGGTGACCCCAAACTTTCTATTACGCGCATAACCGGTGTTGCTAAAGCTGCAGGGGTGCCACTGGTGTTGCATGGTGGCTCGGGCAATACAGACGATGAGTTTAAAGCAGCTGTTGCTGCAGGAATTTGCATCATCCATATCAATACTGAGTTGCGCATGGCATACCATGACTCGTTGCAAAAATCTGTGGCGGGAGAGGAGACTACGCCGTATAAATTTTTAACCCCAGCGGTTAAAGAGATGAAAGACTTTGTGGTGCGTAAAATCAAAGTCTTCGCGAATATATAAAGGCCGCGCTTGCGCGCGGCCTGTGTCGTATTCGCCGCGAAAACGGCTTAGATTTTTCGTGAATTCGACCAGATTACACTGCCGATAACGAAGCATAAGAAACCGGTGAGCCCGAGCACAATCACTGCCTCTTGCGTTTTGGCTATCGGAAGCCCCAAATCAATGACTCCGCGAGTTTCGAGTATGCCAACGAGGCAGACAAGTGCGAGAATGAAAAACGGTGTGCTTGCGATTCGGATTCCCGCCTTTTTCACATACTTGGGTGCTCGGGGAGCAAATTTACGTCGCCTACGCGGCTTACTTTCTTCCGCAGCTTCAGAAAGAACAACGTCAGGGATTTCATCAGGCACGACAGATCTCCGTTGCTGGTGTACTTCGTCCAAAACCTTACCACACAAATATTAAGAAAGACAAAAGCCGCTTTCGCGACTTTCGCCCAGTCGCCGCAAAGCGGCTCATTCATACTTACGTTTATATCCGAACGACCAACCATAGCCGACGTAGGCCAGGAGGCACGTGAACCCGGCCGCGAGAATGTACAACGCAATCCGTTCACCAACATAGTTATTGGTGGGGGTTAGCATTGCCAGAAACGCGAGGGTCCACACCAAGACCGTAGAGATCGTGGTGATTGCCATTCCTAGACCGCCGACATAGTCACGGCTTCCGCTCTGATACACCATTGCTTACCTCATCAGTTGCCAGGGGAACTTATAGCTACCATTATACGCCCAAATAAGCTACTTGTCAAGTACCTCATGTTCGACTTCGTAAGTCGAACAAGCGGAAGTTGCATAAAGTCAAAAAACCCAGTATATTAGGCCCCACATGGAATTAACGGTCCAAAAGCGCGACGGCGTTAAAAGCCCTAAGACACTACGCCTCGGCGGGGTGCTTCCTGCTGTTATCTACGGCCGCTCTGAGGAGTCGACCCCTATCTCTGTCGATGCCAAGACTTTCGGCAAACTTTTTAAGGCTGCAGGAGAGTCAACCGTCATCACTATTAAAGGTTTAGACGAAGACAAAGACGCGCTTATTCACGAAGTTGAGTTTGATGCGGTGACCGGCATCCCAACTCACGTAGACTTTTATGCAATCGAGAAGGGTCAGACAGTTACTGTATCTATCCCACTCGAGTTCGAAGGTGTTTCGCCAGCTGTTAAAGACCTTGGCGGAATTTTGGTTAAGGTTATGCACGAGCTTGAGGTTGAATGTCAGCCTAAGGATCTACCACAGCACATCACCGTAGATATTTCTAAACTCGTCACACTTGAAGACCAGATCAGCGTGCAAGATCTTGGGCTTGCAGCTAACCTTAAAATTTCAGTTGATCCTGAAGAGGTGGTTGCCATGATCGACGTGGCTAAAGATGAGCCTATCGAAGAAGCTCCAGCTACCGACCTCTCAGCTATCGAGATCTCCGAAGAGCGTGGCAAGAAGCCTGACGAAGAAGCTCCTGCTGAAGACGCAAAAGAGTAATTCTCTCTGTCCTCAATTTATCCTTTCTATAACATGTTTCAAAATCACCCCGGGATCATCCCGGGTTTTTTCCTTCATAAAATTGTTCGACTTCGTAAGTCGAACAGGATGTAGCATTATATAGAGCCAATTGTTCGACTTCGTAAGTCGAACATCAAGGTTTAACCTTGAAGAAGACAAAAGCCGCTCGCATGCGACCTTTGCCTTTAGCATAGTCGCCGCAGAGCGGCTTATTGAGTTCGTTTCCGTTTCCTGCACGAGAGATACAAGCCCAGCATTCCAACGGAGGCGAAGACACATCCGAGAAATAAAAGGCTGATGATGCCGCCGACGCTAGGTATTGGTGTGTCGATAAGTGGCGTACTGAGCCATTGTTCTTGGGTAAATCCAAGCATCTCAAACAGTCGTCTGAAGCAGAGGAGTGCTATTAGTAGCATCATGATAGACATTAACCAGTTGGTGGTTTTGTTCACGGGACGCTCCTTCAGTAGTTAAGGTTCACTCGCTGACAATTAAACTTTAATTGTTCTATTTGTCAAGCTTAATGTTCGACTTCGTAAGTCGAACATTCTGTTTTGTTATATCTTCATTTTGTAATCTAAAACTTGCCTGAACGTCTGTTAGAATATAGAAATTAGCGATGCATCATTACCTGAACGGGCAGTATTTTGTTGTTCTCATGGTGGTTGTCCTATTCGCCACAATAGGGTTTGTTTCGAATCACTACTTTAAGCCCGAAGTGGCCCATGCCCAGACTCTAAGCTCGGAGGAAAAGGCTAAACTACAGTCAGAGTACGACCAAATCCAAAAGGAGATAGAGCAATGGCAAAAGGTGCTCGATGACACGAGGTTGAAGAAGAATACTCTTCAGGGCGATGTTACTACGCTGAACGCCCAGATCAAAAAGGCCCAGGCCGAAATAAGCCAGCGAGGCAACACTATCTCACGCCTCGCCGGTGAGATTAATGAAAAGGCTGCACGCATCAACACGCTCGAGGAGCGACTCCAAAATGGTAAGGAGTCGCTTGCCAAATTAATGCGTGAAAAGAATTCGACCGAAAACGAGCCTTTAGTTACCTTGGCACTCACTTCGCAAAATCTTTCTGATTTTTTTGATAATGTTGATTCGATAGATTCTATCAACCGCGAACTTCAAACGCGCTTTGCTGAATTGCGTGAGGTTAAGGGCGAAACCGAAAAAGAAAAGCAAGCGCTCGACGATCGCAAAAATCAGGAGTTGGATGCCAAGTACGAGGTAGAGGTTAAGAAAAAAGAGATAGATCAAAACAAAAAAGAAAAAAATGACCTCTTGGCAGTGACCAAGACCGAAGAGAGTAGCTATCAAACTGTGTTGGCCGACCGCCAGCGTCGCGCAGAAGAAATCCGCACGGCTCTTTTCGGCTTGCGCGACTCGCAAGGTATTTCATTTGAAACTGCACTTAACTACGCCAACATTGCACAGCAAAAAACTGGCGTGCGTGCCGCAATGACCTTGGCGATCCTTTCGCAAGAGTCTGACTTGGGTAAAAATGTTGGTTCATGTTTGGTTAAAAACTTAGAGACAGGCGATGGTGTGGGTAAAAACACCGGCACGCCATTTCAACAGGTGATGAAGTCGCCGCGCGACACGGTGGTGTTTAAAGCAATCACCGACCAGCTTGGCAAAGATTGGTCAATGACGCCTGTGTCGTGTCCGCTTGGTGCTGTCTACAGCATCTCGCGCGGCTACGGAGGTGCTATGGGTCCGTCGCAGTTTATACCATCAACCTGGCAGCTGTATGTACCTCGTTTGGCGGCCGCGCTTGGAGTTTCCTTGCCTAACCCGTGGAATGCTCAAGATGCGGTCATGGCCACAGCGCTCTACTTGGCCGATTTAGGCGCAGGTATAGGCGGATATACCGCCGAACGCAACGCAGCCTGCAAATACTACTCAGGGCGATCTTGTGGCGTGGGTGGCGGGCCCGGCAACACGACCTATGGCAATTCGGTAGTGGCTAAGGCGCAGCAGTTCCAGCAAAATATTGATTTCCTTAAGAATCTCTGATATATTGCCAAACGTGAAAACCGATACACACCCAACCTATTTTCCCCAAGCTAAGGTCACCTGCGCATGCGGCCACTCTTTTGCTGTGGGTTCAACCAAGGAAAAACTTGAGGTAGAAATCTGCTCCTTTTGCCACCCGTTCTACACCGGCAACGAAAAGGTTCTCGACACTGCGGGCCGCCTTGAGAAATTCAATGCTCGCCGCGCTGCGGCAAAGCCAAAGAAAGCTAAATAGACTCCAGAAATGGATCTCGAAAAGTACAAGGCTAATCCCAAGACCGCCTACATGGTGGAGACTTTGCAATATTTGACCAATGAGTCTGACAAAGCTGATCTTATTAAGCAGATGGATGAAATTTTAAAGGCCGACGAGGGGAGCGATGAATTCCCCAACGAAGTCGTGCTTGAGGTGCGCGCGGGCGTAGGCGGACAAGAGGCAGCCCTTTTTGCTGAAGAGCTTGCAGAGATGTATCGCTCGTATGCCGAGATACAAGGGTGGCAGGTACGCGTACTCGCCGAAGCCAAAACCGACCTTGGTGGCTACAAAGAAGCATCGTTTGAAATAAAAGGAATGGGTGTGTATGAAAAGCTACGTTTTGAAACCGGCGTGCATCGCATCCAGCGTATTCCTGCAACGGAGAAGAGTGGTCGCATCCATACTTCAACCGCGTCGGTCGCTATTTTACCTATTCGCAAAAAGCACAAGTTCGAGGTTAATCCTGCAGATATAGACATGGAGTTTTCGCGTGCGGGTGGTGCCGGTGGTCAAAACGTTAACAAAGTTGAAACAGCAGTGCGTTTGATACACCGCCCAACCGGTGTGGATGCGCGCTCGCAAGATGAGCGTTCGCAGAACGCTAACCGCGAGCGTGCTATGGCGGTACTTTTGGCCAAGCTCGACGCTCTTCAAGAAGAGGAAGAGGCGCGCAAACATGCCGCAACTCGCAAAAACCAAATAGGCACCGGCGACCGTTCCGAGAAGATCCGCACCTTCAACTTTCCCCAGGACCGCATCACTGACCACCGTATTAAGGAGAGCTGGTCTAACATCCCTAAGGTCATGGCAGGGGCTATGGACCCTATACTCAACGCCCTTGCAGCACAGGCGGCTGCATGATAGTGTAGGAAGCATCTTTAAAGGCTCAACCAGGGCCTTTATTTGTAAGAAATGGATAAAAATCAACTTATAGACAAACTCTTTTCCGTCGGCGCACACTTTGGGTATGCGCCTAGCCGCCGTCATCCATCGGTTGCTCCGTACATCTTTGGCGCTAAGGGTGGTACCGAACTTTTTGACCTTGAGCAAACGGCAGCTCTTTTTGAGGACGCATTAGACTACATCAAATCTTTGGCAGCAGAGAAGAAGACCATTCTCTTTGTTGGTGGTAAGGCAGAGGCTAAAGAGGCGGTCAAACGCGCAGCTGCACGTCTTAACATGCCGTACTCAGCAGGTCGCTGGATAGGTGGTTCGCTCACTAACTTTAATGAAATAAAAAAGCGCCTCGCTAAACTTGAGGAGCACACCACTATGCGTGAAAAAGGTGAGCTTGCTAAATTTACTAAACACGAACGTTTACTTATTGACCGCGAGATCACTAACCTCGAAGAGATGTTTGGTGGCCTCAAAGGCTTGACTCGCACTCCTGACGCACTTTTTATCGTTGACCCACGTCACGAGGAGGGTGCAGTCGCTGAGGCTAAGACCATGGGTGTCCCTGTGGTTGCCCTCATGAACTCAGACTGCGACCGCACCAATGTTGCTTACCCAATCCCTGCCAATGACTCGGCAGTTGCTACTATCACCCTTATACTCGACGAGGTCACCAAAATGTACGCAAGCAACACTCCTGTTACACCACCAAGTACACCTGTTTCAAACTAATCGTATGGCTATTAGTGCAGAGGACGTAATGAAGTTGCGCGACCAGACCGGTGTCTCGGTTATGGAGTGCAAGAAAGCGCTTGAAGAAGCGGCTGGAGATTTTAATAAAGCTATCGAAATTTTGGGTACCCGTGCTGCAGCCTCAGCTCTAAAAAAAGCAGACCGCACTTTGGGTGCTGGGTCTGTTGCAGCCTATGTGCACTCAAACGCCCAAGTTGGTGCGCTCGTTGCACTCGCTTGTGAGACAGACTTCGTTTCTAAAAACGAGGAATTTGCAAAGTTGGCCTACGACATTGCTATGCATGCAGCGGCTATGCGCCCCGCAAATACTGAAGAGCTCATGCAGCAGCAGTTTATCAAAGACCCTAGCAAAACCATTGCAGATCTTATCTCGGGGGCTACCCAAAAGTTCGGTGAGCGTGTTGAAATAAGCTCGCTCTCTGTTCTCGCCGTCAAATAAACAGTATACTAAAACGTCTATGGTATTGTTTCTTACAACTACCCTCGGTATCTCAATAGTGGGCATGATGACGCTCCTTGGCGTGAAGCGCTATGAGCTCTCAACTGGGCGTATGGCCTTCCGCAGTATCCGCCCCTTTTTCGCTGGTGCGTTTCATCATGTCGTAGTTTTTTTTGAACATTTCTTACCAGCGTTGGTGTATGTTCAAGTGCGCAAAGTAGTAATGCGTGCTGCCTCGTTTGTACAGCGCATTATTGCTCACGCTATTCTTGTTGCAGAGTATTGGCTTGAGCAAGCGCTCAACACCTTGCGCATGACGACGCACATTCCACATCCAAGTGTTCCTGCATCCGCGTTCTTGCGCGAGGTAGCAGCTCATAAAAAATCTCTCCTTAAACGCTCTCCTGCGCGTCTCTCGGTTAGCGCTCCGCTCCAGGTTCCTCAACCAGTGCCCGTACAGCAAGAGCGTCTTATTGTGCACGAATAATAAATATGGAGCCGCCTCCCAGACTTGAACTGGGGACCTTCTCTTTACAAAAGAGTTGCTCTACCAACTGAGCTAAGGCGGCAATATTCTGCTTTCGTATCCTACCCGATTTATTAAGGATTTAAAAGCGCAGTAGAAGACGTAGCGAGGTTTTTAAGCTCAGGAATGAGCGTACGCATTTCGTCCAAAGACTTAAAGCCATAGATAGGCATGCGGTCGTTAATAACAAACGCAGGGAGTTTTTCGCCATTCACCCGGCGCAAGCTTTCGAGTGTATGGAGGGCTGAGAGGTCTAGATGATAGTCAAACGAGTAAATACGCAAGTCTGGGTAGGTTTGACGCAAATAGGTAAGCACTTCGCCCGCACGACTGCACGAAGGGCAGTCGCCTTTGTTTGAGTAGAAGTAAAGTACAAACACCGGCTTCACATTTTTACACTTCGTCGAGATCTCTTGCATTAAAAGATAGTCTTTGATCTGAAGCAGTGAATACTGCTTCTTAAGGGCAATAACGTCAGCATCGTCTGCTCCTAAGTTTTGTTCGGCAATCGAGAGGCGCTCTGCAAGCGAATTGAGCTCATCTGAAAGTACGGGATTTTCTGAAATGGCGCTGCAGTCCAAGCGACCCAAGAGGTCAAACTGCGTCTCGGTTGAAAGGATGTCTATGGAGATAGCCTCCTGTGTGGCCCGAATGTCTGCTATGCGTGCGCGGTCTAAGCGGTACGCAATATAAAAAGCGGTGCCAAATATGGCCGCAGTGATGATGAACGCTAGTGCATATTTTTGCCAATTCATAGTACGCATCGACTCTATCGCCATTTACTTTCGCGAGCAAGGGCTGCACCCCATGCTGCTCGGGCCAACCAAAACGGCGCGATAAAACCAAAGAAGGCAAAATATGAAAATAAAGACTTGGCTGTGATCTTCGAGTCAGCGATTTTTGACCCGAGAAAGATCGCCACAATCGTCATGCTAAATGTTACAAGGATCAAAAAGCTTGTCATGGTGGTATTGAGGTAAAACCAGTTGAGGTTATTGCTCACCGGGGACAGATGAGGCGGGATCTGGGTCAAGTACATATCTAACGCGCGCATGCTGGTTGCTTGTATCAAATGATACGCGGCATACATGGCGGTAAAGAGTCCAGCAAAAAAGGCTACAAAACCAAAGGGGAGTACAAACATGCCAAAGTGTCCAAAGCGTGGATTAAAGAACATATATGAATAGTCACGCGAGTTTTGCAGGAACCCTTGTGACCAGCGTGTGCGTTGTTTAATCAATGAGCGCAAAGTAGTAGGTACGGTAGTGTAGACAAGTGCAGTGTGTGCGTTCACTATCTTTAAACCATGGGCATGCATACGAAACGCGATCTCCATGTCTTCGGTGTTGTGTGCGTGGCGAAAGAGACCGATCTTTTGAAACACCTCTTTGCGATAGATAGAAAATGGTCCTGGCAACACGTTAAGTGCTGCGAGGTTGTCGAACATTTTTTTATAGAAAATACCGAACGTATATTCAACCGACTGCATGAGCTCAAGTATTGTCGTTGGCTTATGCACTTTCATCGCAGGAGTAATAGCCATAACTGCGGGGTCACTCTCAAACTTCTTCACTGCCTCTATCAATGCGTCTTTAACCACAAACGAGTCGGCATCCAAACAACCAATCAAATCTGTTTGTACACGCTCTATAGCAAGGTTAAGTGCTGTGTATTTGCCACCATTTTCTTTAAACACGTACTCAACCTGGCGGTATTGCTTAGCGAGCTCTTCGCTAATTTTGCGTGTGTTGTCTTTAGAGCCGTCGTCGACAATCATGATAGACAACTTTTCCTTTGGATACTCGAGTTGAAGTAAAGACTCGATAGTGCTCTTTAAAGTTTTTTCCTCGTTAAAGCACGGCACGACCATCGTAATAGAAGGGAAGTGCTTAGGCATCTCTCTGGTCTTCGTCGATGGTTTTCGTTCAAAAAATGCGATAAGTAAAAAAACCTCAAAAAAGAGGGCAATGAAAAGACACACATCGATGGCCAGTGTCCCTAGTTCCATATTGACAAAGTATACACTAGTGTGTGATTCATGAAAAGACCCTGAAGAGCCTTATTGTAAGCCACCATTTAGCGTACCTGGGCTTGGTAGACTTGTTTAGTAGCTTCCTCAAGCTTCTTGTGGAGTTGGTCCACCTCTTCGTTAGTTAGGGTCTTGTTGAGTGAGCGGTAGGTAATGCGGTAGGTGTAGCTTATTTTGTCGGCACCAAATTTCTCGGCGTTTTCGTATTTGTCTAAAAGTTGCACCTCCTCAGCCATATCTTCGCCAACAGTCTCGCGAATAAGATCAAAGTAGTCGTTGGGTTGAAAGGTATTGGCGACAATAAAAGAAATGTCGCGCACCACTGCAGGATATTTGCTTACTTCTTTATATTTAGTTCCTAACTTTAGTTGTGCAGTGACGCGTGGGTCAGTAGACCACAGCAAGCGAATATCCGGGAGCTCCATACCGATGATAGCCAAACGTTCAAGACCAAAGCCGAACGCCCATCCGTTGTATCCCTCAACACCCATGTTTTTGAGCACTGCCTTTTTGGGCATGCCGCCGCCCATAATCTCGATCCATCGCTCGCCCACCTTAACTTCGATCTGCAATGAAGGGTCAGTGTAGGGGAAGGTGTCGTCCAAAAAACGATATTCAACTCCTTTACCAAACAAACCTTCAACTACTTCGGTCAAAACTTTCTTGAGTTCTTGAAGTGGCATGATGCCTTTAGAATCTGGTTGGAGAAACCATCCGCCGAACTGGTGAAATACGTTCATGTGGCGATTGTCTATTTCGTCTTTGCGAAATACTTTGCCATAACAAACCGTTCCTACTGACTCGCCTTTTGCGATTCGCTCTTTAACTTCGGGGAGTTGCAAATAGTAGTACCACATCACGGTGTCGTGAGTGCGCAAAATGTTTTTGTCGTCTACGTAGTAGGTGTCCGATTTACTGCGCGCAGGATGATCGGCTGCAAAATTAAACAGATCAAACGAAATGTCTGCCGGCACTATCTCGGGGATGATGATATTGTCGAGCGTGCTTAAAGTTGGAGTCTTGCGTGCTCGCTCAACTAACTCAAAAAGTGGAGAGGTTGAGGTGCGCGAAAGATCGGGCATCGAAAGGTAGCGCTTCATGCGCAAGGCGTCGGTGTCTGTGCGAGCCTCAAGTGAGGCAAGAAGTCGCTTTTCCTCGTCCGTATTAATACGGTATTCCATAGTTTTGCAGCTTATCACTTTATGAACCATTAAAAAAGCCCGGCGGAAGCGTCCGCCGGGTCTCGTGTCATTTTAAGTATTAGCGAGCAGCTGCGATCGTTGATCTTAGTTTGCACGCATGCCAAATATGCTTTGCATTTCTGGCATACACTTTTGTGACTCCTTCTTCGGGGAAGCCTCCATACGCTAATACCATAGCGTGAACATCAGGGCTATGTCTTGTCTCGGCAAATTCACCAGTAGACCATCGCCATTTGTGAAAGAGGAAAACCGTTCTTGGCATCATGCACACTTTGTCGCGTGCTAGGTCCGCGAACACCGCACATGCTGAAGCGCAGATCCCAAGAATGCGAAATCGCTTGTTGCTTAAATGTGCCGCATAACCCGCTAGAGCATATAAGGCTACAGAGCCTCCCAGGTTTTCTTTAATATCGCAAATGTTCTCGCTTTCTTTGCAGTCAAACAAAATCTCTGCAAAATACTGTCCCTTTACGAGCTTTTTGTTATCTGTCCCGTTTACGGGCAAATACTGGTAACCTAGAACGAAGAATGTTTCTTCGATATAGTCTTGAAGAGTTTCGATGTCTGTCTCTTCTTGTGCAACTGCACCGTTCGCGAGGGTGATGCAAAATATCAGCGATAGCAAGATGCGCATGGCACCCTCCCTTTTTGCGTTTCGTTACAACTTCTACTAATAAGCGTATCATCCAATTTTGAACGATCTAAAGTTATGAATATGGCCTTCTCCCAGGGGGAGAAGGCCAGCGCCGCAGTTCAGTTAGCGGCAGGTTCGATACATGTCAGTGAGTTGTTTACCTTGAAGGTAAATCATGTTGCGTCCGAGTCCACCCCTTCGGT
>JAIFWM010000058.1 GCA_019661855.1 Candidatus Parcubacteria bacterium
GGTTCAATATCTACGCCAAGAATTTTCGCCGAGCGTTTAACAATCTGCGCAATATCCTCCTCTGAATAAAATTCGAGTCTAAAGGTCCCACCACTAAAACGAGAGCGAAGTGGAGCAGAGAGGTCTGCAACACGCGTCGTTGCAGCAATCAAAGTAAATGGTGGCAAGGGGAGTTCGATCGTACGCGCACTTGGACCTTTGCCAATGATGATATTTAAAATCCCTGACTCCATCGCAGGGTAGAGGACCTCCTCGATCGCTCGTGAAAGACGATGAATCTCATCTATAAACAAAATATCGCCAGCTCCTAAGTTGGTAAGCAATGCGGCGAGATCTCCCACACGTTCTATAGCAGGGCCAGAGGTGGCGCGTAGATTGCCACTTAGTTCACGTGCTATCAAGTGCGCCAAAGTAGTCTTGCCAAGGCCTGGTGGTCCATAAAAAAGGATATGTTCGGGTGGTGCTTGGCGCTCTTTAGCGGCCGAAATTAAAATGTGCAAATTATTTTTAATACTTTCTTGCCCAACATACTCATCCCACGAAACAGGACGTAATGTTTGGTCTAAAAATGTTTCTGGTTGGGGTTCGCTTGACATAAAATGAATACCATGATAGGCTGTTTATTAGCACGCTCCTCCCCGAGGGGCCTATTTTTTGCTCTATTTTGGATACGGTACACCCTCAAGCAATACACCTTTACCGGTTTGGAGCTTAATCGAGGACGTCCTGGCACTTGTTTTATACATGTACGCGGGGGCTATCCTTAGACTCTGTCTCCACTTTTCGCCTTGTTGCGAACTGCGTATTGCTTGGTGGTGTACTCTACCCAAACCCCACTTTACTACTCTCTAGACGCCAAGATCTACTACGCGTTGGAGCTCCTCAAGCGAGGTAACTCCTTTTAATATCTTTAAGATGCCATCCTCTTGCATAGAGGGTATGCCTTGTGGCCGCGCAGCGGTCATTATTTCTCGTTCAGATGGTTTGGTGCGCAAAATATCCTCAATGTGTTGGTCCATAAACACTGCTTCGTAAATACCGACACGCCCTTTGTAGCCTCTGCCGCCACAGGTGGGGCAGCCGTCTGGTTTTGCCTCAAACAGAGTGTCCGTTTTTGGTGGGACAAGTGTCTTGTCGACTATGCTCGTCAAAAATTTGTCTATAATAATTTTTTCCTCCGGTTTTACGGGGCGCTGCACCTTGCAGTCTGGACACAGTTTGCGTACCAAGCGCTGTGCCATCGCGCAGTTAACCGCAGAGCTGATTATTTTTTCATCCACCCCAAGGTCTATGAGGCGAGGGAAGGATCCGGCTGCGTCGTTGGTGTGCAAAGTGGAAAAGACCAAGTGTCCGGTTAGTGCTGCATTAATTGCAGTAGTAGCTACTTCGCCGTCGCGGATCTCACCGACCATAATAATGTCTGGGTCTTGGCGCAGTGCCGAGCGAAGCCCCAGTGCAAACGTATAATTCTTTTTATCTACTTGAGTTTGTACTATTCCCTTAAGGTGATACTCGATAGGATCCTCGATAGTAATGACTTTACTGCCGGGAGAATTTACTTTACGCAAAAAAGCATAGAGTGTAGTCGTTTTACCCGAGCCGGTAGGACCGGTGGTTAGTATCATGCCGTTTGGTTTAGTAATTTCTTTTTCGATCCGGGTGCGCAACTTTTCCTCCAAACCCAACTCTTCGAGTGGTACACCGATTGATTTAGGATTCAAAATACGAAGTACCAAGGTTTCAGCGTAATTGCCGGGCAAAATACTGGTGCGCAGCTCGATCTCGTCTCCTTTAATTTTGATAGAAAAGCGGCCATCTTGTGCCTCACCCTCAACATTGAGCTTTAAGCCAGAGAGGAGTTTCAATCGCGAAAGCATCAAACGATACGTTTCATGGTCAAAAGTAACCACATCGGTCAATACTCCGTCGAGACGGTAACGCAAACGTACCGCAACCTCTTCGGGCTCAAAGTGTACGTCGGAGGCGCTTGTAGCAAGACCTCCTGCCAAGATAACCTCAAGAATTCGAGTGATGCGATATGCACGTTTGAGCGTAATTGCTTCGGTAATAAGTGCACTGATGTCTTGTAAACTTTTAACTTTTTCTAAAAGCTCTTCAACTTCGTCGTTAGAAATTTCGAACACGCCCGCTTTGGTCTCGGTGGCGTAAGAAAGATCTTCGTAATGTTTAAACGCACGACCTAAAGACTCTTGCGAGGCCATAAAGACGGTGACTTCGTATCCTTGGTCCTGCAACTTTTGCACGAGTGCTTTGGCTTTAGGATTTTCGGGCGCGCGCACGGCAAGCGAGATGCGCTTGCCGACGCGGCCAAAGGCCGCGGCCTCTGCCTCGCGCGCCTCTTTTTCACCCAAAAGTCGCAGAGCCTCGGTGTTAACAGCAACGAGTGTTAAGTCCACGTATTGGACGCCGTACTTTTGAGACAGCACTTGTGCAAGCTCCTCCTCTTCGCGCTTGCGCAGGAAGTCTATACGCTTCTGTTGCTCGGCATCTGCAAAAACAACCATACATACATTCTACTGCTATTTTTGCTAAACTGGGGTACTCGAATATATGACCCGTGTCCCACTTAATGAATTACCCCAATTTGTGAGAAACGTTCGATCTGTACTCAAGATGATTCCGCACAAGGAGGCAGCTACCACGCTGTGGCTCATAGGCAACTTAGGAGCGGGCAAAACGACCTTTGTACAAACCTTAGCCAAAGATATGGGAATAACGGAAACCGTTCAGAGCCCTACGTATGTCCTCATGAAAAAATACCCTGTGCCAAATCCTGATGAAAGACTGCCACATGGCGCTCCGCGCAAGTTTAAATGTTTAGTGCATATTGATGCCTATAGGCTCGAAGGGCCTTTGGAGTTTCAAGCACTTAGGCCCGACGAACTCTTTGCTGACCCGGGTAACTTGGTGGTTATCGAGTGGCCCGAGCGAGTAGAGGGTGCATTGCCCGTGCCTGACCTAGTGCTCAAGTTTTTAGCCGAAGACAGAGAGGGAGGTGCCATATCTCCAGACGAACGCTATATTGATATGGTACATGGCGAAGGACACTAAACGTTTGGTTATTTTAGATACGCACGCGATCTTGCATCGGGCGTATCATGCGTTGCCTGAATTTTCATCAAGTAAGGGAGAACCTACGGGCGCGCTGTATGGCATCATCTCGATGCTCGTTAAAATA
>JAIFWM010000011.1 GCA_019661855.1 Candidatus Parcubacteria bacterium
GCCAGTGGTGAATCAATTTTGGATATAACCGGCACGATCACCAAACCCAACTCGCGCGCGCTGCGCAGCACGGTAAAAGTTTGTGCCTGCACACCTTGCGTAGCATCTACCAAGAGCACTGCACCCTCGACAGCGGTGAGTGCGCGCGAAACTTCATATGAAAAGTCGATATGTCCTGGCGTGTCGATGAGGTTAACAATGTGACCCTTCCACTCCATACGCACAGGCTGCATCTTGATAGTGATTCCACGCTCACGTTCAAGATCCATCGAGTCTAAAACTTGGTCACGCATCTTGCGCGGCTCGATGGTGTGGGTCACCTCTAAAAACCGATCGGCAAGTGTCGACTTGCCGTGGTCAATGTGGGCTATGATGCTGAAGTTTCGTATATGTTGCACCGAATCAAAGTATCACTTTTAACCTTAAATTACGAGACGTCTGTAGGTTCGACTGCAACAGATGTATAGTCTTCGAATTTTCGTTTGAGTGTAGAAAACGCTTCTGCAAGCTCCTGATTGTGAAGAATGACGAGTACAAAAATAGTAGCTGCAAGCCCAACTGTGCCACCCACGATACCCTGCAGTAACACACCAGGCGCCGTGTTGATGTCGACATAGCGACCCACGGTTGCCAAGCCTGCATAGGCCACCGCGCCACCAATAACTGATGCGGCAAAACTTTGGAATGTCAGGCGGCGCACATCTGTTAAGTCGAGAGAAAAATCTTTTGAAAAGCGATACAGCGAAAGTCCTGCCTGCACGATAGATCCAAATGCAAACGAGAGCGCCAGCATAAGTATTGTGGTTCCTGCCATGTCAGAGACGCGCAGCAATGCTTCCAAAAAAAGCCGGGTAAACAAACTCTCATGAAAGAGCCAAATAAAAAATATGGCACTTCCCACCGACGAGAGCACTCCTACGCACGATAAGTACAGAGGTAGCATGGTCTTCCCCGCTGCGTAGTAGGCGCGCGCGATAAGGAGGTTAACAGACTGCGCGCACAGGGAGATAATAAAGAGTGCAAGCGCTGCAGCAACCAAGCGTGTTGCATCCCAATCAAAAATTCCCGAGCCAAGGATAGTGCGCACCAACTGCGCGCGCAAGACGATAACAAACACCATCGCTGGTACTGCCCAAAAGAGCATGTGTCTAAGCGCCACCTCAATATGCCGCGTAAACTCTCCCCATGCACCTGCGCTATAGAGCCTTGTCAGTGTGGGAAACGCCGCGACTGAATAGGACACACCAATAATAGTGAGTGGCACGGCTTGAAGATTCCACGCAAAAGTAAATACTGCGATAGACCCCGGTGCTAAATAAGACGCAAACGCAGTAAACACTAAAAGAAGCAGTTGTCCTGAGGCAAGGGTGAACGTACGCGGTATGGATAGTAGCAGCACTTGTGTTAACTCTTTTCCTACGCGCATCATAGGAAGAGGATGTGATTTTTCAGCAAAAAAGAACGGTAGCTGAATGAGGAGATGCATCAAAGCGCCTAATACCACGCCCCATGCCAACCCCGAGACTCCCATCATTGGGTAAAGGGCAACAATGCCAAAAATAATACCAAGGTTATACAGGAGCGGCGAAACGGAGTAGAGGAAAAATCTGTGTCGCAGTTGTGTAAGTGCTGCAAGGATATTAGAGGCACCAAGAAGTATTGGCTGCAAAAGCAAAATCCGCACGAGCATCACGAGGTCTGCTTTAGACGCGGGGTCTGAAGCGATTCCTGGAAGAATTACATGTACCAACCATGGTGTAAGTACAAAGAGCACACACGCAAGTAGTGCCATTGCCACAAAAAAAACGAGTAGTATTTGCCGCATAAACGACACCATGTATCCTTCGTTCTCTTCAAGCAGCAGCGTAAGTGCTGGCAGGAGTGCATAGAGCGAGAGCAGCGATGCAACTGTGGCAAAAAGAAAATCGGGAATGCGAAACGCAGCATAGTACACATCGAGCGTATGAGTTGCACCAAACTCGCCCGCAAGCAGGCGGTCACGAACGAGCCCCAAGAGTTGGGAGAGAAATGCAAAGGCTGCCAGTAGATAGGCAGCCTGATGCATTCCACGTATTTCGCGACCTAAAGCAGATAATCCGCGGACCATTCTTACATATTACTCTGAAACAGGTGCTTGATCACGCTTCTCGGGTTCAGGTGATGGAGGCGTAATTCCATCGAGCGCCTTTTTACCCGCTTTCATGTTGCTGAGGATTGTTTTAACTTCTGTGTTGTCGGGGTTGGTGCGTGCAAGATCCTCAAACATGCGGATACCGTCTGCGGGCTTGTTTTCTGCGTAATATGAGAGTCCAAGGAAGTATTTGGCATTTGCGTAGTCAGGAATAATAGCGAGCGCTTGTTCGAGTGCAGGAATCGCATCCTTTGTATCTGCGCCACTGTAGTAAAGGAGACCAAGCTGGAACCACAGCGGGCCAACACCTGGTGCTGACTGTACTGCTGCTTGTGCGGCAATAACCGCGTTACGTAAGTCGTTATTAGCTATATGCAACTGCACAAGGAAGAGTATCGCGTCGGTGTAGTTTGGCTTCAGTGTCAACGAATCGCTGAGATATTGCTGTCCAAGATTGTTATTACCGGTCGCAAACTCAAGTCGTGAAAGGAAGAGCGGTACTTGGGGATTTTTAGGATTATTTTTTTGAGCTTCTTTGTAAGTTGTGCGTGCAATATCCGCAGCTCCTTGGATCTGAAGCGATGCAAGGTAGGTGTAGAGATTCGCAAGCGCTAACTGTGGTCGATAATCTTGAGGATGAATCGAGATAGCCGCCTGCGCCGCAGAAATAGTGTCTGCAGTAGTTGAGGCAAACTGCTGTTGAGCTACGCCTGTGGGCAAGCTAGTGTTCGTTGCGATTTGTTGGATCTTGCCGCTTCCTGCATCTAGCTCGAGTCGGTAAGCATCGAAGTTCTTTTCAATATTGTTCGCAGTCTTTGCTGCCGCAAGTGCTTTGTCTATTCCCCCACCATTAAGCTGTGACACACCATAGCCTACATAAGTTTGGGCAAGGAAGCGTCGCTCAACAGTGCTTGTCACAGCGAATGCCAACACCAAAAGCACAACCATGCTCGCAAGATTAACGGTGCTACCCATGCGTGAGAGTGCCTCGACGCTTGCCGGTTGCCCTTGTCGCCAGAGGAATCCAAATGCTGCACCAGAGAGCACCATTGCCAGTAACACCAAGTTAGGGCTCGGCACATAAAGCAAAAGCGAAACAAAGAGGAAGATACTACTTAATGACAACGCAGTCGCAAGAGTTTTGTCTTCGCGACTAAGAATCGTACTGCGCATCACGCGGATAATACCAGCAATGACGAGTAACATCGGCAAGAGCCACGCAAGCGCACCGAGGATTCCTACGGTACCGAGCGCTGTCACAACTGTGGAGAAACCGACGTTAAAGTCCAAGTTCCAAAAGGCACTTTGATTAACTTCGGTTGGTTTATTAACAAGCCATTGTTCGCCAAAGGTGCTTGGACCATTGCCCACCAGTACGCGCATAGGCATGCCGCCGCGCGAAGCATTTACTACTTGTAAGGTCGAGTCGTACGAAGGACGCACTTCGAGTGACGAAACGGGAAACATAGAGGTTAGCGCCGTGTTTACCGAGGGTCCGAAGAAAAGGAAAATAATTGTAATACCAGCCGCACCGATAGAAAACCATGGCGCTCCGCGAATCCACGTGCGCGGCTCTGTGTGATCATCCGAAGCACTAAATCGAGCTTGTACGAACTTTAAAAGCCCCAACACAATCGAGAAGGTAAGAAGCATTCCCCATGCGAGAGGAAAGTTCACTACTCCAAGAAGAAACACCAAAAGAATGCCGCCAATCACGGTACCTACCTGCCACACACGCGAACTTTGCATAAGTTCAACACGGATAAGAAGCAGTACTGCGAGGAGTCCTGCAATAAGACCCAAGTCATTCCACTTACCAATGAGGTTAACTGAACGATCTGCAAACGCTGCGATTGGAAGTCCGATGAGAACCGAAATGGTTTGGAAGAGCACTGCAGCTGCAAGCACCACAAACAATGTAGAAAGAAGCATGCGCACTGTGCGCTGAGTCTGGAAGAGCCCAAAGGAAAGCATAAAGGCCAAGAACGCCATGACTGAGAAGACAATAGTGTCTACTTCGATCCCATAGCCTGAAAAACCAACACTCGCATCTTGGGTAAAAAGATACGAAAGTCCGTAGGAAAGCGGCAGCGCCGCTGTGAGCAGCGCGGCATAAAAGCCGTGCGAACGTACGAGATCACGAGTGCCACGACCTACCACAAACAAAATAACTGAGCCCAAGAGTAGTAGTGCGAATGCAGCTACTTTTGCTAATTGAAACGGGAACCAAGCAGTCGGCACGACAAGGATCAACGCAAGAACCATACCTGCGAGATACAAGATGCGCGACCACCCTATGAGTTGAAACTTCATATGGTGATTACTATTATCTTTTAAAGAAGGCACAATGCCTTCCCCTGTTAATGAGACCTGACAAAAAGTTTAGCATGAAAGCAAACACCCTCCTTTAGGGAGGGTGTTCACAACTGCGCGCGCGTCTGTAAGCCGGATTTTGTAGTTGGCAGTAATTTATCTGGGTCCCGCTTCGCAGCGGAACTCAAGCGGCACTCTCCATTGCTGGAGCACGGCCTTGCGTTCGGATAAGGATTTAGCCGTTTCACCCCCTCGATTTCTCTCGGGATTCGTCACTGTTCGCACCTCTTATGCCCGCAGAGAGCATACGATAGGCGTTACCTATTACCTGGCTCCTGATTAAACATCAGGGAACGTCCGGACTTTCCTCCTCCCGTCATCCGCCCGTAAAGACAGAGCGGGAAGCTACTACCCAACGCGCTAAAACTATTGTACCACAAGTTTGGCGCCCTCGGCAATACCGTGGGCGTCTGAGAAGCCTCCGTTAACCTCAAGCACGTAAAGCGCTTTAGCTGTGGGTTTAAACACCTCTGGATACGACTCTGGGCGGACATTTTTAGCGATAGTAACGATGGTCCCGTTTGAGTCTGCCCAGATCATGTCTAAAGGGATGAGCGTGTCTTTCATCCAAAAGGCTGGAGTCCCTTCTTGGTCAAACTTGAAGAGCATTCCCTGGTTTTCGGGGAGTGTAGCGCGGCCGCCGAGACCGCGCGTTCGCTCCGCGTCAGTGTCTGCTACCTCTACAGCAATTTTAGTATCTCCAATCGTGACCGTAGGCATGGTTTGTGATTTTTGCACGTTAAAGGCTAATACTCCAAGTAGTACGAGTATGAGCAAAAAAATACCTATGAAGAACTTGTTTACTAGCGCCACAGCGAAAGAATAATCGTTGCTACAAGCATTGCTACCAAGCTCTGACTCGCATTAATAAGAAAGAGTTTGATAGGTTTACCCTCCCAAAGATACGAACCAATTTGCACCGTTGCGGTAAAGCCGAGCCAAATCCAAAACGAGATAATAAGTGCTCCGCCAAGATCTGGCGCTGCAGAAACAAACACCGAAAGCACGTAGACCATGACCAGTGTTGAGATAAACCCAAGAATCATCGCACGCGAAGCAGGCATTCCGCCAACATGGTCTGCATTGATACCCATGAGACGCATCCAGGGGCGTCTAAACAAAAGCGAATACCATAGAGCACCTACCGCGTAGGCACCAACGGTTGCTACTAACACTGCAAGATAATTAATTCCCATATATACAAAAGTTAATCTATAAAGGTATCTGGTTCTCCCCAACTAGTCTACCATCACCACCCCTTCAGATGAAGCCCTTTAGACTGGTAAGCGTTATGAAAGCCCTTAACTTAAGCCTGGGCAGCGCGGCGGCAATTATTGTTAGTTTGTTAGCTTCAACCGCGCTTGCAGCAGCCCCTGCAATAAGCAATATATCTTCAGTACCTTCTACTACGAGCGCAACGATCTCGTGGACAACCGATGTGCCTGCAACCTCACAAGTGGGATACGGTACGTCTGCAAGTACGTCACCGTATGACACTCAATCAGATTTTAATTCAGCATTAGTAACAAGTCACACGGTTACCTTGCAAGGCCTCACATCAGATACGCTGTATAACTTTGCCGTAATCTCTGGCATGGGAAGTACTAGCACCAGCACGGCAACGTCTACGTCAGACAACTTTACCTTCACGACATTAAGCAATGCAATTCCTACCTCAACACCTACATCAACTCCGACCACTACTCCAACTACAACACCTCCAACTACAACCCCTGATGTTTCGGACTTGATTGATCAGTTGCAAAATCTCTTAGGTCTCTTCCCTTCACTCAGTACACAAATTCAAAATGTAATTGATGATCTACTGAACTTCGGCACAACAACGCCAGGTGGTGGTGACGGCGGCACTGGCACCTCTACCCCACCAACAACTGGTACAGGGCACATTGACCAAGACGGACAGACACGAGCTGCAGGTGGACACATAGACTTTGTTGGACACAACTTCGGTCATGAGGAGACAGTGCTCATAGTGCGCGATGGAGTACCTGTTGGTAGTGCTCACGCAGATGGTGCCGGCAACTTCAGCACAGGTGCAATGAGCGTACCTGGAACTCCTGACACCTACACCTACACATTTACCGGACAGACGAGCGGCATAGTCGGTACAGCAGTAATTACCGTGGAATAACGAGTGACGGCAGCAGATTCCACACAAAAACCGCCCCGAGGCGGTTTTTGTGTTACGTTTTAGCGCTTTCTACTGAGCACGAACTTTTGCGAAGGACTTAATTTCTTATCCGTGCGATGAGTGCAGCCCACCCAGCAACACGGCCGGCGCATCCCCTCTTTGAGTTCCGAAACAACTCTACCGACATGCTCCTTGCGAGTCTGCGGCGTCTTGACGGAGACAGTCCAGCAAATCCACTCGTTGCGGGAAAGTGGCGTGATATCTTCCCAAGCCGCTAGAGCTTTAGGGTCAGCTGTTAAAGCCCTCCGCAAGTCTGCCGGCAACTCATGCGCGACGCCTCCGGAAATTTTTCTGCTCATAAATTCATTATAACAATTCGAGCTGTTTTTGTGTTATATTTTTTCGCACGGAGGCGTCGCATAGTGGTCTAGTGCACCGCCTTGGAAAGGCGGCATGGAGCAATCCATCGTGAGTTCAAATCTCACCGCCTCCGCTCATAAAAACTTGATTTTTATCGATAATGTGTTATGTTTCGCACTAGTAAAAGTCAGCAAAAGGAAAACAGGGCATGCCGAAGATTGAAATGGCAATCTGCGCTTTCGTCGAAATCATCATTCCCGACTTTGACGAATGGGAAATCCCTGACGACTACAGAGAGGTGATCAAGCCACACATCGCGAGCAGTCCGACACATATGTACCTTCCGTGGCCAATCGAAGCGCTTTCCGAAGCCAAGGACGAGCTGTCTTTTTCAGCTATGTCCGGTTCCCTATCGGAATGGGTAGTTACAAGAAAGTGCCATATGTACGACAAAGAAGAGGGTCTCAGAATTTATATCCAGACCGAGGAACAGGAGCCGGAAAATTGGAAACGGCCGCTCAACATCTACGATATTCTCAACGCGGCGAAAGAGGGCTTTATGTTCGAGTCGCAAAAACTCATTACTGAAGTTCTTCACGAGGCCGGACTTCCTTCAACGATAGAGGTCTACGAGGCGATACAAAAACAATAACAAAACCTCAACGGTTACATTGGGCTGGCATAAAACGATTAGTCGTTTAGTGCCAGCCTGTTTTTATTTCAATCAATACGCTAAAATACCCCGAACATATGAATAAACGAAAAATGCTCATAGGCACACGGTCAAAAGGAAAATTTCCTGAAATTATTGCCCTACTCCAAGGGTTGCCTTTTGAGTTCGTAAACCTCAACGATGTTGCCGAAATTCCCAAAGACTACCAGGCTCCTGAGACGGGCGAAACGTTTGAGGAAAACGCATTGATGAAAGCCAAAGACTACGCAGAAAAGTCGGGGCTCTTAACTGCTGCTGAAGACTCTGGACTTGAGGTGGATGCCTTAAACGGCGCTCCAGGCGTCATGAGCGCACGTTGGGCTCCTGGCAGCGACCTCGACCGCACTACGCGCATTTTAGAGGAGTTAGAGGGTGTCCACGAAAGCAAGCGCGGCGCATGCTTTAGAGCAGTTGTAGCTTTGTATGATCCTAAAACTAAAAAATCCTTTACTACTACTGGAGTATGTACAGGAAAAATTAGTACTGAATTTCGAGGCACCAATGGTTTTGCATATGATCCAATATTTTTTGTGCCCCAACTTGGCAAAACGTTTGGAGAAATGAGTTTTGAAGAAAAAAATTCTGTTAGCTTCCGAAATATTGCATGGCGCCGTTTAGGCCAAATTTTAGAACAAGAATTTTTATCCTAAAAGTGCTTTGATCCTCTCCTCTATCGGCGGATGAGTCATAAACAGTTTAGCAATGCCACTCATAGCGGCCTTTGCTCCAAAGGGATTTGAAATATAAAGATGTGCAATAGCATTATTTGCTTTGCGCATGGGCTCGGCATATGAGCCAATTTTACGCAATGCGTTTGCCAACCCCTCGGGGTAACGCGTAAGCAGCGCGCCTGAAGCGTCTGCCAAAAACTCGCGCTTGCGCGAGATAGCAAGCTGCAAGAGTGTTGCGATTATTGGCGCGAGCACTATAAGCGCTATCGCGAGAATTGCTATAACGGGGTTTTTATTATCCCTATCACCTCCTCCTCTATTCCCCCCAAACATACTGGCGCGTAAGAAAAAGTCAGATATAAGTGTCACAAACCCCACGAGCACCACCGCCACGGTAGAGACCAACATGTCTTTGTTCCCAATATGCGAAAGCTCGTGAGCAATCACTCCTTCGAGCTCGGTCTTGTCGAGCATTTGTAGTAAACCAGTTGTGACCGCCACCACCGCATGTTCTTTGTTGCGCCCGGTAGCAAACGCGTTAGGTGCCGGATCGTTGATGATATAAATTTTTGGTTTTGGTAGACCCGCGGTAATCGCCAAGTTTTCAACTAGGTTGTGTAGGTCAGGATATTCGGCATCTTTTGCTTCCTTTGCACCAGCCATCGAGACAACTATTTTGTCTGAGAACCAGTAACTCGTAACGTTCATGATGATCGCAAAAATCACAGCAAAAACTAAAATGCCTGGATTGTTGAAATAGTACGAAACTGCCCAACCTATGCCAATGGTAATAAGAAAGAACACAAACATGATCACCCATGTCTTTGCTACATTTTCACTTTGGTGTGTATAGAGATTTGCTGCCATGTGGCAAGGTTAGAATTTTACTGCAACTGGTTGCCGTGCTGCATCTTCACCTTCGCCCAACTCAAAGAATTCGCGTGGTTCAAAGTTGAAGAACCCCGCTATCACATTACCGGGGAAAGACTGTAAAGCTGTGTTAAGGTCGCGCACGTTGGTGTTGTAAAAGCGTCGAGCTGCTTGGATTTTGTTTTCGGTGTCACTCAACTCTCGCTGAAGTTCAAGAAAGTTAGTGTTTGCTTTAAGGTCAGGGTACGCCTCGGCAACCGCAAAAAGAGTCTTCAGTGTGCCGGTCAACATATTTTCTGCCTTCCCTTTTTCCGCAATACTACCTGCATCCATTGCTGCAGCGCGAGCGGCGGTTACATTTTCGAACGCAGTTTTTTCGTGCGTGGCATAGCCTTTAACCGTCTCAACCAAGTTGGGTATGAGGTCATAGCGGCGTTTAAGCTGTACGTCGATGTCGGCCCATGCCTCTTTGGCACGCTGGATCATGCGCACAAAGCCGTTGTAGGCAAAGATTACCCAAAGCACGAGGAGCACTAATACCCCAAGCACAATATAGAGAATAGTCATAATAGTTAGTATAGCATTTTAGGCCCTGCTAGTAATCCATTCCCATCTCGGGGTTTGGTGTTTCTTTTTCTTCCTTAGGCTCCTCCGCGATCGCTGCTTCGGTAGTAAGCAAGATCGCTGCTGCTGAGGCTGCGCGTTCAAGACCTGTTCGCTCTACTTTAACCGGGTCGATAATGCCGGCTACGTACATGTCTTCAACTATTTCGTCTTTTAGTGCGTTGTATCCCGCGTTGCTTTTAGCATTTTTAACTTTATCTACCACCACTCCTGCATCTACTCCGCAGTTTTCGGCAATCTGACGAAGTGGCATCTCAAGTGCGCGCATCACTACTTCATATCCCACACGCACACCCTCTGACATTTTGTCTTTGTTTTTTGCAAATGCGAGCGACACTTCCTGCGCTGCTTTAATGAGCGCCGTGCCTCCACCTGCCACCACGCCCTCTTCGATAGCTGCTTTGGTTGCATTGACCGCATCCTCAATTTTTAGTTTAAGGTATTTCATCTCTGTCTCGGTAGCAGCTCCTACGCGGATTACTGCCACTCCTCCAGTTAGTTTTGCCAAGCGCTCTTCGAGTTTTTCTTTATCAAATTTGCTCGTATTTTCCGCAATCTGCTTGCGGATTTCGGCAATGCGTTTTTCTATATCTTTTTTAGCTCCTTTGCCACCAACCACAGTTGTAGAGTCTTTGGTAGCAATGATTTTTCCCGCTTTGCCCAACATATCGAGTGTTGCTTTTTCAAACGTGCCACCAGTTTTTTCTGAAATAACTTCAGCGCCTGTGATGGTTGCAATGTCGCGAAGCATTTCCTCTTTGCGCTCGCCATAGCCAGGTGCTTTAACTGCCAAAATATTAAACGTGCCGCGCAGTCTGTTAAGCACAAAGGTGGTCAAAGCCTCGCCCTCTACATCTTCGGCAATAATCACGAGATCTTTTTTACCACTGCCCGCAACTTTTTCGAGTATCGGGAGCACTTCCTGCACTGAAGCGATTTTTTTGTCGGTGATAAGAATAAACGGATCTTTCATCACAGCTTCCATGCGTGCTGCGTCGGTGATCATGTAGGCACTCACATAGCCGCGGTCAAACTGCATACCCTCAACTACCTCTTTTTCTATTCCTAAAGACTGAGACTCTTCAACTGTTACTACTCCGTCTTTACCAACAGTTTTAATAGTCTCGGCAATTGTGGTGCCCAAAGCCTCACTCTCTGCAGAGAGTGTTGCCACTTGCTGCACCTCTTCGTCGGTTGAGATTTTCTTAGCAGATTTTTTGAGTGCTTCGACAGCTGCTTTTGATGCCATGAGGATTCCGTCATGCACCTCCATAGCCGAGAGTCCTGCCTCGGTGTGCTTCATCCCCTCGTGTACCAATGCTTGGAGCAATACTACTGAAGTAGTGGTTCCATCGCCGGCAATGTCATTGGTTTTGCTGGCAACCTCTTTAACAATCTCAGCACCCATATTCTCAAACTTATCTTTGAGCGTTATTTCTTTAGCAATAGAGACTCCGTCGTTAGTGATAGTGGGGCCGCCGTAGCTCTTTTCGAGGGCAACGTTGCGGCCCTTGGGACCAAGAGTGATTTTTATTGCGTTTGCGGCTTTGTCGATACCAGCTTTGAGAGTTCTGCGTGCGCGCTCGTTATACAGAATTTGTTTTGCCATAGTTATTAGAGGATATAGGTAATGCTGTCTTCGCGGATCAAATAGTACTCAGTGCCATTTATTTTTATTTCATCGAACCCGTATTTAGAAAACATAATTTTGTCGCCCGGTTTAACCAAAAGTGGAATTATCCGGCCCTCGTCATTTTTCTTGCCTGGGCCCACTGCTACCACGACTCCTTGCTCGGGCTTTTCTTTAGCAGTGTCGGGGATAATGAGACCAAACGAGGTCATCTCTTCGGGACGCACGGGCTTAACGAGCACACGGTCGCCATATGGCTGACCTAACGAATTTTTAGGAGCTTTAATAATTTTAGAGGCTTTAGGCTTAGCCGCTTTCTTAGTTTTTTTCTTCTTCATAAGTGCCAATAAACTAACCCTTTTTTCTATATATGGCAAGGTTTTGGGAAGTTGCACTTTTTTGGCCTTTTTGTTAGGATTTCATCAATGACCGCAGCGGGGGTACTCCCCTACATACAGGTAGTACTGTCGGTGCTCCTCATCGTGTGTGTACTACTTCAGCAAACAGGAGCCTCTTTAGGAGGGGCTTTTGGCGGTGATAATTTCTCCGCTGCGTATCATACACGCCGCGGTGCCGAGAAGTACCTTTTCTACATCACCATCTCTCTCGGTGTGTTGTTTGCACTCTCGGCGTTTGTCGCCCTTATTATCTAATTAACTTTTACGTTCCTTAACGTATGCGTAACTTTTGGCGCACAGCCAATACTTCGGCGTATATTCCGTTTTTTGAAAGGCTTGGTTTAACCGCAAAAGCCTTTTCAACCAGTGGACGCGCCCTTTTCTATTTTTTTGCAGCAGTGTGCATCATCTCTTCTGTTTCTTTGGTCTACATTTTAAACGAGTCACTTCTTGTTTCCGTAGCTTCCCATGGAGGCGAAGTGCGCGAGGGTATCATTGGCGCTCCACGCTTTATTAACCCGGTCCTCGCAGTTTCTGACGCAGACCGAGACCTCACCTCTCTTATTTATTCAGGATTACTCAAAGCCACACCCGAGGGTGACTACCGTAGCGACCTGGCAAAAAGTTATAACATTTCTCCCGACGGAAAGGTCTACACTTTTGTACTACGCAACGACGCTACCTTCCACAACGGTATGCGGGTGACTGCCGACGATATAATCTTTACGATTGAAAAAACTCAAGATCCTTCGCTTAAGAGTCCACTGCGCGCCAACTGGGACGGAATAACTGTCGAAAAAATAGACAACAAAACAGTGCGTTTTACTCTCAAAGCCGCATATGCACCGTTTATCGAAAATGCAACGCTTGGCATCTTGCCTAAAAATCTTTGGGAAAATGTTTCCAACGAAGAATTCCCTTTTAGCGACCTCAACACTTCTCCAGTAGGCTCTGGACCCTTTAAAATAGGCACCATCTCGCGCACGGCTTCGGGTCTTCCCTCTTCGTACACTTTAAAGCCATTTAGCAACTACACGCTGGGCCAGCCGTATTTAGATTCGATGGTCTTTCGTTTTTATCAAAGTGAGCAGGCCCAGATTGACGCACTCAAAAACGGCGAAATAGATGCTGTTGCTGGTATTTCACCCACTGCACTCGCGCAAATCTCAAACTTCCCTATAAATAAAACTCCACTTAATCGTGTGTTTGGTATCTTCTTTAATCAAAACCAATCAACTATTTTGCGAGACAAAGATGTACGTGTAGCACTCGACATGGCACTCGACCGCGAAGGCTTAGTAGACGAAGTGCTTAAAGGGTATGGCACACCGCTCTCTGGGCCCATTCCTCCTCAAATTGCTGCAAAAAGTGCGCCTGCTGATTCAGCCAACAAGATGGAAAAAGCACGTCAGTATTTACTATCCAAAGGCTGGACTTACCAAGACAGTGTTTTAAGTAAAACAACTACAAACGGCAAAACAAAAACTACTGTCGAACTTGCATTTACACTTTCAACCAGCAACGTACCTGAGTTGCGCGCAGCAGCAGAGTATGTGCGAAAAGCATGGAGCAGCATGGGTGCTCGCGTCGATGTACAAATCTTTGACCAAGGGGACCTTTCGCAAAATGTGATCCGTCCGCGCAAATATGACGCGCTCCTGTTTGGCGAAATCATTGGACGCGAGCGCGATCTTTATGCTTTTTGGCACTCAGGTCAGCGCAACGACCCAGGACTCAACATTGCTCTTTATGCAAATGCAACTGTCGACTCTCTGCTTGAGGAAATGCGCACCACGTCCGACACTGCTCGTCGCGAACAGCTCTACACCCAGTTTGTAAGCGAGCTTACTAAGGACGTTCCTGCCCTATTTCTCTATACGCCCGACTTCGTGTATAGTATCCCTAACGATATTCAGGGTTTGAGCTTAGGGTCCATAGAGACGCCAAGCGACAGGTTTCTCTCGGTTGCTTCCTGGCACCGACAGACTGACTATGTCTGGCCAATTTTTGCTCACTAATTTGCTCAATAAACCCATTTAATTTTTAAACATATGCCCAATCAAAAACCTCCCCGTCCTCATTCTGGTAGTCATTCAGGTAATCGACATCCACCACGCCCCGAGCTGGGCAATGGAACCATGGGCAATGGCGACGAAAAGCCAATTCCTCCACTCGAGGCTGGCAATATTCGCATCATTCCTTTGGGTGGCGTAGAGGAAGTTGGCCGCAACATGACTGCTGTTGAATTTGGTGATGACATTATCATCATTGACTGTGGTTTTCAGTTCCGCGAAGACGATACTCCAGGCATCGACTACATTTTGCCTAACACCAAGTACCTCGAAGATCGTCGCGACAAAATTCGCGGCATGATTATTACTCACGGCCACCTCGACCACATCGGTGGTATCCCTTACATCATCGACCGCATCGGCTACCCGCCTATTTACACGCGCCGCTTAACGAGCGTGATGATCAAGAAGCGCCAAGAGGAATTTCCAAACTTGAAGCCCTTAGACATGCAAGAGGTAGAGAAGGAGGACACTATTCGTGTAGGCAACTTTAAAGTCCGCTTCTT
>JAIFWM010000059.1 GCA_019661855.1 Candidatus Parcubacteria bacterium
GGGAGCAGGACAAAGTGAACCGACCATAGGCATTAGACGCTGTGGAAGATTATCTGATAAAAGCTACTCTGGGGATAACAGGCTAGTTCCGCCTAAGCGTCCATAGCGACGGCGGAGTTCGGCACCTCGATGTCGGCTCACCATATCCCGGGGCTGGAGAAGGTCCCAAGGGTTTGGCTGTTCGCCAATTAAAATGGTACGCGAGCTGGGTTCAGACCGTTTAGATTCTGATTTTGTCAGAGTTTAAACAGTCTGAATCCGTCGAAGACATGTATAAAACAGAACTGTTTGAAAGTTTTTTCGTCGAAACTAAATAAAAATGATAGAACCAACCAATCACGGCGGTCGTACTTCTGCGCATAGCGCATCAGTACGAAGAAGCTAATTGATATCGGTAAAACCCTAACTAGGGCAATACCGAGGGAATCCTGAAAGAAATTGAAGGAGCCCGTAGAGACTAAATATTAGCAACCCTGAGAGCAATCGAAGGGCGAAGTTATAGTCCAATCCACTTGGTAACAAGTGATAAGGTGCGTGAGACAGGTTGGTCTCCTATCTACTGCAGGCGTTGAATATTGATGAGATTTGCTCCTAGTACGAGAGGACCGGAGTGAACTGACCACTGGTCTACCAGCTCTTCTGCCAAGAGGAACGCTGGGTAGCTATGTCGGGATTGGATAAGCGCTGAAAGCATCTAAGCGCGAAGCCGACTCAAAGATGAGTATTCATTAAGATTCGTCAGAGATGATGACGTTGATAGGCTCTACGTGTACACACCGTAAGGTGTTGAGCGAAGGAGTACTAATAAATCAAGTTTCTGCCAGATGAGTAGAATCTTGAGAATCGCAATAATTTGTTGTTTGTTTACATATTTTTACCTAAAATTTGGATCTTGTGTCTTGGTGGCTTGACGGTGGTGTTACACCCGTTCTCATTCCGAACACGGAAGTTAAGCCCACTAGTGGCGATGGTAGTCAGCGTAACAGTTGGCGAGAGTAGCTAGCCGCCAGAACAGAGGATCCAAAACTAATGATAGAGTAAAAGCGTGAGAAAATTTTTCCAATTTCTTGGATTAATACTTACTATTGCTGGAGTGTGGTTGTTTGTGCATTCCATGTGTTTTGATGTCTGTCCACCAGGCGCAGAATCTCTTTGGTATTGGCCGTGGGTATTAGGTGCGGGTGTTTCCTCGTTTCTCATCGTGCGCTACTTAGACCAAAAGGATAAGTAGTGCTTTTTGCGTTACAATACTGCCATGGCACTCGGCTGGGGGACACGACGACAACTTCTGTACTACTTAGTTGGTACGGTAGTTTTGGCCGTACTTTTAGTCTTTGTATACTACGCGTTTATTAAAGTTGCCCCCACCTGTTTTGATGGAAAAGAAAACGCAACTGAACACGGTATCGATTGTGGTGGCACCTGCTCGCTCATCTGTACCAACGAGGCCAATGACCCAACCGTGTTATGGAGTCGCACGTTTCAAACCTCAGGCAACTTTTACACCGCCGCAGCATATATAAAAAATAATAATCCAGGCGCAGGTGCCAAACATGTGCCCTACATCTTTCAGTTGTATGACGAAAAGAATTTACTCGTCAAAGCAGTGGAGGGAGTTATTGACCTCCCACCTATCCCCGTTATCCCGATCGTTGAACACAATATAAATGTAGGTAACCGACAAATAGTGCGTACGCAGTTTAGCTTTTCCTCGGGAGCTACCTGGAACACAATTTCGGCAAGCGCACTACCTGCGCTCCGCATTGGTGAACAAAAGTTGCAACCCGGCGCCACGCGCCTCGACGCTACCTTGCGCAACGACTCGCTTGACGACGCACGCAACGTCACCGTCACCGCCGTCTTGTTCGACCAAGAGGGTGTGGCGCGTGGCGCAGTCAAACAGGAGCTAGAGCGTGTGCCTAAAAAATCTTCGCAACCGTTAGTGTTCACCTGGCCCATCCCACAATCAAACATAGTGCGCGCCGAAATCACCATCTCGCCGTCCTTCTAACATATGCCCTCACTGCTCGACAAAAAATCTGCAATAGACTGGCTGCTTTTTACTGCAGCGCTTGCCCTCACCATTTTAGGGCTCTTAACCATGAACTCGTTTACTGGAGGAGATCCTTTTTTCATTCGTCAAAGCATCTGGATAATAGTTGGCGTCATTACTTTTTTTATCTCAAGTAACATCGACTGGCGGTTTCTTAGGCGCTCGGGAGTCGCTGCAAGTATCTACGCATTTTTTATCGTGCCACTTATCTTCCTCCTTATTTTGGGCGAAGCCGTGCAAGGTGCGCGCAGTTGGCTCACCGTGGGTACGCTTGGTATCGAGCCCGTAGAGTTTGCTAAACTCGCGCTCATTATTGTTCTTGCTAAATACTTCTCCCGCCGCCATATCGAAATCAAAAACTTCAAACACATCATTGTTTCCGGCGCCTATGCCGCAGTCGTGTGTTTGCTCGTTTTGTTTCAACCCGACTTTGGTTCGGCAATCATCATTGCACTCGTGTGGTTCTCACTCGTGCTTGTCTCCGGCCTCTCGCGTACGCACCTCATCGCACTCTTTCTTACCGGCGTCATAACGCTCGGCGGATTGTGGCTTTTTGTGTTTCAAGACTACCAAAAGCAGCGCATCATGACGTTCGTCAACCCCGCGCTCGATATCCACGGCGCCGGATACAACGCCTACCAATCAACCGTCGCCTTCGGCTCCGGTGAACTGTTCGGCAAAGGCATCGGCTACGGCACACAAAGCAAACTGCGCTTTTTGCCCGAATATCAAACCGACTTTATCTTTGCCGCGTTCGCCGAAGAGTGGGGATTCGTCGGTGTCATCATCGTCTTTTCGCTTTTTGGCGTAGTATTTTGGCGCATAGCAACCATCGCCGCGCGCGGGGCTTCAAACTTTGAAACGCTGTTTGCGTTGGGCGTTCTTTTTTACTTCGCTGCGCACTTTACGCTCCATGCCGGGATCAACATGGGGGTTTTACCTGTTACCGGCACCACGATTCCGTTTATGAGTTACGGCGGCACACACGTGCTCGCAGAATTTTTAGCACTTGGTATGCTCTGCGGTATGAACCGCTACTCTCGCGCCGCGCATGCTGAAGTCTTTAGAAAAGAGTTCGAAGGTGGATACGACCATTAAACAAAAAAATCTCGGTGTATTATA
>JAIFWM010000060.1 GCA_019661855.1 Candidatus Parcubacteria bacterium
CGTTTGATGGCTTGTGTGGCGCAGGGATGGCGTGGAAGTTGGTGCAAGCATTGCAGATCAAAGGAAACTTTGTTAAAGAGGGGCAAGAAAAATGGCTCATCGACCTAGCAGCGCTCGGCACACTGTCAGACATGGTGCCACTGGTCGGCGAAAACCGGATGATCGCACGTTATGGCTTGATGGTGATGAAAAAGATGCGTCGCCCTGGGCTCGCTGCACTGTTTAATCTTTTACGCATTAAGAGCACTTTGATTACCGAAGATGATATTGGATTTATGATCGGGCCACGCATTAACGCGGCCTCGCGCATGGACAACCCACATGTGGCTGCGAGACTTCTTTCGGCAAAAAACACTGAAGAAGCAAAAAGTTTAGCTAAAGAATTACAGTCGCTCAATGATGAACGAAAAGGTTTGGTTGCCTCAACAGTTAAAGAAATAAATAAACGTCTTGCGCTCGCTCCGGTTGAAAGTCCTATCATCGTGATGGGTAACCCCAACTGGCGCCCGGGCATCTTGGGGTTGGTGGCAAACAACCTGGTTGAAGCACACAGTAAGCCGGTGTTTCTTTGGGGCAGAGAGGGTGGGGTGGTTATCCGTGGGTCGGTGCGCTCGGACGGAATTGTTAACGTGGTGGACTTGATGACTGCAGCCAAAGAGGTGTTTGAGCACTTTGGTGGGCATCATGCGTCAGGAGGATTCTCAGTCTCTGAGGCAAATGTGCATGAACTCCCGGCCAAACTAAATGCGGCGTACCTAACCATGCCGGACATGGGGTTAGGAGCAAAGGAGACGTTGGTAGATCGGGAGATTGCGCTCGAAGAGTTGAATCACGCGCAAAGAGATTTGGTCAAACTCTCGCCGTTTGGAATAGGCAATGCAAAACCGCTTTTTATTTTCCCCAACGTGACGGTGCAGAATGCCAAAATTTTCGGCAAACAACAAAATCATTTAGATCTTTCGCTCGAGCGCGGGGGCATGCGCACGTCGGGAATAGCCTTTTTCTCCACCCCAGACTCGTTTACTAAAATCTACGAAGTGGGAGGCAAGGCCGATGTGGTAGGGCACATCGAGCTCGACTGGCGAGGGGCTCCAAGAGTGCGCGTGGTTGATATACTTTAATGTATACTCGCAAAATATGACCAAGATATCGCACGACAGCGAAACACCGGCCAACGGACAACAAGTAATAACTGCGTGTGCCTTTATACACCAAGACTTTGATGGAGTAACCAAAGTCTTTAGACCTAAGCGCGCAGATACTAAAAAGTTTTTACCGGGACTTTGGGAACTTCCCGGTGGGCATATTGATTTTGGGGAAGATATTATCGAGGGCCTAAAACGCGAAGTGATGGAGGAGCATGGGATGAAAATTATCGTAGGAGATCCCTTTGCAGTTTTCACATACGTTAACGAGATTAAAGGCTCTCACTCCATTGAGGTTGCTTATTTTGCGAAATTTATTGACCCTATCGAAAATATTAAACTTAATCCTGAAGATCATTCTGAATATAAGTGGATTGCGGAAGAAGAATTGGAAGATGGCCCCACCAGCGAACAAGAATTAAAAAATATTAAAAAAGGTTTTGAACTTTTACGAGGGCAGACTCATAACTTTGGATAAATGAAAAAAATAATCATATATACAGATGGAGGAGCAAGAGGGAACCCGGGCCCCGCGGGGATAGGGGTTGTTATACAAGATGAAGCGGGCAAGACCCTGCACGAGTCGAATGGCTATATAGGAGAGACGACCAACAACGTGGCGGAGTACGAAGCTTTGATACGAGCGCTCGAAGATTTGCAGATGTTTGGAGACAAACTCAAAGACATGGAAGTAGAGGTGCGTATGGATAGCGAACTAATAGTGCGCCAGATGCAGGGGATATATAAGGTGAAAGAGCCAACGCTTAAAGAAAAATTTGGTAAGGTAGCGCACTTGCGCATGAGTGGGATCCCTAACTTAACGTTTGTGCACATCCCGCGCGAAAAAAATAAACGCGCTGATGCGTTGGTAAACGAGGCTATAGATAAAGCTTTGAGTTAGAGTTCAACAGTGAGCTATATGAATAAAGAAGTAGTACTGGAAGAAATAAAAAATAAGAAGCCTCGCATTGTATATATATCGGGGAAAACATGTACCGGCAAGACCACTTTTGCTAATGATGTACTTGCGCAGGGATACGGGGGAATAGAATTGGATAAAATAGTTACCTCTGCAGTTATCGAACCTTTCAATGTTCAGCCGCCAAATGAGGGTTATGTTGTTGCCTATCGAGACATTGGGCCGTCTGAACAAATAGCAGCTTTCATTTCTGCCGTAAGAAAAGAAATAAAAGAAAAACTCGTGGCCACACCTGTAGTTATTGATGGAGCAATTGCGCGCGCCAGAATCTTAAAAGAGATCTTTTCTGATGAATTCACTGATTTTTATTTTGTGTACTTCCACCCAGTTCACTTCGACTTATATAAAGAAAGAATAAGAAACAGATTTATCACCGGCGTTCCCGATAATAGTGCCGGCTTACCTAAAGATTTCTGGGCCTTGGTAAACAAAAAAGATTTTGATGAATTTATGCAAAAACATACTCTGAATGAGGGTTTAGAGAAAGCCATAGACGAGTTTACGCATAAGTCGATGGAAGAATCGAAACATAGGCGAGATCACTTTAAAGAATCGTTTCCGGGACTCCATGTTGTAGAAGTTTAGAAAAATAGATGTTGTATAAAATTGTTGCTGTCGCACTCGTATTTCTTGGTGAGGCTCTGGCAATTACGGGCGAACTTTTTGCATCCAAAAATACTGCATCGGGTCATTACCTCACAACTTTCTGGCAGATGTCTCTGCTCATGGCAGTAGGAGGCGCTCTCTTGGTCGCAGGATATATGGTGGGCTATCACTATTTTAAAAATATCTGGATCGTGATTGTCGTGTCGCTCGCAACACTTGCCATTGGCGAACCACTGCTTGCCTACGTATTGTTTGGCGAATCCCCAACAACCGGGGCTCTTATAGGTTTAATCCTGGCAATTCTTGCTTTGCTATCTGCACTCCTGATTCCTTAGCAACTTGCCAACGAGGTGATAAATAAGGCACAATCTTCAGCTAGTGACATTGGAGCATAAATTTTTAATCGTTTGGGCCCTGCTGTCT
>JAIFWM010000012.1 GCA_019661855.1 Candidatus Parcubacteria bacterium
GGGTCTAGAGAGTGGTAAAGTGGGGTTTGGGTAGAGTACACCACCAAGCAATACGCAGTTCGCAACAAGGCGAAAAGTGGAGACAGAGTCTAAGGATAATCCCCGCGTACATGTATAAAACAAGTGCCAGGACGTCCTCGATTAAGCTCCAAACCGGTAAAGGTGTATTGCTTGAGGGTGTACCGTATCCAAAATAGAGCAAAAAATAGGCTCCTCGGGAGGAGCGTGCTAAGAAACAGCCTATCATGGTATTCATTTTATGTCAAGCGAACCCCAACCAGAAACATTTTTAGACCAAACGTTACGCCCTGTTTCGTGGGATGAGTATGTTGGGCAAGAAAGTATTAAAAATAATTTACACATTTTAATTTCGGCCGCTAAAGAACGGCAAGCACCGCCCGAACATATTCTTTTTTATGGTCCACCAGGCCTTGGCAAGACTACTTTAGCGCACTTGATAGCACGTGAACTAAGTGGCAATCTACGCGCCACCTCGGGCCCTGCTATAGAACGTGTAGGAGACCTCGCCGCATTGCTTACCCACTTAGGAGCTGGTGACATTTTGTTTATCGATGAGATTCATCGTCTTTCACGAGCGATCGAAGAGGTCCTCTACCCGGCGATGGAGTCAGGAATTTTAAATATTATTATTGGCAAAGGTCCAAGTGCGCGTACGATTGAACTCCCTTTGCCTCCGTTTACGTTAATCGCGGCAACAACGCGCGTTGCAGACCTCTCTGCTCCACTGCGCTCTCGTTTTAGTGGTGGCACCTTTAGACTCGAATTCTATTCGGAGGAAGATATCGCTCAAATAATTAAACGCTCAGCGAAAATTCTTGGCGTAGAGATCGAACCGGAAGGAATCAAGGAGATAGCCAAGCGCTCGCGTTCAACACCACGTACCGCCAACTATCTTTTAAAACGTGCACGCGACTATGCCCAGCTTAAACGCACTCCCCTTTCTAAAAAATCTGTTGATGAGTCATTGGGGCTACTCGAAGTTGACGCACTTGGCCTCACCCCACTCGATAGAAAGTTGCTGCGGGTGCTTATAGATCGTTTTAATGGAGGTCCTGCAGGCGTTAACGCGCTTGCTGCAGCTCTTGCTGAAGAGCCTACAACTGTCTCTGAGGTGCATGAGCCTTTTCTTTTGCAACTAGGGCTCATAGAACGCACCCAGCGAGGGCGTGTGGCTACTGCGAAAGCCTACGCACACCTTGGCCTTACTGCTCCCGCAGATTTGAATCAAAAACTTTTGTAGAGTAAGCTCTTCTCATATGGCGGGACACAGCAAGTGGGCAAAACTAAAACACGTTAAAGGTAAAACCGACGCACAGCGCTCCAAACTCTTTGGCAAACTGGTGCGCATTATTGGCGTTGAACTAAAAAAAGCCAAAGGCGACAAAAGCGCTCCTGGCGTTCGCACCGCGATAGACAAAGCACGTGAGGCAAACATGCCAAGCGACAACATTGAACGCGCCTTGAGCAAATCAGACGGTGCTGAACTTGAACCAGTAACCTACGAAGGGTACGGCCCCGGCGGCTGCGCTTTGATTATTGAAGGTTATACCGACAACCGCAACCGTACCAGTCAGGAGATCAAACACCTTCTCTCCTTACACGGAGGTTCCTTGGCAAATCCGGGCGCTGCTATCTGGGCGTTCCAAAAGAATGCCGAAGGAGTATTTGAACCCCTCTCTCCCATCGAACTCAGCGACGAAGATGCTCAAAAAATGGCAGACCTCTCTGACGCTCTTGAAGAGCATGACGACGTCCAAGAGGTATATACTAATGCTGCATGAAAGTCCTGGCATTTGACCCTGGCTTTGAACGATTAGGAGTAGCAATACTCGAGAAAAAAAACGGTAAAGAAGAGCTTTTGTTTTCTGACTGCATACGTACATCCCCTAAACTCTCTTTCCCCGAGCGACTTAAAGAGTTAGGTAAAGTTGCTGAAAGCCTCATGCAAAACTGGGAGCCTACCGCAGTGGCTTTGGAGCAAATTTTCTTTGAAAAGAACGCTAAAACCGCTATGCAGGTGGCTGAAGTTAGGGGGGTACTTACCTATCTGGCGGCTCTTCATGAAATTCCGGTTTTACAATATGCTCCAGCTGCGGTAAAAGTAGCAATTACTGGCTATGGGAAGAGCGACAAGGCTGCGGTGACCATGATGGTAACCCGCTTGGTACAAGTCCCTGCTGGTAAACGTCTCGATGACGAGATGGATGCGATAGCGGTGGGGATTACTTGCCTTGCATCCTCCGCTCAATTTGGTAAAACACCAAGCATTGGGACGATTTAAACATTATTGGGAAATCACTAATATATGCGAGATGAATTTGGGTACGATGAGGAGTTTGCCTTAGATGAAGAGGAGGAAAAAGAAAAAGACGAAGAGGTAGAGGACGAAGACGAAGAGACAGAAGCAGAAACAGAAGAAGAGGTATAAACAATAAACTCCCGGGGAAACCCGGGAGTTTATTTTGTAAGAGTAAAGAATCGATGCTTCCCTACTTTGAGCTCTCCAACTTTTAATTCATCATCAATAGATTGTATTTTGTTGTCATTGAGCATAACTGCTCCTTGTTCTACCAATCGACGCAGTTCGCTCATAGATACGCCAATTTCACTTACTAGGTCACGAAGTTTTTTACCAGATACACCGAGTGTTGGTGCTTCGACAGAGACATCACCATGCACGAGCGCAGTTACTTCGGATGCTAATTTTTTTTGTGCAGCGCGTGAAGCAGGATTTTCTCGTTGTGCCCTCATTACCTCATTAATTTCTGCTTTGGAAAGAAGTGTCATTTTAAGCAAATATTCCTCTACATCTTCATCACTCGTGTTAAACCAAAATTGATAAAATTCATGGGGAGATGTTTTTTTAGGATCGAGCCACACCGCACCTCCTTCGCTTTTACCAAACTTTTTACCCGTTGATTTGTTAATAAGGAGTGGAAACGAAAGTGCATAGGCAGTGTCTCCTGTTTTTCGTCTAATTAAATCTATGCCCGAGACCATATTTCCCCACTGGTCTGAAGCACCGAGCTGTAAGTCGCATTTTTCTGCTTCATGTAGATGTAAAAAGTCATACGCCTGTAGCAACATGTATGAAAATTCAGTATACGAAATGCCTTGTTCACGATTTTCGAGTCTGTCCTTTACTGAATCACGCTGGGTCATGGCGTTAACAGAGAAATGTTTGCCAATATCGCGCAAAAAGTCGATAAGCACGAGGTTCCCCAACCAATCAAGATTGTTCATCATGCGAAATTTGTCGGACTGAAAAAGTTTTTTCGCCTGTGCCTCCATGCCCCTCAAGTTTTGAGCAAGCGTGTCTTCATCAAGGAGATTGCGCTCCTCACTGCGCCCTGATGGATCACCTATCATGCCGGTACCACCACCCAAAAGAACAATCACATTGTGTCCGTCTTCTAAAAATCGACGCAACACGAGCATCGCTTGCAAGTGCCCAACGTGCATAGAATCTGCAGTTGGGTCAATACCGAGGTAGAGCGTGCGCTTTTGGCCGTCCGTGATTTCTTCAAGAGGTCCTGAGTGCTGATATACGTATCCGCGCTCCTTTAAAATCTCTGACAATTTCATATACCACACCACTGTATCACAAGCTCGAAGTGCGGTAGAATGCGTGAAATGCGACGTCTATACGACGAATACAAACCTCGCGTAGATAAACTTGCGAGGCAAATGGATCGCCATTCAGTGCAAGCGGTCCACTATGCAAAGAAAAACCCTGCAACCCTACTTTTGTGGGGAGTAACACTTGCCTTCTTTGTGGGGGGTTCAGTTTTCCTTTGGGCCGCTACACTTCAACTTCCTGACCTCTCTGCTTTGCAGGAACGTAAGCTCGAACAATCGGTAAAAATCTACGACCGCACCGGCCAAACACTGCTCTACGATCTTCACGACAAGATGCAGCGCACCATAGTGCCTCTCTCGTCTATCTCACCTAACATGCAGCACGCGGTTATTTCTATCGAAGATCCCGAGTTTTATACGCACAAAGGTATAAAACCGATGGCTATCGCGCGCGCAATCATCATGAATGTGCTTATCACCCTCCACCTTGCCGGTGGTTACACGCAGGGAGGGTCAACTATTACTCAGCAAGTGGTTAAAGGTTCAGTCCTCACTAATGACCGTACACTTTCGCGCAAACTTAAGGAGTGGGTCTTGGCTCTTAAACTCGACCAAGCATTAAGTAAAGATCAAATCTTAGAGCTATATCTCAATCAAGTACCAGTGGGAGGAACCATGTACGGCGTTGAAGAGGCGTCTATGACTTTCTTTGGTAAACACGCAGCTGACCTCTCTATTTCTGAAGCCGCATATATTGCTGCAATTCTCCCCGCCCCCACGCGCCTCTCACCCTATGGCTCTCATCTTGATCAACTTGATACCCGCAAAAATCTTGTGCTAAGTAAAATGCTCGAGCACGGATATATAACACAAGCTGAGTACAACGATGCCATTGCAGCCAAAGTCGCTTTTCTTCCGCCACATGACACCTCTATCCAAGCACCACACTTTGTTTTTTATGTGCGCCAATATTTGGAAGACAAATACGGTACCGAAGCAGTTGATGAAGGTGGTTGGCGCGTTATCACCACTCTCGACGCAGATATGCAGGCACACTTTGAAAAAATTGTGCACGACGGCGCACTCGCCAATACCCCAAAGTTTAACGCAACCAACGCTGCGCTGGTGGCAATTGACCCTAAAAGTGGCGGCATCCTCTCTATGATAGGATCGCGCAACTATTTTGATACCGAAATTCCCGGCGCCTACAACGTAACAGTCATGAAGCCAGGCCGTCAGCCAGGTTCGGCCTTCAAGCCCTTTGCGTATGCCGAGGCGTTTTTGAAGGGCTATACTCCCGACACAGTAGTCTTTGATGTGCGAACACAGTTCTCAACCGCCTGCGAAGCATTTACGTTTAACAGCGACGGCGAATGCTACTCACCTTCTAACTACGACAACAAGTTCCGAGGTCCTATGTCGCTGCGCAACGCACTCGCACAATCTATCAACGTTCCTGCAGTTAAAGTACTCTACCTTGCGGGGCTAAATGACGTTATTTCCTTGGCTAAGTTAATGGGTATCACAACACTTGGTGATGGTAATCGCTACGGCCTTACCTTGGTGCTTGGAGGTGGCGAGGTTACCTTACTTGACATTACGAGTGCGTACGGAGTATTTGCGCAAGATGGTGTGCGGTATGAGCCAACTCCTATCCTTCGTATTGAAGACGCGGATGGTAAAATTATTGAAGACAACGAAAATCCAAGTGGATCTCAAGTTCTTGACCCACATGTAGCACAGGAAATTAATGATGTACTCTCAGACACCGTTGCGCGCGAGCCGTTGGGTGTAAATGCAACTCTTAACTTTCCTGGATACGATGTAGCGCTCAAAACCGGTACCACCAACGACTACCGTGACGCATGGACTATTGGCTACACACCAAACGTGGTGATTGGTATGTGGGCAGGAAACAACGACAACTCCCCAATGCAAAAAAAAGTTTCGGGTCTTATTGTGGGTCCTATGTGGGCGCAATCAATGCAATACGCCTTGACCCGCGTACCATATGCATCTTTTAGCCGCGCAGAACCTACCCCCACCGATAAACCAATACTCAATGGTGATTGGAGTCAGTTAGGTTCAGACGGTAACATTCACGAAATCTTATATTGGGTAGACAAAGACAATCCACTAGGACCTGCACCACTTAACCCCGCAAGTGATCCTCAGCTGCGTCTATGGGATCCACCAGTCAACGCTTGGAGTAAAGGTGGATTTACTGGCGTCTCTGAAACAGGTCAATAGCAACAAGCGCTAGTGCTCCTATTAAGTCAGAGGAAGAATCAAAAAATGATTCACTAAGTGAAGGTGAGTAAACCTTAAGTCCTAGCGCGTACGAGCTAAAGATTTTAAAGAAAATAAACTCCCCTACTTCCCATAGCACCGCCATACACAACACAAAGACAAACATCGAAACCATTTTAAACAATATTGAGACAGGTTGATTGCGCAGACACCATAACCAAAAAAGTCCAAACGACACCCCTACCATCGCGTGGAGTACGTTATCAAACCACACCAACCCTTGGTGCATTTCATATTCATATATTCCTGTATATATCGCTACAAAGTGCAATACAAACGCTAAACTTAAAATAACTAAACTTGAGTACAAACGTTTCATTAGCGATTCATAGGCATTGCTAAGTAAAGAAAGGAGTCGTCTGCAGCATCTTTAATAAGCAGCGGTTTACCAGGACCATTTGAAAATAGTCGCACACTTTCCCCCACTATTGCCTGCAAACTATCTGCTAAATAACGACCATTGAAATTAATGGTTGCTGCTTCGCCTTTTAATGTGGCGTTTATAGTTGAAACTTGCTCACCCACATCAGGATTACGTGAGGAAAGAAAGACTGATTTTTTGCTTGGATTAATCTCCACCGTAACTTGAGCAAATTTGTCAGCAAAAACCGAAAGGGATTTTAACGCTCCTGCTAAATCTTCGCGCAACACCACCCCCTCAGTAGCAAAATTTTTAGGAATAATCTGTCGATAATTAGGAAACGCTCCATCTATGAGACGACTCGTGTAGTAGACATGGTCTACATGGGTAGAAAGTTGATTTTCGTTGTAATAAATCTCCACATCTCCTGAAGTTCCTTCAACAATACGCATCAACTCTGCAGCGTTTCGTGCGGGTATAAGCAACTGTGGAACACTCCCCCCAACACGAAGAGGTACCACTTTTTCTGCCAAACGAAATGAGTCAGTAGCAACCGCAACAAGTTTTCCTGCCTCTCCATACACCAACACACTTTGAAGCTCAGGTTTAATAGCCGAAGTAGAGGCACAATATGCCACCGATCGGACAGCCTTCACCAGATCGCCAGATTTGACCGTAAACGACGTAGACGCACTCACCCTCGGGAGTACGGGAAAATCTTCGTTAGGAATCGTTTTAATCGACGCAGAGGCCTTTTCTGTTTCAACCTTAAGCACATCACCAACAAGATTCACCGAAACATTTTTTCCACGTGCATTCGTGAGGAATCCATAAAGCGTAACTCCAGAAACTGCCACCACACCCTCCTCACCAACCCGTGCAGCAAGAGTAACCTCTACCCCACACTCAAGGTTGGTCGCACGTAAAACAACTCGACCACTCTCAGCGGTAATCAAAATACTCGAGAGTGCGGGGAGGTTCGGACGTCGTTCAACAAAGCGTACAGCTGTTGCCACTCCACCAAGTAAACTTTCTGTACTACATTCAAATTTCATATTTCTATATATAAAACAATTTATTACTACTAGGACTGTGGATTAGTGGATATGTGTAGAAAATCGTTACGCATCTTCATACAATAATCAGAAAAGATGTCCCCTAGGGTGTTGATAAGAGTGGTGATAAATCGCTTCTGTTTGTAGTTCTGGTTTTTCTTCATAAGATATTCACACGCTCTGCGGGCACTTATCCCCTACTTCAACATGAGTCTAATTTGGTGTAGTTCTTGATTAAGTATGCTGTCAGAACGAAGATTGTCTTTAATTTTTTCGCATGAGTGGATCACTGTGGTGTGGTCTCTTCCTCCTAGCTTTTCTCCAATCGTGGGAAAAGAAATACGAAAATCTTCGCGCAGTAAAAACATAATAACCTGTCGAGGACGAACCACTTCTTTACGTCGGGTTTTTTCGTAAATACTTGCCTCCTCTACTCCATAAAAGTTGGCAATAGTCTTTACGACCTCTTGTACCGACACCGCCTTTTTAGCACTTCCTGCCCCGCGCAGCAATGTTTTGGCATCGTTGAGGGTTAGTGGCTCGCCGCGCATCTCAAAGTGGCATAGAAGCGTGTTTAACGCGCCCTCAAGCTCGCGTACGTTGCCTTCTATGGTGGTGGCAAGGTAGTCGAGAATCTCATCAGAGAGATAAAAGTTATGTAATGCTGCTTTGGTACGCACGATCGCAAGGCGAGAGTCATGATCTGGTGGAATAACTGAGACGATCATGCCGGCGTTGAAACGACTTTTAAGTCTGTCCTCAAGATTTTGAATCAAATTTGGATGTTGATCGGATGAGAACACTAGTTGTTTGTTGCCGTCATGTAAATAGTTGAAGAGATGGAAAAATTCTTCTTTAGTTTTTTCCATTTTTGCCAAAAATTGGATGTCATCCATGATCAAAAGATCAAATTGGCGATATTTTTCCTTAAAACTCTGGATTTTTCCCGCCTGGACTGATGAAACATAGTCCATAGAGAACTTTTCCGAGGTAACATACTGTACTTTTCGGTCGGGGGCATTCACCCTAAAGTGGTTTCCTATCGCTTGGATAAGGTGGGTTTTTCCTAGGCCAGTAGGTCCATAGATGAGTAGTGGGTTATATGCAATGCCTGGTTTACGCACCACCGCTTGAGCGGCAGCATGTGCAAGCTCGTTAAAGGGTCCCACGACGAAGGAACCAAAGGTAAAACGAGGGTTAAGGTTGGTTTTCGCATGCACGGTCTCGAGAGGAAGTTCCGAAACTGATGGTGAAGGTCTCACCTCCTCAGTTTTTTTAGCTCCGCGGGAGATAACATACTCAACTGCGCGTACATTTTCAGAGAGTCCTCGCAACGAACGCAAAATATCTTTATGAAATTTTGTCGACAGCCAGTCACGCGCAAACTGTGAAGGAACTCCAAGATACACTGTGCCTTCCTCAACACGTACTACATGAGTGTCTTTGAACCACGTATTAAAATTTGGTCGCGATATGGTGAGTTCGAGCTCAACTAACGCATTTTCCCAAAGTTCTTTCGTGGTTGTCATAGAGTTAAGTAGCACCAGTCAGAATACGCCCACATGAGGCCTCCGTCAAAAACGCTCATTTTGTTTATAATTTGTGGAAAACATGGGGATAGGGTATATTTGACAAATGTCACAAACATACCAACCTAAGAAACGTAAGCGCGGACGCTCACATGGATTTCTGAAGCGCGTAAGCACTGCAGGGGGTCGTAAAACACTGCAACGCCGTCGTCGTAAGGGTCGTGCACGCCTTTCTGCATAATTTTTTATGCTCTCTCACGGAGCTCGCCTCCGGGCATCTGAAGTTCGCCAAATTATAAAGAGTGGTAAGTCGCTGCGCTCTGCTGCGGCGCCTCATGTGTCTCTTAAATACATGCAGAGCCCCACTTTTCGAGCTGCCATTGTTGTGTCAAAATCAATAGCACGCACTGCCACTGAGAGGAATCGGCTTCGTAGGGCTGCGTACAATGCACTTCGGGAACTTGCTCCCTCATTTCATGCGCAAGCTGTGCTGTTTATTCAAAAACGCCCCTCCTCACCTCTCGCCCCTACCCTTCGCACTGAGGTTCAGTCTCTCATAGGATCACTTTAAACTTATGTTTACTACTCTTTTCATTCAGCCTATCTATAACCTGTTTGTATATTTACTCGGATTTTTGCCGAGTGGTGACTTGGGTCTGGCTATCATTATTGTGACGCTTTTAATGCGCATTATCCTCTACCCTATTTTTACTGCCTCTATCCGCACCCAAATGGCTATGCAAGCTATGCAAGGTGAACTTGATCTCATAACAGATAAATATAAAGATAATCCTCAGGAATTGGCGAAACAGCGCATGGGCTTAATGAAAAAGCACAATGTCCGACCATTTGCAGGATTTTTGGCTCTTATAGTGCAATTTGTTCTCATTATTGCGCTCTACTTTGCTCTTTTTCGCGAAGGATTTCCTACTATTGATCCTAACCTTCTCTACTCGTTTGTGTCGGTACCCAATGCCGTAGGTACTAACTTCTTTGGGGTTAATCTCCTCACTCCGCACAATATAATTTTGGCACTTATTGTTGGTGTTACACAGTATGTTGCCATTCGTCTTACGGTCATGCGCACCAATACAGGTACTCCGAATTCTCCCGAGCGTGCTGCCGCTATGAGAATGCAGAACAATATGATGCTTTATTTCATGCCAGTCTTTATTTCAGTTATTGCCTATACGCTTCCTGCTGGTGTCGGGCTTTACTTTACGGTGAGTAACCTTGTCTCCATTGGTCAAGAATGGCTTATTCGACGCCAATTTCAGTCTAAAAACCAATAGCTAATCAATAAAGGGGTGCGTCAAGTTTTCGGGCACGGCTCTATAGTTTATAGTGCCTATATGGCTGCCCCATTAGTGACACTCGTTACAGAAATTCTCTCGCTACTCGAGTTGGAAGTTGATGAGATCACGCTGCGAGAAGGACACCGCACGGTAGTTGAGGTGCGCTCACAAGATTCTAAACGTCTTATTGGCCCGCACGGCGATCATTTGCGCTCATTGAACACAGTTGCGCGTCGTTTGGTTGAAACTAAATACGGTGAAGAGTCTGCAAATTTTTTAATTGATGTAAATGGTTATCACGAAGAACGCATGGAGGCAGTGCGCGCCAATGCTCGAATGCTCGCACAGCGCGCTCGTCTCTTTAAACATGATGTCGAAATGAGCCCTATGAGTCCGTATGAACGGTTAGTGGTGCATGAACTATTTGCAGAGGATCCTGAAATAAAAACTGAGTCAGCGGGCGAAGGAAAGTTTCGCCATATTGTGCTTAAGTATGCTCCGGGAACTAAAACTACTACTGTAATCTAATGCCCCAGAGTGTGCGGTCTCCTTTTCGCACGAACGAGAGATAATGGTTGTCTCCTGATGGAGCGAGTTCTATCATATCTGAAGCTGCGCCTCCGTCGGTGCCTGGTGTTGCAAGAATTAGCGACGCCCCGGTTCCAATATTGAAAGATAGTAGACTATCTGCAGCACTCCCTACTCCTGCATGCCAAAGATCAAGGTAGTTCGGTGGTACATATTGCATCGGTGCTGCGCAATAAAGAGTTGATGTTGCTTGCGTGGCCCACACACATTTTTCGGGAATAGGGCTTAGTGATAAACCTGTATCTTTATTGCGCGCTAGGTCATGCACATATGTTACGCGTGTGCCGTCGGTAAGGTTAGTTTGATATATAACGCGGGAGAATGAACGGTCTGCTAGCGCTTGCAGAGCATTGGCAAAGAAAAGTGAACTTACTGAGCCAGTTTTAACATCAACTGAGAATGCTGCACCCAGTAAGCCGGTACCTACCTTGGTTTGCAGAAGGAGAGTATTTGGAGCCGGCCAAGAGACGAGTACTTGTGAAAGGGGGACAAAGTAGATTTTTCGAGCAGACGAGCCATCGAAATTAGCTAAGTATCCGTCTGAGCCATTGGCAGTAGTTAATAGATAGGTTACCTGCTTGCCGTCTGGAGATATGCTCAAGTCTGCAATATTGTCTGGGAGATATTGAATCTTAGTGGGCTGTGGGTTAGCTGCGCTGTTAAGCGTGGTTGTTGCATTTAATAATCCGATATAGAGAGTTTTTCGTAAGTGAGCCTCATTCTCATATTGAACAATTGCTCCACTTCCTTGTGGTAGCCACCAGACGCGTTGAATACCAGGGATAGTAGTGTTAGAAACTGCTCGGGGCAATGCGCCAGGAACATCGAGCGGAAGATCAAACACGCGACCAGTATCTGCTTTGATAAAGCGTGCCAGTGTTGTTGTGGGATGAAATGTTTGAATGAGGGTGACACTTGCCACAGGTCCTGGAGCTAGTTGGAAGATTTTGTCGTTTAAGTTGTACTGCGAAGCATTAATGGGCTCGTTGGTGTTGGTAGGAAGGTCCGCAGTGCTACTCCCTACTCCCGGGCGTTCGTCGGCATTGCCAAAGTTAACGCTGGTAGGGGCAGTACTTACAAGCGATGACGTGGGGCGGATAAATACATACCAAACGCCAGTGACAGTTGCGATAACTATGAGCACAGTGGCGATAATTAGTTTAATACTCATATTTAAAGAGAAAAGCTGCAAGACCAAGACCCGTTTGGTTGCATTTGTATAACTCCTAATTGCTGTTGGCAATTATTAAAATCTGTTTGGGTAGGAGGTATTTGAGTGGTGATAGGCAAACCTGTATTGTTGGTGTTTGGTTGTTGCCCGGTAATAATGCCGGGTTGTAATTTAATAAACGTCAGCTGAGGATTAATGGTATTAAGTATCAAAAATGATGCAGCAAGCAAAACGAGTCCATACACTGAACTCAACATCCGGTGGCGGGCTGCGTCTTTGGTGTGGGTAACCTCGGTGGTCATGTACATCACACCGCCGATCACCATGGTCACTACCGCAATAAGGGCGCCGAGTGCGATCAGAATTTTAAATGCAGTGTCGATAAGTCGTGGAAAGCTATTGGTACTATTTATATCTAGCTGTTCCATCGGATAGAGTGGTTCAAGAGGACAATACGAAAGATTCCCTTGGCGGGTTGTTGCGCTGTTTCCCGGCGTACATGGGTTAGTGCCATTGAGAGAAGCATTTTGTTGGAGTTGTTGATTTTGTGCCGGAGAAAATCCGGTGTAGTTGGTGAGACTATAGGCTGACCAGCTGCCATAGTTCGTTGGGCTAAAAACAGCTGAGCCACTCCCAAACACGTCGGTATACTGGTTTTGTGCGTAGGCAACCCCCGCGAATAGTAAGAAAAGTGTTGAGATGAGTAATAGTTTTTTCATAGGCCAAAAATACTGCTGCTGTTACTTCCAAATAGAATTTGCAAAGCCGTTTCGGCAGTTTGTACGAGTCCGTCCGGATCGTTATTTTGCAAACTTACTCCTACGGTGGCCCCGCCGCCACCCTGCCCTGTTTGACGCAAGGTAAGGAGCCCGTTCGCTGATTCTGGACCAGTGATCTCTTGGTTATTTAACTCCCATGTGTATTGGAGTAGTCCTGCTTTGACGCTAGATTTAGAAAAGAAGTATGGCTCTGCTTGGATGGTTATTTCTGCACTATTCAACGAAATAGCATTGGGAAGTGACACGTCCAACATCTCTCCACGCAGAGGGTCACGGCTATAGAGCAGTAATGCAGGATTTGAAGCAGGTATTTCTAAGGTGCCGTGGGCAACGCGCGCACCACCTAGATACACATCGAGAGCTATATTTTCACTCGTTTGGAGTTCATCACCAGCGATATTTAGTATATTTCGCCCGAGTCCAGACTGAACTGGGAGGGGGTCGTCGTTGTGTGACCACTGAAAGGAGAGACTGCTGTTTGAAACACGTGTGCCACTCACTATGACCGTAGGAAACGCCACTATTTTTACTTGTGCACCGGGAGTGTAAAAAGTTTTGCCGCGATAAAAGAGTGGTGAAGTTGTATCTGCCTCCCAAATTAAGTTAACAACAGAGGGGCGAAAGAGAAAACTTTTTTCAATAAGTCCTTGAGTTTGAGAGTTGATACTCACCGTGACACTTGTTTGAGTGCCAAGAGCTCCCGTGGTGAATGAATAGGTGCGCTCCCCTGCTCCGGTGAGCATGACTTTGCCATTTTCGCGCCAAGTGATAGTAGCATCGCCTAAGAATGAGCCGACACCTTGGACCTGAATAGTTGTTTTTTCGTTGGGCCCGGGAATTTCGGGCGCCACAATAAATTGCACTGGGTCAGGTACAAGCTGTGCTTGTGCCAGCGTAGGCAAGAGTAAAAAACTTATGACGAGTATGTTACGCAGCTTGTGCATATGGTTTGGTGGCAGAACGAATGTCTTGCATGGGAATACGTGAACGTGAAGTCTTTTCAAGTTCCC
>JAIFWM010000013.1 GCA_019661855.1 Candidatus Parcubacteria bacterium
CAGTTTCGAGTTACAACTTCGAATCTGCACGTCTGCACCTTGCATCTATGCTGTATGCACGCGCAGCATTTATATTGACAGACGAACCAGGGCTTACCAGTCGTCCTTTAATCAACTCCATCCCTGGGGAAACCTCTGAACCGGAGATGGTGTTTCAAGGAAATTTGGATCAAAATCTTCACTTGCATATAACTCCAACAGGCAACACAGCCACCTTCCTTAAATGGGAAACATCGGGCTACGTTAAAGGAGAGGTTCCGGGATCTACCGTATTTATCAGCGCAGATGACACAACCGTCGCAGTTGGATCTTCAACTGGAGCTTACACCTTCCAAATCGATCTAGTGCAAAATGGCACCGATCATATCATTGATATCACTGGTAAAAATTCAAGTGCCTCAAGCGTATATAGCTACGTTGTTGAACCAACTCAAGTAAAATTAAATATCGACTCTAATGGGGACGGCTCAACTGATCGCACTACTGTCATTAATGGCTCAACTGTTTCTGACACCATTGCACCAATTACAGTTGCAAATGTAACAGGACCAGCAGGAACAAATGGTTGGTACTTAGGCAACACATCTGTAGCCCTCAGTGCCACAGACAATGCAGGTGGAGTAGGGGTAGATAAAACCTATTACTCACTCGACGGTGGCGTACAGCAAGTGTATATAAATCCAATTGCTGTTACCGCGGAAGGAACCCACACACTCATGTACTACTCTGTCGACTTTTTTGGTAACACCGAGGCAATTAAAACTCAAACAATTAAAATTGATCTCACTGCTCCCGAAGCAGTGGTGAGTGCGAGCCTCTCACTTAAGGATGTCCAAGTTGTAGGCACTGACGCACAAGGCGCCGTTACCGTTACCAAAGATGCGAACAATGTTTACATTCTAACCGACCAAGCAGGTCACACTACCAAGCTCACCTTCTCAAAAACATTCAATGGCAAGATTGTCACACTCGCACGTATGACGAGCATTAAATATGACTCTACTGCTACCACTACACTGCCATCTTCGTTTGGCTATGCTTGGGATACCACCCAGATACTCGTGAGCCAGACGGTAGTAGCTGACAATCAATTTGCTGTACAGGCGATCTATGACAAAGTCAAAAACAAAACAGGCATACTGGTGCTTAAGAAAAATGTCCCTTTCCAAACCTTTAGTGTTAACGGCTTAGCGGTCGTTAAACTCTCGACCAATACTGGTACTGTGAGCTACTCCTGGTAGCACTTGCAAGAAGCATATGTAGAGTTCATACTACCGGCGCATGCAATACGCGCGGGTATACGGAGCTCAGACTAATATTCTCTTACCTTACCTCGTCTCTATAGAGACAGACCTCTCTAAAGGGCTTCACGCCTTTACCTTGGTGGGGTTACCAGACAAGTCGGTGGAAGAGTCAAAGGACCGCATTAGCGCCGCTATTAAACACTCCGGTTATGACTCGCCTAAAACACGCAACCAAAAGATAGTTGTCTCACTCTCACCCGCAGATATTAAAAAGGAGGGTCCTGTGTTTGACCTTCCTATTGCACTTTCCTATTTACTCGCGGCGGGGGACATTCGCTTTGATCCAAACCCGTATCTTTTCATTGGTGAACTCTCACTCGATGGACGCTTGCTTCCTGTGCGCGGAGTTTTACCACTTGTTGCCTATGCGAAAAAAGAAGGCAGGAAATTTGTTATCGTGCCAGAGGAAAACGCTCGCGAGGCAGCGCTCGTGCCCGGCATTACTATTTATAGTGCAAAAACTTTAAAAGAGGTGATTGATTTTTTAAATATCAAAAGGACTCAAGGAGACAAAACAGAGAAAAAAGATTTAATTAAAGTTCCACAAACTATCGTAGAGACAAAAGAGGCGCAGACACAATTTGCCTTCGAGGATATCCGCGGCCAAGAGGCCGCCAAGCGCGGCGCGGTCATAGCCGCTGCAGGAGGACACAACCTTGGACTCTCTGGACCACCAGGCACGGGCAAAACTATGCTCGCGCGAGCACTCGCTTCAATTTTGCCGCACTTAGACTTCGACCAGATGCTCGAGGTAAATAGTATCCATTCAGTTGCTGGGGTGCTTCAAGGCCAACTACTTACAAACCCGCCGTTTCGGGCACCACACCATACTTCGTCATATGTTTCGATCGTTGGCGGTGGCACTAACCCACGCCCCGGCGAAGCAACACTCGCACATCGGGGTGTACTTTTCTTAGACGAATTTCCTGAGTTTGATCGTCGTGTCATCGAAGCAATGCGCCAACCCCTTGAAGACAGAGTTATTACTATCGCACGTGCAAAAGGTACTGCCGTCTTTCCGGCTCAGTTTATTTTAGTGGCAGCAATGAATCCCTGCCCCTGTGGCAACTATGGCCATCCTGAAATAGCTTGCGTATGCAGCGGCTCGCTGCTTGAAAAGTACCGCCGCAAAATGTCGGGGCCAATAGCAGACCGCATTGACCTGTGGAGCGAGATGGGCCCCGTTGAGTTAGGGGAGCTTGGCAAACGAAACCGAGAAGGCACCGAAACTAAGTCCGCTCGCGAAAAAATCGCTCAAGCTCGAGCGATGCAAAAAAAGCGAGGGCATTTAAATAGCGAACTCAGCCCTCGTGATCTTGACGATCTTGTACCACTTACACCCGAGGTTCGCACAACGCTTGAAAAAGCAGGGGAGCGCTTGGCACTTTCTCCGCGCGCCTTTCATCGTGTCATTAAAGTTGCACGCACTATTGCTGATCTTGAAGGAGCCGCTGATATTTCTCAGTCTCACATTCTCGAAGCACTTCAGTACCGCGAGAAGAAAAATTAATTAGCCTATTTTTATCGAAATGGGTTTGCAGCGCCGCGAACTTCAAAGTGGACGTGGGGTCCGGTTGCTTTACCAGTCATACCCATGCGCTCAATAGTTTGTCCGCGGCTCACTTGGTCACCAACGGTAACCAAAACCTGACTGGCGTGTGCATAGAGTGTTTGGGTGCCATTGCTGTGTTGTAGTACTACATACGAGCCGTAGCCTCCGTTGTATCCACCTGATTTAGCAACAATCACCGTACCATCGGCAGCGGCGACTATGGCTGTGCCAATACCGCTGTGGGCACCAATATCAACACCATTAAAGCCGTGAAGACCTTGAGTAAGTACTCCCCCTGGTACGGGCCACATATAGTAGCCTGCAGCTGCAGCTCCACCACCAACGCTTCGCACCGGAGCAGTTACTCCGGATGCAGTTGGGGCAGGTGCAACAACACCATCGGGAATAATAATGATCGTTCCTACTGCCAAGTCAGCATTGGTAGCGATTTCGTTATATTGGGCGGTCTCATTTAAGTCACCTTTGTACTTCTTTACGATAGAGGCGAGCGTTTCTCCCGAAGCCACTGTGTGACGCACGCCAGTGATAGGCAAGATAATAAGTTCTTGCCCTGGATGAATGTAACGACCTTGAATGTCGTTAGCCCAAATGATCGTGTTGATCTTAACTCCATACATCGAGGCAATCTCCGAGAGAGTTTCACCCTCGCGCACTACGTGAACGCTAATTTGGGAGGATGCTGGGTGCTCTAATTCTGAAGAGTCTACTGATGGGGTCGACTCAGCGAGGAGCGCTGAACCGTCTACTACAGTTATATCAGCTCCTCCAACCGGTGGATGAGGGTCAATATTATTAGCGGGAGCCAAGAGCGGCATCGTTTGCGAGTTAAGAGGGGTGCCTGCGGCTTGGGATTGATTTCCGTGAAAAAAGTTGTTGATTGAGAAGAAAGCTGCTTGTGCCAAGAGGGGCGCAGATATAGCGAAAGCGCACCCCACCACAGCAAGCTTGTAAAATAACGATTTTTTAGCCTTCTTCGCTAAAAACGGCTCAACAGTCGAAGAAGGGTCTTTTTGATCCGAATTTATAAGCGTTTTTGAGGAAACCTGCAGTCTTTTCGGCAATAAAATGGCTTAATGGAGCCATTTCATATTCAATTCATCCGGTACAAACACTAGTGTACCGAAGTTGAGGCCTAACGGTCAACTACTTCGTTTGGCGCCTGTGGATAGTCGAAAAGGACTATAATGGTTGGCATGGAACGGGCACCAACTATAGAAACTCCTCAAACTGCACGTCGAACCCCAGCAAAACGCATTACCAGAACCCCTATCCGTAAGACGGCAGCGCCAAAAATTGAAGTCCCACAAACTACCCCTGAAAAACCCCGCAGAGTTAGGAGAGTCCGCACCGAAGTGCTTCCTCCGGTTACAAAAAAAGAAGAAACATTTTCTGCAGTAGTAGAAGAAAAAATCGAAAAGAAAAGCGCTTTACTTATTCCAACAAGCGAATGGACAGATCAGGAGTTAGAACACATGGAACGGGTGATACAAAAACGAAAAGAGGGCATACTGCAGGCAGACCTTTCAACTAACCCAAACGACATGCGTGTCCAAAACATGGAAGAAGAAAGATTTAAGGAACTAGAAGCGGCTGTCGCTAAGGAACAAGCTACCCGCAAGCCTCCGGCCTTTCTTACAAGATCGACCGAACCAGTCCACCAAATACCACATCCGCAGACACAAAAGAAAGGGATCTTGCAATCGTTCTTGCGACTTTTTCGCCGTTCTGACTCCTAAAAGGTATACTGCGTGAGTGCAACTTAACTCCGCTCAACAAGAAGCAGTCTCTCATACCGAAGGGCCACTCCTTATACTTGCAGGGGCAGGGGCAGGGAAGACGCGCGTTATTGTGCAGCGTATTTTAGAAATAATTCACAAAGGTGTTGCTCCTGAACAAATTTTAGCTATTACGTTTACTAACAAAGCAGCTGGTGAGATGCGCGAACGTATCAAACATCATTTGACCGATGGGCACGTGCCATTTGTGTCTACCTTTCATTCACTCGGGCTCACCATCATTAAAGAAAACTATCGTCTGTTTGGATTTAAACGTTTCCCTGCTATCTACGACCGCGCTGACTCTTTGCGCACAATAAAAGAAGCGCTCAAATCTACGGGGGCTGAATCACTTTCTCCTGGTGCAGTACTTGGTGCAATTTCGCGCATGAAAGGAGAAGGGATTATGGCCGAAGAGTTTGAGGTATCAGCTGAAACATCGCGCGACCGCACGATAGCAGCAGTATGGCGGGCCTATGACCAAGCTCTCACCAAAGACCAAGCACTCGACTTTGATGACTTACTCTTGCGCGCTACAAGATTTTTGCAAAGCAACGAAGAGGTGCGCACACGCTACCAAACTCGTTGGCCTTATATGCACATAGACGAGTACCAAGACACCAATGCGGTACAGGCTAAACTTGCGGAGCTTTTAATAAGCCCACAAAAAAATATCTGTGCCGTTGGAGATATTGATCAAACTATTTATGGCTGGCGAGGAGCCCAAATTGCCAATATTTTATCGTTTGAAAAGAAGTTTCCTGGTGCAAAAATTGTTTTGCTTGAAGAAAATTACCGTTCGACCCAAAACATTTTAGCAGCAGCTAACGATATTATTGCTAAAAATGTGTACCGACGCGAAAAAAATCTCTTTACTAAAAATCCTGAGGGAGCATTGCTCTCGCTTTACCAAGCATTTGATGAGTTAGACGAAGCTCTGTTTGTCGTTCGCAAAGTGCGTGAGCTTATACAGGGCGAAAAAAAACAACCCAAGGACTTTGCGGTGCTTTACCGAGCCAACTTTCAATCACGTGCCCTTGAAGAGGCGTTTCTTGGAGCCGAAATTCCACACCAAGTGCTTGGGACACGCTTTTTTGAACGAAAAGAAGTTAAAGATGTCATCTCCTTTGTACGGGCTGCGCTCTATGAAACTGCGCCGGATATTGCGCGTGTAGCTAACGTACCACCTCGTGGCATTGGCAAAGTCACGTTGCTTGCAATGCTCAGTGGCAAACCAATCGGAGGCGCAACAGGAGTAAAGGTCGCCTCATTTAAGCGTCTTCTTGCAAAAATTAAAGATGCAACAGAATCACTTCCACCTGCAAAACTTTTACCTTTTGTGATTGCCGAAACAGGTATAGAAACACTCCTCAAAGAAGACAAAACAGAAGGGAAGGAACGACAAGAAAATTTGCGTGAATTGGTCTCGCTCGCGAGCCGGTTTGAACATATAGAAGAATTTTTAGAGTCTGCAGCATTGCAAAGTGACCAAGATACACTTAAAGAAAGTTCAAACGCGGTACGACTCATGACGGTGCACGCGGCAAAAGGGTTAGAATTTCCGCACGTGTTCATTGTGGGACTCGAAGAGGGGTTGTTTCCCTACGAACGCGAAGGCGAGGGGGAACACGACAGAGAAGAGGAGCGCAGACTTATGTACGTAGCACTCACTCGCGCAGAGCAAAAAATTTATGTAAGCTATGCGGCGTATCGCACTGTCTTTGGGTCCAAAAACGCCACCCTGCCTTCGCAGTTTTTAAGCGACTTACCACAGCACCTGATCGAGCTCGAAGCACCAGAGCGTCTTGGTCGCACCATTTATCTAGACTAAACATGCAAAAGAAAAAATCTTTAGGCCAACATTTTTTAAATTCTCCGCATTATGTGCAGCTAATCGCTGATGCGCTTGAAATTAAAAAAGGGGAGACCGTGCTTGAGATTGGCCCTGGTGAAGGAGCATTAACCGAGGAGTTACTTAAGCGGGGCGCTCATGTGGTCGCACTTGAAAAAGATTCGCGTCTGATAGAGGGGTTGCGCGCGAAATTTCAAAAAAATTTCGCCGTACTCGAGGGCGACGCACTTCTGTTTGATACCTCTCAACTCTCCAACTACAAAGTAGTCGGAAATATTCCGTACTACATCACGGGAGCCTTGTTTAAAAAATTTCTCACCACCCCAGTTCAGCCTAAACGTCTGGTATTTTTGGTACAAAAAGAGGTTGCCGAACGCATTGCTCGTTCAAAAAAGGAATCCATCCTCTCACTGTCTATCAAAGTCTACGGAACACCAAAATATATTAAGACAGTACCTAGCGGAGCCTTCGTGCCGGCCCCTAAAGTCGACTCTGCAATATTGCTTATTGAAAATATTTCCCGCAAACACCTCAAAAATGCTGCGCACGAGGCAAAATTTTTCGAATTAGTGAAGAAAGGCTTCGGAAAAAAGCGCAAACAGCTCAAAAATAACCTTAAAATAGATTTGGGAAGTGTTCAGGTTTCGCCTCAAGCTCGCGCAGAGGATTTGTCACTCAATAATTGGTTAGATTTGGCGGCAAAATAACAAAAAAGGCGAGTATACTATAGATATGCCTCCCCGCGCATACTTGCCGAGCGCTCAATTTGTATTGCTGGTAGGGTCTCTCTTTGTCTCTGCAGGGTTAATATATGGCGCACAACTTGTTACTAAACCTTCAAATGCTGCGCTTAACCCTGTAGGGTCTACGGGTAAACAAGACGAGGACTGGGACCGTACTTTGGCTGAAATTCAATCTCAGGATCCCTCCTACTCGCTCCCTGAAGCACCCAGCGATGAAAGTGTCTCAGCTTTTTTAAATGCTGCTGAGGACGCCAACATTACTGACACGATAGGCCGCACCCTGCTTGTTAACCTCTCTGCGGCCAAATCCCAAGGTTTAGGGGACGATATTCCAACTCAGGAGCAACTTATCGAGCAGGCAAAACAGTATTTACCCTCGACTGCGAAGGTAAAACAGTATACTTCGGCACAACTTACTATTGCCGCTCCTGGTCTTGATGCGATGCACACCTATGGCAACGCTGTCATAACTGCACTATCAAAACACCCAGACACGCAGCCACAGAGAACCTTTGTCACTGTGGGCATGGCCACTGACTCAGGAGATAAGTCATATTTAGATGGTCTTCCTCGCATTCAGAAGGAATACGAGGCATTGGTAGCCGAACTTATTGCCACTCCGGTACCTCAAACGCTTGCGCCACTGCACTTACAACTTATAAACGACCTCGCACATATCTCAACCTTGTATGGAGACATTGGCACCGTGTTTACCGACCCGATACGCAGCCTTTCAGCATTGCAAAGTTTTCAATCTCACAGTGATGAAGTAGGGCGTGTGTTTACAACTCTGGCGCAGGAGCTTAGTAAAAACGCTATACTTTTTACTAAGGACGAACCGGGCAGCGCTTGGAGCGGCCTTATTTCTGCGCAGTTACAATGATCAAGAAAATTTTTTATGTAGTCGTTCTTGCACTGGTGATTTTTGCACTCTTGGCACTGATCTGGCTCTTTTTTGGCCCCAAGCAACAAGATGGAAATAATACTGGAGATTTTGGCTCGGCAGGTAACCGCTCTTTAGGCAATAGTTCTGGTGCTGGCTCCGGCACTAACTTAGGTACTCAACTCCCCGGTAGCGGAAGTACGTCAGGTGGAACTGGTGGTGCAAGCTCGGGTGGCAGCGGAGTCACTACTGGTGTGGGCACTACGATGAATGGTGTCGTTGGTGTTAATTCGAGTTCGAGTTTTTCAGGTGTGCAGGGAGTCACCTGGGTTCCCGGCGGCACTGGCGGTGCACTCTCGGGCTCTGGCCGCGTGTTTACTCCCTCTGAAATTAATCAACTTAATGGTGCAAACGGCGGACTCCCTAATCTTATCTCAACAGGCAGCGGCACGGGTGGTATTGGTTTAGGTACCGCGCTTCTTGGAGCAGGCATTGCTGGAGCAATTTCATGCGGCGCAAAGGAATTATTTGCAACAGGAGCACGAGGTACTGCAGGGGTAACCGCGACAGGACTCGTCGCAGCCGGAACAGCAGGGACACCGGTGGGTAACCCAACCTTCGGATGGACCGCTGGGGCGTCAGTGGTACAAGCAGGAAACTCTACTGCAGATCAAAACCGTAGTTTTGCTTCTTGCATTTTAAATACCATCGCAAAAGTGGCGCTCCAACAAATGACCGCAAGCATTGTGAACTGGATTAACTCTGGGTTTAACGGTAAACCAGGCTTTGTACAAAACTTCCAACAATTTTTCACCAATGTAGCAGACCAAGCAGCAGGGGAGTTTATTCGTGGATCTGGTTTAGCGTTTCTCTGCACTAACTTTAAAGCGCAGATACGCGTTGCTATTGCGCAAGCCTATGCCAACCGTAACGCAGCATCCTGCTCACTCTCTTCAATCATAAAAAATGTAAATTCATTTCAGAACGGCAACTTCGGGGCTGGAGGGTGGGGAGGATTCTTAGGCTTTACTACTATGCCACTTAACAACCCCTACGGCTCATACGTTGCTGGGCAAATTAGTTTGGGTAACTACCAAGCGCAAAAAGTGTTGGAACAAAGTCAGCGCCTCCAGCAAGGTCAAGGCTTCTTGCCAGTTACCAAACAAACGCAGTGTACTGGCTTTGGTGGAGATGGGAAGCCAATTGGCTGTCGCGAAATTATAGTGACCCCAGGTACTACGGTAGCGCGCGCAATCGACAAACAACTTGGTGCCGGTACCGACCAACTAGGGTTAGGAAATAGCTTAGACCAAATTATCAACGCGTTGGTTACCCAACTTATGAGCCGCGCACTCATGGGAGGCTTAGCACAAAACAGTACGGTAAGCTCTGACCCAGCTCTCCAAGCAGCTATGGCTCAGGCACAAGCACTCTTAAACGAGATGCAGTCTGCAGTAAATGCTGCACAGCAGTTTGGCTCTATAAAACAAGGAGCAATAAACGATGTGCAGCAAGTACAAGACAACTTTAATGACGTATTTAACTGCTGGACTGATAAAGGAAATTCGTCATCAGCAACTGCGGCACAAGGACAAATAGACTCACTACAACATCGCATTGACTTACTTAACGCTCAAATAACTACGGCCAACGAAGTCATTGCCGAGCTGCAAGACTTTCAGACTGAACTTTCGCTTGCCACTAACGCAGCTGGCATCAGTGCAGTGCAAAATAGTTTTAACACCGCCAAAGCAAACGGAGACTTCATTTTGGCAGCAGACGTAACTAGTGCACTCCAAGATCGCCAGACACTCCAAGCTGACATGACAACTCTCAACAATCAAGCTAACGCACAGATGAATCAGTGCCGTGGATCTTAATATGAAGCGTACGCGATTTCAAAAACTTCTTCAGGTCTTTGCGAAACCAATTTTGGGATTTGTAATCATCATGTCGGTAATCAGCCCCTTTGGTCCATTAACGGCACACGCTCAGGTTTCACCTACGATTTCTACTACATTGCCAGTAGGGATTATCAGCGCAGTTGCAACAGGTCCCGACGAATGTCGAGCAAAAGGAGGCACCTGGAATGGGGTTTTTGGTGGTGGATGTTCATTTTCAAACCCTAATACACGTGTAAATGAAACATTTAATGCTTTGACTGCTGGCGACGACATAGGTTGTCTTAACGGTGCAGGCAGTGTCACCAATACTATTGCACTTTGTCTTACAAACGTAATTTATGTGGTGACGGTGGGTATCGGAAGTGCTTTTGCTTACGTTTCGGCAATGTTTTTTAACTTTGCTGTAGCTATATCTTTAAATGGCTTCTCCTATGCATTGCAGTTTATAAACGGCGGATGGACCGTGGCGCGCGACATTGCGAACTTGTTCTTTATCTTGATTCTTGTATTTATAGCATTCACGGTCATGCTCAATGCCGAAACGGCGGGCACCATGCGCTTGCTAGTGGGGGTGATATTTATCGCACTTATCATTAACTTCAGCTTTTTTATTACCCGTGTTGTTATTGATATGAGTAATATATTCGCCATTCAATTCTATAACGCTATAGAAGCTGACCCGTTAAGCAAATCCCTAGCAAATGTAACCACTGCCACCGGTGTGTTAGGAAGCCTCGCTGCAAGTGGTAGTGGACTCGCTAAGTCTGACGCTAAAGACCTAACCGCATCAATAATGAATGTTTTGCAGGTACAAAATCTTTTTAGCACTGGCTCCTTTCAAAAATATATGCAGGGAAAGCCGAGCGGGTTTACTACTTTCATTACACTCACTTTCATATATGTGGCTGCTGCGATACTGCTTTGGATGTTGACTATTGCTTTTGTAGTCAATGGCGTCAAATTTTTGATGCGAGTTGTAGTGTTATGGCTGGTTATCATCGCATCACCTTTGGCATTTATTGCCGCCACCTTACCTCAAACCAGAAGTTGGTTTAACCAGTGGCGTGACGTTCTTGTTTCATATTCTTTGTATCCGATTGTTTTTATGTTTATCTTCCTGATTCTTACGGTAGTTTTAAAGCAGTTGGGGAACTGTCCTCCTGTTGGAAGTGCGGGAGTTGCACCTTCAGGTTGTCTGGTAGGAGACATTTTTACTAGTATTAACTCACTTAGCAGTGGTGGAGCGAATCCAAATTTCTTCGTGTGGTTAGGTGCAGTTATTGCAAACATAGCGATACGTCTAGGATTTATTATTTCACTCCTCTATATCGGTATGAAAGTTGCCGACTCAATTGGTGTCATGGGTGCAGAATTTGCAAGCAATATGGGTAACCGAGCGGGAGGATGGTTTAAAGGAGCAGTTAAATACGGTCCGGGATGGATGGCAGGTGCAACCTATCGTCGAACCGCTGGGGCAGGAGCTGCAGCACTGGACAAATCGTTAGCAGGTACCAAATGGGCTAACGAAAAAGGTGTATGGGGGACACTTGGGTATCGCTTGCGTAAAAATGTACTTGCTCCAATGAAGGCGACCTCTGTTGGCACCGTTGCTTCTTCTTATAAAGAACGCCAGGAATATCTTGATACAAGAAAGAAAGAAATGACCTCAAACCTTCGCGATCGCGATAATAAACAAATTGTCGAAAAGGCTGTAGAAACTCCACATCTACTTTCTGACAAAGAAATTTCTCGTATTCAAAATTTTAGCAAACGTGAGTATGAACAAATTGATCCGGACAAACTAGCTAAAATTGGCTGGATTTTAGACGAATCGCAACAAAAGACTGTAGATAGTATAGATAAATTCACTGAGGCCCAAAAAGAAGCAATCCGCGAAATGTCCGAACCTATATTTAAGTCTCAAAAAATTATTACTGATACCTTACGTAAACTCGACACAAACTTAAGAACCGTAAGAACTCCTAATACTGCAAACCTAACTAGAAAAGGCGAAATCGTTAGTGCAGCCGAAGTAGCGCAAATGCGCACGGAAGTTTCCACACAGATGGCAAATGTTCGAACCAGAATTAGAGCTGCAGCTCCAGGAGCCGACAATACGGAACTTCACAAAGATCTCGATCAACTACATAATGCAACTGAGGCACTCAACAACCTAGATAAGCATTTGCGTAATACAAAAGCACATGCAGACAGAGTTGCCAATACTGTTAAAGCAAAATAAAAAAATTATGTATTCACCAGAAGAAATAACCAAAAAATATGATTCTCTCTCCCCAGAAGTTAAAGCTATTTTGTATAGCGATGAGATGCTTCGCACAGTAACGTATTTAGGCGGAAAACATAAACTGCACTTAGACCAACTTGACACACTAGAACATGAGACAGCAAAGGTAATGAAGGGGGAGACTATTGCGGAAGATTTTCCAAAAAAATTAACGGAGACATTGCAAGTGGATGTAACTACAGCAAATGCAATCGCTAAGGATGTCAGCGAGGCACTCTTTTCAAAAATCAGAGAGGGGATGAAAAAGACAGATGAGTCAAACAAAGTCGAACCTAAAATAGTTGGCACTGGCATTGAACCAAAACCTGCTTTAGCAACTGCTCTACCTATCACCATAAAAACTGAAACTCCTACTCCAGCGCCAGTTACACCACCACCTCCTGCTCCAGCTCCTGCCCTACCAGCAGTCGCTCCTGTGGCAGATCTTCCCAAACCAGAGACTCCAAAAATGCCACCAGCCCCCGCACTGGCCCCGGTGATGCCAGCAATTCCAGTACCACCAGTTTCTACCACCCCACATCCTGATCAAATTTTGTCTGAGCCAACGGTGTCTAAGGTTTTTTCTCCTTCC
>JAIFWM010000014.1 GCA_019661855.1 Candidatus Parcubacteria bacterium
GGAGAGACGGCAAAACCGGCATGCTCATTCCACCGCTTAACGACGAAGCGCTCTACCGTGCACTTAAAAATATTGAGGCTGACCCCGAAGGTGCTCGCGTGCGTGCCGCGGCTGCCAAACTTCATGTTGAGCAACATTTTGCTGCAGGTGTGACGGTAGATAGGCTCATCCAACTGCTATGAGGGTTTTAATGATCACCGGCGACAAAACCTTTGGCCCTGCTGCACCGCGCTATGAGCTGCAAAAGAGTGCTGTAGATGCGCTTGAGGTGGTGTACTGGGGGCGGGGAAGTTATTTTCCCACTATTCCACCAGGACATTTTGATGTAGTTACCGTGCAAGATCCGTTTTGGCGCGGGTTTTTTGCCTGGGGTGTAGCTAAAAAATGTAAAACCAAATTTAATGTGCAGGTACACACCGATCTTCATGCGCAGCCGCTCACGCGGCATCTCATGGCACAAGTGGTGTTGCGTCATGCAGATAGTGTGCGAGTAGTTTCAGAAAAAATTAAAAGCCAAATAAAACATCCGAACGTTAAAGTGCTGCCGGTATATGTAGATCTAAATAAATTTAAAAACATTGTGCGCACTCCTGAAAAAAATCTCATTCTCTGGATAGGCAGATTCGAGGACGAAAAAGATCCATTGCTTGCACTCGAAGTAGCTAAGCAAATCCCTGAAGCAAAATTGATTATGTTAGGGAAAGGGAGTTTGGAGGCAGAACTAAAGCAAAAAGGTGGGGCCGAATTTCCCGGCTGGCAGGATACTGCTCCTTATCTTGCTCGCGCTTCAGTAGTTTTGTGTACGTCCAAACACGAGAGTTGGGGGGCCTCTATTGTAGAGGCCCTTGCTGCAGGTGTGCCAGTAGTAGCCCCCGATGTAGGCATTGCGAAAGAAGCGGGTGCTGTAGTTGTACCTAGGTTTAACCTGGGTACAGCGGTTGGGCAGGTTTTAGCCGAGGGTACTCGAGGCACTTTAAAACTTTCTTTACCAACTGCAGACGAATGGGTCAGGGCGTGGAGAGAGTCACTTATATGAAACTTTTAATCTGCACGCAAATAGTCGACCAAAATGATCCTGTATTAGGTTTTTTCCACGAATGGCTTTTAGAATTTGCTAAGCATTGTGAGACGGTCACTGTTATTTGTTTGCAAGAGGGCAAGCATGTGCTGCCTGCCAATGTCACTGTTCATTCGCTTGGCAAAGAGCAGGGCGTTGGGCGTTTAGCGCGCGCATGGCGCGCGCTCAAACTTTTTAGCAGCTTGCGCAGCGAATATGACACCGTGTTTGTACATATGAACCCCGAGTACGCGCTTCTGGGTGGTTTGCTTTGGAGAGTGTGGGGCAAAACAATCGCGCTTTGGTATGTACACAAGAGTGTTAACTTGCGCCTGCGTTTGGCGGTGCTTCTCGTGAATCATGTGTTTACCGCATCGAAGGAAAGTTTTAGGCTTCACTCGCGCAAGGTACATGTGGTGGGGCACGGTATCAATCTTTCACTTTTTACTCCACACGGTGAACCAAATGGAGATTTGCGTATCGTTACGGTGGGGCGTATTTCGCCAACCAAGAGGCCAATGGATATCTTGCCTGCGCTCGATCTTCTTTTTGCTCGTGGCAGACAATTCACCTTCACTGTTGTGGGTGCGCCGGTCACCGCGCGCGATCAACTCTACGAACGTTCGTTTAAAGAAGAGATATCTAAGCGTCCGTATGTAACAGCAGTTACATTTGTAGGCAGCGTGCCCTACCGCGATATTCCGCAACTCTTTAATCAAGCGACCGTCAACATTAATTTAAGCGAAACAGGCAGTCTCGATAAAGCAGTCCTCGACGGTTTTGCTGCGGGTGTGCCTGCGGTTTCAAGCAATGTGGCGTTTAAAGAAATACTGCAGCCTCACGGGCTCTTTGTGCCCAACATCTCACCCTTGACCCTTGTTGAGGCAATAGAGAAGGCGGCTCAGGCTTCGGGTGTCCCGTTTAGAGGCTATGTGGCAGCACACCACTCGCTCTCGGGGCTTATTCCTCGTATGCTAGAGATACTCAAATGAATTACCAACCACAGGTCTCGCTCGAGCATTACAGCGGGCAGGCATATAAGTTCCAAGACAGATGGAACTCTTATTTTCACCAACTCAAACTGGTGGAGAGTGTTAAACCGCAATCTGTTTTAGAGATAGGCGTAGGTTCAGGTGTGGTTGAAAGAGAGTTGCGCTCAAGGGGTTTTCAAGTCACCACGCTAGATATAGCAGAGGATCTTAAACCAAACATAGTAGGCTCGGTTACTTCAATGCCTGTAGGCGACAAACAATTTGATCTCACCCTTGCAGCCGAGATTTTAGAGCATATCAAGTTCGAAGATGTGCCCACAGCGCTTAAAGAAATAGTGCGTGTATCCAAGTCGCATGCAGTTATTTCCATTCCTCATCCTGGGTATGTGTTCTCTCAAGTTATTAAATTGCCGCTTTTGCCACGTATTGAGATATTTTTTCAAGTCCCATTCTTTTGGCAGACACATGTGTTTAACGGCGAACACTATTGGGAGTTGGGTAAAAAAGGTTTTGAAGTGAGCAAATTCCTCACCTTGACCCGCGAAGCAGGGTTGGAATTAGTTAAGATGCAAAAATTTGCTGATGACCCTGCTCATCGGTTTTTCCTTTTCAAAGTCCATGCCTAACTACAAAAAAAGCTCCTGGTACCGAGAACTGTGGTTTGCATATTATCGCATCATAGTGTTTCGTCGTGGCGGGTACTGGCATTACCTCGTCAATAAGTTTTTTATCAAACCCAAAATCCGTCATGTGACTCACCGACTCGATAATCCGGTCGGTGATTTTACCTATACGATCCATCTTCTCTGCTCACACCGAGATTTAGATATGTTGCTGTGGTCACTGGGGAGTTGGTATCAAGTAGTACCGCAGTCGGGCAAAGTCTATATTCACGAAGACGGGTCGTTTACCCATGCTGACCGTAAGCTCGTCGAACGATTACTCCCACACGCAGAGGTAGTAGATTTTGATTGGGCGAGTGAGCGGCTTTCATTGTGGCTCAAAGCTGCTCCTTCGGCACTGCAACTTCGCCGTGACCATAAAAAACATATCCTCATTGTTAAACTTATTGATCCGCAGTTTACGGATGAAAATTCGACCACACTAATCCTAGACACTGACATCCTGTGGTTTAAAGAACCTAAAGAGTTGCTCGTGGCACTGCATATGCAAAAGACAACGTTTCAATACGGTGGGCCCACCAACGAGGAGTCAACAAAATTTAAAGATGGCACTTCATTACGTGAAGACCTGCGCTTACTTAACTCGGGTATCATTGCGTACCCGCGCTCACATTTTTTACTTAAAGACTTAGAGGCGTATGCATCCTCGGTGATTCAAGATTCAGCGCCGCACTTTATTGAGCAGTCTGGCTACGCTTGGATACTTGCACGTGGCGGGTCAGTAGATGTGTTGCCTAAGGAGACATATATCATTAAACCTTCTGTTACCGAGAGTACAATTGCTAAGCACTACACGGGCCCGAGGCGTGAAGAGTTTTGGCTCGAGGGAGTGGCATTGCTAAAAGACAAAATTTTATGAATATTGCCTATGTAGTAAATACTCGTATCCCAACAGAGAAAGCGCATGGTTATCAAATCATGCGTGTGTGTAGTGAGCTTGCCAAACTAGGACACAAGGTGACGCTCTATGTCCCAACGCGCACCAACAAGATCGAAGGAGATCCTTTCGAGTACTACGGTTTAGAACCAAATTTTCATATTGAGCGGGTGCAAAGTTTTGATGCCATGCGTTATGTTAAATTCCTTGGCCCTACGGCGTTTTGGCTCACGAACTGGTCGTTCTTGCGTGCACTCACACTTCCGGCAGATTCAATAGTTTACACACGAGACGCAGATGCGGTTGCGTACTTAAGTGGTCAGGGTTTCAAGTGTGTATACAATGCACACAACTGGGAGCCATCACGTACAGCTCGCGTACGCCCCGCGCTCGGTGCGGTGTGCAATAGCTATGGCACGGAACACGCACTTAAAGAGTCGCTCAACATTCCTACCATCGTTGCGCCTAACGCCACAGATCCCAATGCTTATGTAGGACAAAAAGACGCGTTGCGTAAAGAATTACATCTTCCGCAAGGTCCTTTGGCACTCTATGCCGGACATGTCTATGGGTGGAAGGGAGTAAATACGTTAGTAGAGGCAGCACACCTAGTACCCGATGTGTGTTTGGTAGTTATAGGAGGCACGATGGAGAGCACGGCTTCAAATCTTCAATTCGCCACTCAAAATGTTTGAGTACATGGCCTCGGGCAATCCTATTGTTGCTTCAGACTTGCCAGCCTTGCGCGAGATTTTGTCAGACGAGACAGCTGTCTTGGTTAAACCAAACGATTCACAGTCTTTGGCAGATGGAATTAAACAAGCGTTGAGTGATAATTCCCGCGCGCAAAAAGCACTTCTTGAATCTCACAAATATACCTGGGATGCACATGCAAAGAAAGTGTCTGATTTTATAAAGACAGTCTCCCCTTCGCCTAATCAAGGTTGAACCTTGAAGTTTGTTCGACTTCGTAAGTCGAACATTGACCAAATCATAATTTTTGTGGTACAAAGCAGGCGGAATTCGCTTTGTTGAAACGCTGCAACAGGAGGACATCATGGCTGGCATTCTCAACATTTTTGCACGAGTATGTAACATCGATGACGGGCTTTCTCATGAGGTGTGGAGGCTTGAACTCGAAGGAGGGTGGTCAATACTCTTTCCAACGCATGTGTCACATAAACTTTTTGAGAATGGCGACAAAGTACTACTTGATCTTGAAGAATGGAAGGAAAATAATATAGGTCATGGATATTTGTTTCGTAACAGTGCGCTGATCAATAAATTCTCCTTTGGCTCCTCCACACAAATTGAGAATCCAGAAACCGAAACTGTCTACAACGGCAAAAACTTCCAAATCATGATCGAAAGAGATGATCTTTTGACAATCGCGTCGAAGAAAGACAAACAAGTTGGTTTACAGGTGTTTACAAGTGATGACCCTGAAAGTTCTTCTATTGGTGCAGCGCCCTGGTTCGCCAACGCTATGAAGATAGGAGTTTCAGAGGAGAGACCAATCATTTGGTTCACGAAAGAGGGAAAAGAAGAATAAAAAATCGCATAAAGACCTACGGAGTGGCTCACGCTCTGTGGGTCATTCTGTTTTTATCGCATCTGTTTGTACGCCCACCATAGAGTAAGGGCGCCAATCGCGTCGGCAATAAGTATTCCCCACACTGCGCCCATCAAACCCCAAAGGGGGATCATGACAATCCACAAGAGTACGCGCGCGCCTTGCGAGACGGTGGTCGTGATATAGCGCAGGTTCACGTTGCCTTGGGCATAAAACATAATCTCCACAATGTTTCGTGGTTGAAACACGAGGCCAAGTGCCAAGATTTGGCTCGCCAAAACTGCACCAATATACTGTGGAAAGAATATTTTAAACAAGTAGGGTGCTGCGGCAATATAGATGAGTCCCACGGCAACAGAGACAACGAAGATCTGCTTCATGCGCAGTGGTGCGGTCTGTTTCATCTCCTCAACCGTTTTGGTTGCGTATTTAGGGAATATAAGAGGATTAATGTTGTCTGAAAAGTTACGCAGCTCGCGAATAGGTGCAAGCGAGAAGGTATAGGTAGCAAGTGCTACGGGACCTACAAATTGAAACAAAAGAAGTTGATCTAAGTTGCCAATAATCTGCGAAATTGTACCCATGACGCTTAAATGTTTGCCGTAGGTAACCGTCTCGGCAACGTGTGTAGGATCATCTTTGATATCAAATTTGCGCAGCGCATACCGGTAGCCCGACCAACTTGCGATGTAGTTAGATACAAAGTAAACAATGAGAATAACGAGCACGTTTTTGGTCAAAAACAGTGCGAGTATGAGTGCGGCAATCGAGAGTGCGCTACGCGGCAAGTTCATGAGAAAGAGAGTTTGAAAATCTCCTTTCCCAATGAATATACTTTTTGAAAGTCCAAAGTTATTCATAAACGGCGTGGTGACTGCAATAAGTAAGAGGCCGCCGCCAAGCACCATATTCCCGTTCCAGAAGTACCATACCGATATCGCAAGGGCGATAGCAGCAGAGGGCAAACTCCAAAGAAAATTAATGCGTGCAATCCCGGGGATCACATTTTGTCTACCAATAGCCATGGCGCGGCCTACGGCCCCGCCCATGCCGCCAAGCGAAAGTGCCCCAATTGTTCCTGCGAGCGCCAACACATATTTGTAGGTGCCAAAGGCTGTGGGGTCGAGGAGGTTGGCGAATGCCAAGGTAAGCAGCATTCCGGTACCAATACCAAAAATGCGCCCACCTAAAAGCCAAAAGTTGCCCTTCATGAGGTAGATCATGTCGGTCTTGGTATATTGCTCGCTCCAACGCAGAAGTCTGTATAGTTTATGTCTTATTGCGGTTAGCATTTGTTTAGCATACACGAAACACGCAGGTTTACTGCGCTCCTGAGTAGAACAGGTCTTCGCGTCACAAAGTTACCAAGGAAACATCGTGCGAAATGGGTTGCGCTTGTACATCACCAGCTTGGTACCCATGTTGAGATCTTTAAAGGCGAGTGACGTGTGTGAAAGTTTGTTAAAGAAGGGGAGTGCTGCCCACACGCGATCAGGAATATTGCGTAGTATTGGTTTAAACCATCTGCAGATTCGGTACAGCTCTGCATACATCAGCTGCGTTGTACTGCAGCGTGCCCGCATCTCTGCGCGCGCTTTTGCGTAGTAGGTATAAAACTCATCTTTGCGCGTCGATGACATAGCGCTTGGCAACTTGCGGTACGCGCCGAGTATTGTGTTTAAGTGATACAGCTTCGCTTCGAAAAAGAATTTTCGCCACGTACCTGCATCAAACGCCCAAGGATATTCCTCGTCAAACTTGCTGCCTGTACGCTCCCAGAGCGAGCGACGCCAAAAGGTCGACTCATGTTGTATCGCCCAAGGGAAGCCAATAAGATGTTCGTAAAAGTCTTTGCGTACCGGGATCACGTTGGTCACAAAACCGTCTTTATTAATTAAGAGGCCAATGCCCGTCACCCACTCAACTTCAGGAAATTGCATAAATACTTCTGCCACCGCAAAGAGTGACTTTGGCATCAACTTGTTTTTGTCATTCAAAGAGTAAAGGATCTCGCCAGTCGACTTTTCAAACCCGCGGTTAAACGCGTAGATTGGCGAGGTGCGCTTGCCAGGCCATTTTTCCAAGTAAGCGAGTTTATCTTTGTAACGAGAAATAATCTCAAAGCTCTCGTCAGTCGAGTCATCGTCTATAACAATGAGCTCTAGGTTTGGGTAGCCTTGGTTCAACACAGATTCAATAGACTCAGCAATATACCCTGCGCGATTAAAGCATTGGATAACTACCGAGATCTTAGGATATTTTTTTTCGTCCATTATTTGCCGGGCGCACCGACATAGATCACTTTAACCCAATCTTGCTTAGGTATATAGCGCCAAGGATCAATAACTACCGAGCCCTTAGGGAACTGGTAGCGAGTAAACTGAGGATGTTTCGTGCCAATAAAAAAGAGTGTTGGCTGCTTCCACTCAGGTAGGTCTCCATCAAGCTGGGGGTCATACATCTCTACCTCATGGCCGTACTCTTCAAGAATATTTTTAAGCAATATCGAGGGGCTTCCGGTGACAATATTCGTTTCGGGTTTAAATGCTTTACCTAAAATTACTTTAGGCATGTCTTTATACTCAAGCATAAGTTTAGCGAGCCACTCGGTCTGCTTTTCGCGCGCGGTCATCAAAGACTCAAAAAAGTCATATGAAAGGTCGAGTTTCTGTGCGAGCCACGACATAGCAATATTGTCGCGTGGATGGCAGCCGCCGCCATCGCCCATACCTGCGCCCAAGTATTTAGGCGAGACAAGGCGTTCAGTCGCGAGCTTCATTGCATCGGTAATAGCATCAACGTCCATCGTGCCGCCGAGTTTGTGGCAAATCTCCATCATCACGTTTGCGTACACTATTTTCATACCAATAAACGTGTTGTACGCGACCTTAATCAACTCTGCATTTTCAACCGTCGTGCGATAAAACGGGCGGTCATGGATTGTTTTATAAAACTGCTCCATTGTTTTTGCAGCTTGATTGTCCACCACCCCAAAGAGCACAAATTCCGTATTAAGAAAGTCGCGCATCGTCGTACCCATCGCAATAAAGAAGGGGTTGTAGCACAGCTTCACGTATTTGTTTGAGTAGGGGAGAATATATTTTTTTATCGTGCCAGGAAGCACGGTCGAGATAATAACGACAATGCGATCCTCACCGAGTTCACCGATAGCCTCGGCAACCTCTTTAAAACTTTTAGCCAAATATTCGTAGTTAAAGTCTACTCGCTCGCGAGGAATGCGGGTGGTGCCTTCATACTTTTCCTCATGTGGAGTCTGTACCGCAATGAAAATAATTTCTGCATGACGCACCACGTCGTGTACCGAACCAAATTTGAGTTTGCTTTGACGAAGCAATGGTTCAATAGGCGAGATACCGTTAGGTCCCGTTTCGCGGTAGTTAATAGTGCGCTTCTGCATGCGGGCCGCTTGGATATCGTAGCCCATCACGTCGTGACCCTTCATATCCATTGCGAGTGCGCAGGGGAGTCCGAGTTTGCCCATGCCGATAAATCCAACACGCATATGATCAGTTTTGCCAATGCTCTTGGTCGCCGATCGTGTCGCCGGTTTAGATTTGCGCGCGTCTGCCATAAAATCGCTGATTATTGTAACCCCTGTGCGTCCCAAAAGTAACTTGACCATAGGGCAAAAAATGTATTGCATTGCTTGCGGTTCATTCCAAGGCAGGTTTTAATACATTCACATGAAGGTTTTACACCTCTTTAGCGGTGTGCGTGGGCCGCTTATCAAGACCGTCGCCGAAGGCAAAGACCCGGGCGGAGGCCTCTGGGGTCTCAACGGTCTTCGTCGTGCCGGAGTACAGGCAGACATAGCCGAGCTTGAGGAATGGTTTCCTAAGCCCAATGTTGCCAACTTTTGGCGCTTTCAAGTCTTTGGCGTCTACGGCGCTCACTTGCCGTTCCTTCCGCGTTTTTTCAAATACGACTTTATCTATACCGCTGGCGCGTTCACCAGTCAGTTTGTCTTTACGGTGCTCAAAACTATCTTTAGATTCAAACGCCCAATCTGGGTGATGCAAGACTTTAGTATCATCGGGCTCCTTGGCAAGGAGGAGACGCTGCGGCAAAAAATATTTGCGTGGACGACCGCGCGCACAGGCGGCATTGTTACTACCGGTAAAAAGGAGATTGAATGGCTACTCAAACGTTTTCCCAACCTTCAAGGTCGCATAGAGTTTATCCCGTTTGGCACCGACACCACCTTTTTCTCCCCGCAATTAGTCGCTGAAGAAAATTTAATTATTTCAGTCGGCATCGACCCCGACCGCGACTGGTCAACATTTTTCAAAGCATGCGAGGGTTTAGATGCTCGCGTGGTGCTCATCGGCAGTGCGCGAAGATTAAAGTCGTTTAATTTGCCACCGCATGTTGAGATGATGCAAACCATCCCCGCCGTAGACATCCGCGACATGTACGCGCGCGCTAAACTCGTCGTTATTCCGCTCGATACTTCAAGTGGCGTTAACGATGCGATGGGTTGCTCAACTTTGTTTGAGGCAATGAGCATGGGCAAAGCTATCGTCGCTAGCCGCACACATGTGATGGAGTCCTATATAGACAGTCACAACGGCATCTTAGTTGATCAAAAAAATGTTGAACAAATGCGCGCGGCGATCAAAGATCTGCTTGGTAATCCCGAGAAGCGCAAAGTAATGGGCGAAAAAGCACGAGCCTTTGCTACTGCACATCTAGATTTATATAAAAACGCAGAAAAGCTTAAAGGCTTTTTAGAAAGATTGAGTCCTCGTACATAATCTCCCCCCGCTCATTAAAGTGTGCTTCGGCGCGGCCGTGGTAGCTAAATCCGTTTACACGCATGAGTTCGTGTACATCAGCAAAAAGTGGCTGCCCTTCATACAACGGCACAAACGATGTTTCAACAAGCACGATGCTCGCATGCGAAAGTATCTTAGGCGCCCCGCGCAACACATGATCCTCAAATCCTTGTACATCAATCTTTAGCATCAAAGGCGTCTTCAGTTCTGTACCTGCAAACACGTCATCAAGTCGCTCAACTTTTACTTTCACTTCTTTGCTTCCGGCACTCTTGGGGTACAGCTTTTTGTGCAATGCCGACATCTGGAGCAAAGATGAGCTCGGATGAAACGAGCTTTCATGCATCGATACTTCGCCTCGCTCATCACCGAGCGCCACATTCCATGCTTTAAAGTTTGCATCTCCCTGCATCGACTCTTCGAGCGTTTTAAAGCAATCAGGGAGTGGCTCAAACGAATGTATAAACACGTTGGGAAACTTAGTTCTAAATTCGCTAGCAAACGCACCGGTGTTAGCGCCAATGTCTAAAAGGGTTACGATTTTGCGCGGCCTAACAGTAGTTTCCCAAAACGAGCGATACCGCACCAAGTCAATACCAAAATTTCGCAATATTTTTTTAATTTCCATCAACATACTAGATCAAATATTTGTCGTACCCCACAAAGTCTGGATATTCGCGGTTACTACTCAGTAAGTATAACGGTAAGCGAAACGACCAATTATTTTTAAAGGTCAATGCTGTCTGCATCACGAAGTCCCGTCCCGAGCCGCGCCCCGAAGGCACTCCAAATGTGCGTGCGTTACGTGCGCGTACGTTAATCCCGGCATCAATCACCTTGCGATCAAACATCACGCTCGGGTCTGCCCCTGGGTAGTCGTGCCGCTTACCCCAAAAGAGGTTCCTAGTGTAAGGAAACCATTTAATACTAAATGGAATAAACCGATGAAAGGGAAGGTGCATCAGCAATCCATAACATTCTTGCACCAGCCGGTTAATAGTTTCTGGTCGCACGACAAAGCTTTCTTCCCCTTTTTCTTGAATGATCTGTTCTACATTTAGTTTTTTACCAATCGTTTTGTCACCAACCGGCATCCAAAACACGGTGACCATCGTTGCTTGGTATTTTTGTGCGAGGTCATATTCCACCTCAATCCGGTTAAGGAGCGATGCGTCATCAGCATCTTGGGTCGTGATCCACTCACCTTTAGCGAGTCTAAATCCATAGGCTCGTGCTGCCCATCCGGCATTTATGTCATAGCCGCGCCAGTTGGTGCGTGCAGGAACTTTTGGGTTTTCGTAGTAGGAAACCCGCGAGTCTTGTGCGGCAATAGCTTTCACTACACCGGGAGTGCCATCGGTTGATCCATCGTCTACTACGATGATCTCGAGGTTGGGGTACGTTTGTTTTTGGATAGATTCTATCGCTCGCCTTATGCGCTTTTCCTCGTTATAGACAGGGATCACGACTGAAATTAAGGGTTTTGACATAAGAATGTTATTCACTTTTTATACACAGGGTTTTCCACTTGCGCCTTTTTTACCATAGTTTTAAAACTATAGCACTTATTAACTAACTCTTTTTTATTATGAAAAAGTTAGCCGCAGGTTCGTTGGTTGTGGCAGGTTCGATTTTATTAGGTCCTTTAGTAGCGTTTGCAGTAAGTTTTTTCTATGTCGACAGTTCGGGTAATGTGGGTATAGGCAATACGTCCCCTGAACACGCACTCGATGTATCTGGTTCGATATATAGCCGAATGGTGACAGCAAGTTCTTCAGCGATTAATTGGGATCTGGGTAATGTGCAAACACTCGAGCTTACTAGTAGCCCCACACTCGGTTTCTCAAATGCAGAAGCGGGGGGTGAATATACTCTTATTCTCAAGCAAGACAGTACAGGAGGCAGAACCGTTACATGGCCAGGAACTGTGATTTGGTCAGGTGGGGAACCAACTCTTACACCCGATGAAGATGCTGTGGATCTCTTTAGATTTGTATATGACGGTAGTAATTACCTGGGCAGTTATAATCTCAATTACTCTACTGTTTCTGCGGTAGCCTTCGACTATGCAACCGGTACTGTGGATGTATCCGGATCAGCTACTTCGGTAAATTGGAATCACACCGTCTCTGGCTCTAAGAGAGCTCTTGTTGTGTTTGTTTACAACGATGATGATACTGACAAGGTAACGAGTGTTACATACAATGGCGTATCAATGACACGAGTTGATGCCGAAAGTAGTTCTGGCAAACAAACGGTCTATGCATATCTGCTCATGAATCCAGCAGTAGGTACACATAGTGTGGTGGTTTCAGCTTCGTCAGGTTCGAATCAGCTTGGTGGTGTTTCACTTTCTTACACAGGTGTAAAACAGACAGGTCAACCTGATTCATTTGCGACTAATCAAGCTGGAGTAGGTGGAGGTACTTTCACTCTATCCACAACAGTGGGTGATGCAGATAGTTGGGTAATTGGTGCAGAACGTAATGATAGTGATGTGCCAAATACTACAGGTGGTGCAACTAATCGTGCTGGAGTCAACACGATGAAGGCTGCTGACAAAGGTCCAGTAAGCGCAGGTTCTCAGTCAGTCGCATGGACCGCCTCCAATGGGGCAATATATACAGGAGTGGTAATTTCTCTTTCACCTGATAATTAATAGGTAGTAAATTAAAAAAACCGGCACCCAGTGCCGGTTTTTTTATAATGTATCAAGAAAGGCTCTAATGAAATCAGGGGTTTTTGCATGAGGTACAATTAAAGCACTTATTAGTAGCTTTTCATATTTATGAAGGAATCTATTGTAGGGGCAGCAATTCTTTCGGGTTTTTTATTCCTTCCGGGAGACTTGTCCTATGGCCGTTTTGTAACAGCCTCACCAACTATCAATTGGAACGCGGGCAATGTGCAAACGATCACTCTCACCAGCGACCAGACACTTACCTTTTCACACGGTAAAGCAGGTGGACAATATACGCTCATTGTTAAACAAGATGGTCTAGGCAGACGCACTATCATCTGGCCATCTTCAGTGCAGTGGCCTAATGGTACTGCGCCCACGCTTACTCCCACACCCAACGCAAAAGATATCATCAGCTTTGTTAATGATGGCACCAACTACGCAGGCTCTTTCTCGCTTAACTATCGTAATGCACCTGCAAATACTATTGCGTTTGACTATGCAACAGGCACAGTCGATGTATCAGGTTCGGCAAGTTCAGTAAGCTGGAACCATACTACGTCAGGTTCCAATCGAGCACTCGTGGTTTTCGTATACAACGACTTATTCAACGATCCTGGGGGTGACAAGGTCACCAGCGTAACCTACAACAACACTCCTATGACGAGAGTTGCGGTGCGCAGTAATCCGTTTAAGCAAACGGTCTATGCATATCTGTTAATCAATCCAGCAACAGGCACTCATCCAATCCAAGTCACTGCCTCGTCACCTTCTAATCAGTTGGGAGGAATCTCAATGTCATATACAGGTGTTAATCAAACAGATGAGCCCGATTCCTTTAATGCAAGTGGTGGGACCGCCGGAAGTACGTTCACCTTGTCGACCACTGTGGTAGCCGAAAATAGTTGGCTCGTAGCTGCAGAGCGCAATGATTCCGATATACCAACCGTTGGTTCAGGTATCACAATTCGTAGCACTCGAAACACGATGGAAGGAGTTGATTCGGGTCCACTAGGGAGCGGTCCACGATCCGTGACCTGGAATTCCTCTTCGGGGGCAGTCTATACAGGGGTAATACTCTCTCTTTCACCTATACAGTAAAGCTGTCCAACAAGGCTCTAAATTCACGCACAAATATTTCGCGTGTGTGGTGCGTGCGCGCATACTCCCATGCATCATGTGAACGGGAGAGAGTTGGGGTAAGTGTCTGTACTGCTTCTTGTATTGCTTCAACATTCGACTCAATAAGCACTCCAAAATCTTGAACGGGTACTCCGGTTTCTTTATTGACGATAGGGATGAGTCCTGCGTGCATAGCAAGCACCACGCTCGAAGCAGTTCCTTCGGAGGCTGAGACAGATATCACCGCGCAGCATTCTTTGGCTATTTCTTTAAACTGTTCACTGTCGGGTTTTACATAGCCCACCGTATGTATATTCGGGGTTTCGTGTAGCTCTTTTTTATACGCGTCTACAAAATCTTTTTCACCTTCAAACTTTCCACACACCACAAGTTCACGCTCGGGCATGTGCGCAAATGCTTCAAGTACCAGGTCCAATCCTTTGTGCACTGCGCCTGCACCTCCAAACCATAAAAACTTCTTGCCGTGTGACGTTTCTTCAAAGGTATGACTCGAGCTCACGTGGATCATGTCTATTGGTTTACCCAGCGTTGAGTAGGTAGAGGTAGGGAACGGACCACACACACCCGAAATAGTGTCCGCTAACTCTGGATGTGCCCCTGCAGCTACTCGACGTGGTTGCAGGTGCACTCCTCTGCGTTTAAAAAGATCTTCTATACGCTTTTGTTCACCCTCGTTTTGAAACTTCCAATACGCGCCAGTAGCAAAGAATATTTTCTTACAACTTGGCGGCAGGAGTGGTGCGAGTCGCCCCATGTTCTGGCCAATATCAAGAAAGTGCGTGTACGATTTTTGAGGAATAAATAATGAATTATGAAAGTCTATAACATCTACTTCATACCCTCGCTCCACAAACGCCTCCACCATGTTTAAAACTTCCCAATAGTTTGAGTGCCCATTTATTTGGTGTGGAGGTAAAAAGTACGGAGTCGTTGTGTAGGAAAAAAGTACTGCTCCCCGCGCAGTGCCGCGTGGCTTACGTGTCACTACCCGTCCGCGAAAGCGAAACAGAAGTCGCCTGAAGAGATAAATGAGATGCAACATTAGGTTAAAAACTGGCCAGCACTATGAGTGTCATTTTCTTTAAACCAGGCTACCGAGGTGCGAAATAGTTCTTGCCACTCTTCGCTGCTTGTCGATGATGGTGTGGGAGCAGGGGTGCGCCAATAGTTTTTTACTTTGCGAGCGAGGGTGCGCCAGAGCGGAACCTTGCGATCAAGATACAGTGATTCCAATTGCTCCATTTCGTCAGTGATACGACGCTCTTTGGTAACGCTATTGCTATTCTCGTTTCGAATATGGGCAAAGCATTCTTTGGTGTACCAAGCCATCTTTGCTTTGCTTGCAGTAACACGCAGTGAATATTCGGCATCAACACGAACAAAGTTCGTGTTTAACAGTCCAACAAGAGGGAGCGAACTTTTGCGAATCATGAGTCCCAAACCGCAAAAGGCAAACGGAGTACCTTTTCTCTGTCGCGCTTCAAAGCGACTTTGATACAGCATAGGACTGTAGGGATACGTTGTGTTGTTGCGGCGCTTTACTCCGTCGGTCGAGAGTACGTCGATCTCTTTGTGCGAAAGCATAAAATCTTTACACTCTCGCACTCCAGCAAAATATAGAGCATCATCATCAGTTACCGGTTTTATAAGTTCTCCCTTGCTTGCAAGAAAAGCTTTATTAAATCCATGAGCTTCGCCAGTGTCCGGTCCGCGCAATAAGGTTATCTTTCCGGCACGCTCGAGTTCTTCAAGATACTCAATCGTGCCGTCGCTTGATCCGCCATTAGAGACCACAATTTCTTCGTCTGGACGCACCTCATGAAGTAAAACCCCAAGTGTCTCTCGAAGATAGGGCAGTTTGTTTCGTGTCGTAAATACGTACGAGAGGTGGGGCATATAGGGTTGACGTTTGGGCGTCATTGTAGCACGATACGTCTATCCGATGAAGACTGATAAAAAAATTGTCACATACGCACAGCTGGCGCGTACTCTTAAGAACCAGCGTCGCGGCAAAAAAGTTGTTTTGGTGGGAGGCACCTTCGACATGTTGCATACAGGACATTTGCTGTTTTTAGACTTTGCCAAACGCCAGGGCGATATTCTTATAGTTGGAGTTGGGTCTGATCGCACTGTCAAAATATACAAAAGCGATGTGCGTCCTATTATTTCCGAAATGCTGCGTATGAGACTCCTGGCGGGGCTCGAGATAGTAGATTACATAGTTCGCATGGACGAGGATCCGATTGAAAAAATAGGAGGAAGAAAATTGTTGGCTCTTGCTCGTCCAGATGTCTGGGTGGTGCCCTTTAAGGACCACAATCCTCGTGGCGTAAAGGAACTGGCAAAAAAACTTGGTATCACGCTCGTACGCAATCCGCGCAAAGCTCCAGGTCAAGCAGATTTTAAAATCTCCACAACCGAAATTATTAAACGGGTAAAAAAACTAAAGTAACACTTAATAATGAGCAACCGGTTCTCCAAGAAGTTCCAGGGTCACTCCTTCCATTTGTGGAATTTTTTCTGCCTCTCGATAATCTTTTTCTAAGAAAAAATATTGTAAAACTTTTGCTACTTCCCAAGATATTTTCGCATTCGCTAAGGCAAAAAGTGAGGTAATGGTCGTGGTACTTTCGCTCGAGAGGTTGCCATATTGTTTTTGCAGTGTCGTTAAAGTGGCCCAACAGTCTTCAGGTAAGGGGATTAAAAAAAAGGACGCTATCTCATCCCAGGTGTCTCTTAAAGTTCCTGCACGCTCAAATACTTCTTTAGGAATACTGCATCGAAATTCTTTGTAAGGAATAAGATTTTTTTCCATACAACTTAAGACTTCTGCAGGTACGGTTAGTTCTTCTTTTAACTCGCGTAAAACAGTTTCAAGTGGGCTTTTGTCACTTGGTTCACGCCCACCACCAAATAAAAATATATGATGTCGAAAAAGAACTTTGGGGTATCCTTCGTCTTTTACTTCTACGAAGAGTTGAGTGGGGTCTTGTTGGCGAAAGATTATAGCCGCGCTGCTGTAAAAAGTTTTTTGCATGAATTGATTGTATAGCAAAACCGGCAGCCTCTTGCGAGTCTGCCGGTCTCTTGAACTCCTCAACGGAGTTACTCGTAGCCAAGTTTCTTGGCGAATTCGATCATCTCCCC
>JAIFWM010000061.1 GCA_019661855.1 Candidatus Parcubacteria bacterium
GAGGAGGTGAACCTATCCAAAGGTAAGGTAGGTGAGGTTAACGCAACGCTTTTAGGTTCCATGCTCGTGACTAAGATCTATCTTGCAGCAATGTCACGCGCCGACGTCACTGCCAACATTTTGCAAAAGCTCCCATCTTTCTACTTTTACGTAGACGAATTTCAAAACTTTGCTAACCAAAGCTTTGCCGACATTTTGTCCGAGGCCCGTAAGTACAAACTCAATCTCATCATCGCGCACCAGTACATCGAGCAAATGGAGGAGGAGGTACGCGATGCGGTGTTTGGCAACGTAGGTACTACCGTGTCGTTTCGTGTGGGCCCATTTGATGCTGAAGTTTTGGAAACTATTTTCCAACCTCAATTTACTGCGACCGACTTAGTCAACTTAGGTTTTGCCCAAGTATATTTAACCCTCATGATAGATGGCGTGGGTTCGCCACCGTTTAGTGCCACCACTTTGCATCCGTTTGATCTTCCACCGCAGCGGTTTGTGCCGCAGGTGGTTGCTCACTCACGCACCCAGTTTGGTAAACCTCGTAAGGAGGTTGAAGAGGCAATCGCTAAATGGAACGAAATCGACAAAGATGAGCCACGCAAAAATAATGAGTTTAGGCCGCCCCCACGTCCTCAAGCACCTCGCCCTACGGTTTCGGTGCCAATAGTTTCTTCGACTCCTCCACCGCCACCGCCTCGTACCGAGAGGCCTGCACCTGCCGTACATCCCACACCCGAGGTTAAAGAACATATAGCCAGGAGTCACACTATGGCTCAAAGTAAGGGCTACGAACCCCGACCTGTCGATAATCGACCTCCTCGACCCCCTGAGCCTCCACGACCTCAACTCGAAGGTTCAACCAGCCTCAAAGACGCTCTCGAAAAGGTAGCGCGCAGTCGTCCGGCCCCAGACCTGGGGGATACGTTAGCTCGGGTAGTTAAGGAAGATCCTTCAGGGTTGCCCGAGGAGGAGCTTCGTGACATGCTCCATGTTGATGAGCCTCATCAACATCAACGAAGCGAGCAAAACTGAGCTCACGACGCTCAAGGGGATAGGCCCCGCTAAAGCCCAGGCAATCATTGACTATCGCCAAGCCAACGGCCCTTTTGTGCGTATAGAGGACATCACCCAGGTTAAGGGCATCGGCCCCGCAACGTTTGCATCGTTTAAAGACTCTATCACCGTGGGCGAGGTGCAAGCTTCATCAACCACGCACACACTCCCGGCCCACACCACTTCAACACCAACCCTTGCAATTGCTGCAGTTGCCGAAGTTCCAACAGTTTCTCCTTCGTATATCCTCTATGGTCTAGGCCTTGTGGCACTCCTTATGTTGTTCGCTGCTGCTTTTTGGTATGCTCATCTCCACACCAAAAAGCCTGAAACTAGTGATGAGTCAGAAAAGTTTGAGATACTTGAGGTATGAAGGTACTGATTTTTTCCCTTGCCTATTTTCCCAAAGTTGGTGGCGCAGAAATTGCGATAGATGAAATAACCAAGCGCATCGATGATATCGAGTTTCATTTGGTGACGCTTCGTTTTGGTAAAGAACGACGCACCGAGCAGTTGGGCAACGTGACCGTACATCGTGTTGGCTGGGGACCATCATATTTTGCAAAAATACTTTTTGTGCCTTTAGCGGCACTCAAAGCAGCACGTCTCAATCGCACATTAAAATTCGATGGCTTTTGGGCCATGATGTCCTACATGACTTTTCCTATTGCACTTATGCGTCTCTTCGGCAACAAAACTCCGTACCTTCTAACTCTGCAAGATGGTGACCCGTTCGAGCGTGTGTTTGAGCGCCCACATATCAAACCGTTTCTTCCGCTCCTGCGCTACGGATTTAAAAACGCAACTCTTGTGCAAACACTTTCAACCTATTTAGTCGACTGGGCACATACGCTTGGCTACGAAGGTGCGGTCGAAGTAGTGCCCAACGGTGTCGATGCCAAACATTTCTCACGTATAGTGGGGTCGCGCGAAGAGATGCGCCGCTCTTGGCAACAACACATGAGTGATGTGCTTTTAGTTTCTACTTCCCGTGCCGTCACTAAGAACGCGCTGGACGACGTCATCCGCGCACTCAAATTCCTTCCCTCACACGTTCACTTTTTTAACTTTGGCTACGGCCCCGACATAGTGAAGTTAGAAAATTTGGCTCGAAGCTTAGGTGTCTTAGACCGCACCCATTTAATGCCGCATCCAGGGCTCGAAACTCTGCCGCAATACTTACAGGCATGTGACATTTTCATCCGCCCCAGCCGCTCCGAAGGCTTTGGTATTTCGTTTGTTGAGGCCATGGCCGCAGGACTCCCCGTCATAGCAACCACCGAAGGGGGGTTGAGTGATTTTATCTTTGACAAAAAAACCGCCTTTGTGGTCGACCGTGACTCGCCGAAGCAGATTGCGGAGGCGGTAGAATATATCCTCAGTAACCCCGAGCTCTCGAAAAAGGTTATAGAGACTGCGCGATCAATGGTGTTCGAAAAGTACGACTGGCAGTTGATCGCCAAAACCATGCGAGAGAAGGTATTCTCTCGACTTTTTGCATGAATAAATTTGCATGAATAAAAAAATATTAATAGCCACCCCGCTATATCCTCCCGAAAGTGGCGGCCCTGCTACATATGCCAAGTTAATCGAAAAAGAGTTAACTGCTCGCGGCTTTGTCGTACAAGTGTTGCCCTTCTCGACCGTGGCGCATTTGCCTTTTGGTGTGCGTCATGTGGTCTATTTTTTTAAAGTACTTTTCTCAGCGGCATGGACAGTCTATGCACTGGACCCGGTTTCGGTGGGGTTTCCTGCCGCACTCGCCTCAAGCATGGTTGGTAAAAAGTTTTTACTGCGTGTGCCTGGCGACTATGCCTGGGAGCAAGGTCAGCAACGTTTTGGAGTCAAAGAGTCGCTCGATTTTTTCCAAACCAAACGCTACGGGTTTCCTCTCCTC
>JAIFWM010000062.1 GCA_019661855.1 Candidatus Parcubacteria bacterium
AGGGGACTCGCCTCGTTAAATCTCTCGCTGAGTAATCACTGGGTCATGACGCATGAACCGTATGACGTACTAGTAATAGGCGGCGGTGCCTCCGGCATGATGGCGGCAGGGGCTGCTGCCGTGTTAGGTAAAAAAGTTCTTCTTCTTGAGAAAAATAAACGACTGGGAGAAAAACTGCGCATTTCGGGTGGAGGACGTTGTAACATAACTAACGCCGAAGAAGATGAGCGAGTACTCCTTAGTGCCTATGGTAAATCTGAACAATTTTTATATTCACTTTTTGCACAATTTGGGAGCAAAGATACTTTTACTTTTTTTGAATCACTAGGGCTTCCTCTTGTGGTTCAGGCACGCAAGCGTGCTTTTCCTCAAACAGAGCGCGCGGTAGATGTCGTGCATGCTTTGGAGAAATTTTTAACTGCAGGTAAGGTAACAGTTCGTACGGGTGTAGCGGTAACAAAAATAGTTGCTGACCAAAATGGCATTGTTGAAGTGGTGTGTGGTAGTGAGCGCTTTCGTGCACATACATACATTTTTGCCACTGGCAGTGTTTCGCATCCTGAAACCGGCTCCACGGGAGATGGATTCAACTGGTTGCGAGCGCTTGGTCACACAGTTCTGGACCCCACGCCTACTATCGTGCCTCTTAAAACCAAAGATACGTGGCCTGCTCGTTTGCCAGGCACAACCCTTTCGAATATGAAAATAACTTTTTTCGTTGATGGAAAAAAGGCGTTTTCAAAAATGGGCAAGCTACTTTTTACCCACTTTGGTATCTCAGGCCCGCTAATACTTAACTGTGCAGGAGCTGTTGCTGACCTGCTCCATGAAGGAGTAGTAACTGCACATATAGATGTGTGTCCTGAAATAAATTTGGGCGAACTTGAAAAAAGTCTTATAGTAACATTTGATGCAAACAAAAATAAACTTTTAAAAAATGTATTAAAAGATGCGGTAGAGCCAGGAGCTGCAAAAGCTGCGTTGGTGTTGCTCGGGGAACTTTCCGACAAAAAAGTTCACTCTATTACTAAAGGGGAGCGTAAGACTCTCACACACCTTTTAAAGGCTCTGCCACTTAGCATAGACGGGCTCATGGGTTTTGATCGCGCGGTAATTGCCGATGGAGGAGTGCCATTGTCTGAAGTGACGTGCGCACAATGGGTTCGAAAAAAATTCCTAACCTCTATCTTACCGGAGACCTACTTCATATAAGCCGCCCTTCAGGAGGATATAGTTTACAGTTGTGCTGGTCTACCGGGTATGTAGCCGGTCATCACGCCGCAGAAAGATGATTTGATATACTGAAGTCTTACTAAGTAATAAATTTTTTTATGAAATTTGTAGTCATGTATCGTGTGCCAGTTGAGGTTATGCAGGAGTGGATGAAAAATACCCCACCTGAGGAGATGAAAGCCCAGGGCGAAAAGTTGGGTAAAGATATGGGCGCCTGGGTTGCTAAACATGACAAAGCTATTGTCGATAAGGGTTTGCCTTTGGGTAAAAACACCCGTATGAGCGCAAAGGGGACAGAGGCTGTAGCGAACGATCTTAACTACTACCAAGTCATAGAGGCAGAGTCTGTGGAGCAAGTAGTGGAAATGTTTAAAGACAACCCACACATTCAGGTCATTCCTAACTCATATCTCGACATCATGGCCGTCACCCACACAGGGATGTAAATGACCAAGTTGCAGCAGATCGCATTCGAAGTATTTCCGATCATTTTGATGATCGGGCTTATCCCGCTTATTCCTGAAGATTTTTTGTTGACGGTTGCGTATCTGCTCATTGCGGGATTTTCTTTTTCAGTCAAACGTGAAAAGAATGACTTTTTAGCCTATGCCGTTGGATTAGTGGGCATCACGATTTCTGAATATTTTTTCATCAGCACAGGGGTAGAAACATTTATCCGCAACAGTCTTTTTGGTTTGATGCCCTTGTGGCTCCCGTTCCTCTGGGCCTACGCATTTGTCGTTATCAAGCGAGGACTTAGAATTCTGGACAAGTAACATGCCTAAGCAAATTGTTGCATTCAAACCTGGAGATTTCAGTAAATGGCTCAAAAAGCATCACAAGACTGAAAACAAGGTCGAAGTAATTTTATACAAACGCCATACCGGCAAAACTGCGCCTACGCACCGACAATTGATGGAAGAGGCTATTTGCTTTGGCTGGATAGACACCACGATTAAACGTCTCGATGAAGACCGTTTTATGCGCCGCTTTGCGCGGCGCACCCTGGCTAGTAAGTGGAGTGACAACACCCTTTCCTACGCCAAGCGTCTCGTTAAGGAAGGGAAGATGGCACCCGAAGGGTTAAAGTTTTACAAATTAGGCAAAGCAAAGCCCACGCACGACTTTGGTATTCCTAAAAATCCTGACATGCCCGCACAGCTTAAGGCAGCGCTCGCCAAAAATAAAAAGGCGCACGACCTGTTTGAAAAATATCCACCCTCAATGAAGCGCACGTTCTTTCGTTGGATACTGCGTGCTAAGCAGCCCGAGACCCGCTCTAAGCGTATTAAAAAGATAATCATGGGCTTTTCATTTAGGGCTAAGGTAGAATAAGGGTATGCAAAAAATAACTCCATTCATGTGGTTTGCCGACAAGGCAGAGGAGGCAATTAATTATTACGTCGAAGTCTTTTCAAAAAACCCTGCGGCATCGCAGCCATCCAAAGTTGTCACTATTAAATATTACCCAAGCGGCATCAAAGAGGGTCCCATGGCCGGTTTTGATGGCAAAGTTTTAACAGGAGTGTTCGAACTCGAGGGCCAGCGTTTTATGGCACTCGATGGTGGACCCGTGTTTCAGCCGAGCGGCGCTATCTCGTATCTCATTGAGTGCAAAGACCAAGCAGAGATAGATTATTTTTGGTCTAAACTCTCTGCAGTGCCCGAAGCCGAGCAGTGTGGTTGGTGCAAGGACAAATATGGCTTCACTTGGCAAATAACCCCCGACATGACCAAGTGGATGAACGACACCAATAAGGAGGGTTCTGACCGTGCCATGCAAGCGATGCTCAAAATGAAAAAGATTGACATAGCGGCCTTAGAGATGGCATATAAGGGGTAATGAAACTCGGCAAAATATACGCGCACGGCAAACATGCTATAGCGCAGGCAACCAAGTATGCCCCGCATGCGATATTGAAGGTATTTAAAGATGCCAAAGATGCAGACATTGCACAGATCTCACTTTTCAAATTATTGCACCAGTATGAGGACTTTGTCTCAACGCTTGAGATAACTCCTAAGACCGCGTTGGTTTTACTGGCAGGCATTGAAGATCCACACAACATCGGCGCTATCATTCGCACTGCTGCCGCGTTTGGTGTTGCAGGGGTCCTTATGCCCGAGGTGGGGCAGGCGCCTGTTTCTGATGCAGTGCTCAAGGTTTCTGCGGGAATGGCCTTTCGCGTGCCGCTCGTGCTAATCGGAGGGTATCAGCAAATACTTAGCGACCTTAAAAAGCGCGGTTTTACCATTGCAGCACTCGACCAAAAAGGAAAAACAAATCTAGCCGATGCTTCATTTGATACACCGCATGTGTTTGTCTTTGGTAACGAAGGAGAAGGTATTCCTAACGCTATCAAACCCTTACTCGACACATCGCTTGCTATTCCTATGGATGCGCGAGCAGAGTCGCTCAATGTTGCCGCTGCGGCAGCAGTTACGCTCTTCGCTTGGTCTACTTCAAAATAGGTTTAAAGAGATCTCCCTTCTTTTTTAAACGCGGGAAAATAGTTTTTATAGTGAAAGAACTTGGACGTAGTCCTTTCTTTACTTCGCGCCACTCTAGCGGAGTTGAGACGGTGGCACCAGGGTAGGGTCGCAGCGAATACACACTCGCTGCAGTTTGACCTTTGTTGTTGCGGGCTATGTCTAAATAGATTCTTCCTTTACGCTTGTTTAACCTTTGCTCTAGTGTCGTTAATTTCGGCATTTGTTGATTAATAATGGCGACCAGTTGTTTGGCTACATCACGTACTTTGTCGTATGAGTATTTTGCCCCCATGGGTATCACCACATCCTC
>JAIFWM010000015.1 GCA_019661855.1 Candidatus Parcubacteria bacterium
TCCGCTTCTTTTCGGTGTCACATACTATCCCCGACTCGATGGGTATCATCATCGAAACTCCGTATGGTTTTATGGTCTTTACCGGCGACCTGCGCCTCGACCACATCAACGGTGTTCCTACCGAGACTGAGGATCAGCAATTTGCATTCTTTAAAGATAAAAAAGTTCTCTTCCTTGCAGCCGACTCTACTAACTGCGAAAAACCTGGCTTCTCGCTTCCCGAACGCGTAGTGCAAAAAAATCTCGACGACATTATCGTCAACACTAAGAGTCGTTTAATTATCGGTACCTTCTCCTCACAACTTGAGCGCATCATGCGCATGCTTGAGGCTGCAGAGCGTGCGGGCAAAAAGGTGCTTGTCGAAGGCCGCAGCATGAAGATCAACATTGAGATCGTGAAGCATCTTGGCATGCTCAAAGTTGATGAAAAGACGTTCATTGGTCCTGAGAGTTTAGAGCAGTTACCCGACCATAAGGTGGTTATTCTTGCGACAGGTGCACAAGGAGACGAATTTGCCGCACTCATGCGCATCGCAATGAAGACGCACAAATACGTCAAAATTAAAAAAGGCGACACTATCGTACTTTCCTCCTCTGTCGTTCCTGGCAACGAGCGCTCCGTACAAAAACTCAAAGACAACCTTTCGCGCCAAGGCGCCAAGATTATCCATCGCGAGACTATGGACGTGCACGCTTCTGGCCACGCCAACCGTGACGAGACCTTTTGGATCCACCAAAAGATCAATCCTCGCTTCTTTATGCCGCTCCACGGGTACCACTACATGTTGCGCGTCCATGCTGACATTGCGAAAGCGTGTGGCCGCCAGGAGGATGAAATTATTGTCCCCGACAACGGTGCCGTTCTTGAAATTCAAGAGGAAGGCACTCGCATTGTCCGCCTTAAAGAAAGTGCTCCATCAGGCCTGCGTTTGGTAGACGGCTTTGCTATTGGCGACATCCAGGAGGTGGTTATCCGCGACCGTACCGTACTTGCTCAAGAGGGTATGTTCGTGATTATCGCTACGGTTAACCCCAAGACTGGCCGCCTGCGCAAGTCGCCAGACATTATCTCCCGCGGCTTTGTGTATTTGCGCGAGTCGCAAGAGCTCCTCTCTCAAGCACGACTGATCATCAAAAAAAATATCGAAGACTCCTCAAAGGGTCAGCAACCGGTTAACTTTGACTTCGTTAAAAACAATGTCACCGACGCAGTTGCTCGCTTCCTCTTCGAAAAGACCAACAAACGTCCTATAGTGATCCCGGTGATCTTGGGTGTATAAAAAATAAAAAAGTGTTAATATTTTCTCTGGAAAGAGGAGACCCTTCCCATGTGTGATCTGGACGAACGAGAATTCTCAACACCCAAACGAGGCATGCAGAAGTGGAAAAACATGACTCGTGCAGAACAAAATCGAATTTTGCGTTGGTTCTTTGAGCGAGCCTCAATCATCCAGCGCGGTAGCGACTAATAATTTCGAAGCAGTATAGAAAAAAGGCGGGCTCATGGCCCGCCTTTCCCTTTTTATACAGGGATTTCGAAATATTTACCCTGCAGTTTAACTAAACCCTCAGCAGCGAGGCGCGTAAGTTCATGGGTAATCTCCTCTTTGGTACGCGGAATTTTGTGCAACAAATAACTTACCGTCGCGTGATGATGCAGGAGCTCACGCATGATAGCGCCGCGCAGTTCCCTCGCAGAGCCTTTAAACGTGGACTGTTTGGTGTAGTGTTTGCTTTGGCTGTTTAGGCGCACTCCCTGCTGTTTAAGGTGCGAACCGTAGTCCATCATTGCGGCATAAAACTCACGCGGCTGCATCTTGGAGGTTTTGAGCATCTCCTCAACAAGCGGCAACAGTTGTGTGTCCGAAACCATTCCAATATTTTTAAGAATCTGAGAATGAAATATCACTGTGCGGATGTTGGTTTCGACAAATACTTCGGGTTTATTGTAGGCAAACGCCAACACAGCGCGCGAGGTGTACGGCCCTACCCCAGGGAGCCGCTGACCAATATATTTTTCTTTCGCTAGTATTTTAGATGCTTCGTGCAAATATTTTGCGCGGCGATTATAGCCCAAACCATTCCACTCTTTGAGCACTACTTTAAGCGGTACGTGAGCTAATATTTTTGCAGTCGGAAACTTTTTAATAAATTTTTTGTAAAAAGGTATGACACGAGAGACCTGCGTTTGCTGCAACATCATCTCAGAGACTAAAATGCGGTACGGGTCGCGAGTTTTACGCCACGGCAGAGAGTGCCGAGCGCTCTTTTTATAAAATTTCTTAAGGTCAGAAACGGTGGCTTTAATACTGGGTTGTTTAGTCATGGGGACATCTACATGGTGCAAGTTACAGGACTTGTTACTCTACAAGTAGATTTACTAACCTATTTTATATCGTAACTATGGCACGAACAATCGCGTACATATTTGGCGCAATACTAACAATTGTTGGTATCTGGGGGTTTGTTCAAAATCCAGTTTTTGGACTCTTCCAATCCAATATGGCTCATAGTGTGGTTCACTTGCTCACGGGCTTGGTGCTGCTCTTCCTTGCATGGTCCAACACTCCGAGAGTTGGGCTTAAAATTTTCGGTGTGGTGTATGCACTTATAGCTATCGTTGGGTTTATTATAGCTGGCGACACTATCTTTGGTCTTATCGACAACTCAGTGTCCGACAGTATCTTAAACACCCTTTTGGCAATCGTCTTTTTGTGGGCAGGATTTATGTCCGGCGAAAGAGTACCAATGGAAACCTCGGCTCCTACTCAACCGTCATTATAAATTTGGGTAACAAAAATCCCGCACGCTCTTTTTCAAGAACGGCGGGATTTTTGTGTGCAAATCTAGAAAACTAGATTATGCAGCTTTGGGACGTGCATCCGAGACAGTGAGCATGCGACCACCGAATTCCTTTCCATTCCACATGGAAATTGCGGCGTCTGCACCTGCATCATCAGTCATCTCTACGAAGCCGAAGCCACGTGAGCGACCAGTCTCGCGATCGGTCACAATTGAGGCCGAAGCGACATCACCTGCTTTACCAAATGCGTCGCGAAGCTCGTCCCCCGTAGTGCGGTACGGAAGTCCGCCTACGAAAAGTTTGCGTGCCATAATACGCGAAATTAACCTTACTCTAACTAAATTCGCGTAAGGCGACCCTCCAAACTTCAAGCACGGAGATCTTACTGCGAACGCCTCGAGTGTACCCTTAATTTAAGGGTTTTGCAAATACCACTAGGCGGGAGCGAAATTCCTTCATTTTGGGGTCCCATTCCCCATCACAGGTAATAAGCACCACCTGGGATGGCCCCTGTTTGGCAAAAATGGTCTCTAACGGGGCACTATCTACTGGATAATTAGTGACTGTTGTTACCACATAGGTACGAGCACTACCAACACCCCCGATTTCTATCTTGTCCCCCTTTTGCATTTGAGACAGGTGAGAGAAAACTCCCGAAGTAGTGAGCGCGTTGTTTACGTGACCTGCAAAGACGGCATTACCGGGAGCACCCACACGGCTCCCCAATTCATACCAAGCGATTTCATTAAATTTTTTAGGCGTGTCCATCGAGCCATCTGCCTTGTTTTTAACCGGCACTACGTTGGCATCGATACCAAGAGACACAACCTTTAAGTGCGTGGGCACAAACGGCACACTGCTGGTGGAACTCAACCCCGTTTGAGAGATGATATTTGGGTCGGTAATCGCTATAGCTGGTCCAAATGCAAGAAGCTTTCCATCTGCCACGTAGGTAGAAAGGCGACTCATCACATCAGCGGCTCCAACTAAAATCACAAAAAAGCCCGCAGCAAGAGCAAAATATCTAACGAGTGATCGAGAAAAAAGCTTTTCGGGCATAGGGATACGCGATAACCGAAACTGCCAAGACGGTGACAAGTGCAAACGCAAATGCTGCACCGTTTTGAGGCTCAAAACCAGTGTTTGGAAGGTTAGGAATATAGGTGGAAGACAAGGCAATAGCCCCATCGTGCGTGAAAGTTACATCTTCGCCCTTGTAGTACTGTTGCATAGAATATCCGTCGTTATAAGTAAGACGCAAGTCACAGTACCTACTTTTTAGACCCTTTGCAACTAGCCAGACTCTTACAAGTGTGCCAAACGAATAATGCCAAAAAGCACTGCCGCGCCGAGTATTGTCATGGCTGTGGTCCAAAAAGTGGGGTGTGCGTGGTGACTTTCAGGGATAAGATCAGACGCCCCGATGTAAAGGAAGAACCCTGTAAAGAGAGCGAGCAGAGAACCTAAGGAAGACTCGCTTACCGTTACAAACAGTGTAAGCAAAATACCTACCACTGGTGCCAGCGCATCTATAATGAGCCAACGAAATGCTTTCGTACGACCTCCCCCACTTTTCAAAATATAACTTACGGTATTAATGCCGTCTGAGAAATCATGTGTTAGTACCGCAAGTGCAACCACAAGACCCACTTCTGGAGAGACTTTGAACGCAAGTCCGATCCCCACACCATCAAGCAAACTATGAAGCGAGAGACTTCCTGCACCTACCGAGCCACGCTCATGCTCGCCATGACCATGCAGTAGAAGCAGACGATCAAGAGCTAGGTACAATAAAAACCCAAGTGCAATAACCGTCGCAACAGATGTTGCATTACTACTTAACTCAAGTGCTTCGGGCAGTAGGTCAAAAAACGCGACTCCAATAACCGCACCAGCACTAAACCCTAAGATAAGGTGGAGCTTGTCAGCTAAACGTAGTGCAAAAAGGCCTCCTAAAATAGTCGAGACAAATGCAGCAACCGCTACAAGTACTAGCATTCCCTTATTGTACCTGAACCTGGGAAGACGACGTTGCCTGTACTTTGGCTGGATTCTTCAAACCCTGCAATATGGTTTGGATATCCTGACGAGCTTTGACGAGTGCATCATGTGCAGCTTGAACATCTGTGCGCGCAACTTTAAGTGCGGCGGCATTTGAAGCTGTTACTTTTACATCACCCTGATCAGGCGAAAGACCTGCAGAGCCGTTAACTGCTGACTGTGCCTTAGCTTGAGCTTGGGTTAGTTGGGTACCAAGGTCAGCAAGTGCTGCTTTAAGTGCGGTTACATCTGCTCCCGCTTGGGCAGCTGCATCGATACGAGCTGAAAGTTTGTTGCCCATACCCACCATCATGTCTACCAAGACCACAATGCGGTCTGCTGTTGCAGCTAGTACCGCCTGAGGAATAAGGAGAACATAGACGCGGTATGCGTCTTTAATAGTTTTGACATCGCCCTTGAGAGTTGTCTCGTCGGTGTCAGCATCTATTTTGGTCTTAAGTTGAGTAAGACCGCCGATTTGATTTTGAACGTTAGTGTTGAGGTTGGCTTTAAACTCATCGGTTACCTTGGCCATGCTACCTACGCGAGTAACAAGCTTTTGCAAAGACTGAATACGACGATCAATTTCTTGATCCGCTTTTTGAATTGCTTTGGTTATGAGTGACGCATTGGCATTAACTTTAACTGAGGTTGAAGCTGCGCCGGTAGTTTGAACCGATGCCCCTGCCCCCACCGAAGTACCCAATGCTAACGCAGGCGCCGCAACAAGAAGAAGCATGGAAGTTGCAAGAATTCGTGAAAAAGTTTTCATGAGCGTTTTGTTAGTTTTGTTTAATAAGACTGCTCCACTGGTTTGTCATTGAGGCTCTGGTCGACTGATGCTGAATCTTGGTTGAGTCCCTCAATCTGAGCATCTACCGCAGCAGCATCTTTCACGAGCGCATCGTCGCTCGAGTCTGCATCACTGGTTGGGAGCCCACTTGAGCTGGGCGCAGCCGTGGTAGTTTGCACAGTGGTGGTTGCTGTAGGCGAACCCATAGAAAGTAAGGGGGTTAGTACACCGCTATACCAAAGGCCTGCGCCTACAGCTGCGATGACGATAATACCGATAATCCATTTCATAAAAAAGTAATTTGATTACGCCGCTAATTTCTGACTTACCAATGGTACATGCAAACTTCAGTCAGGTCTAGGTAGTCTGGCAATATATGGCTAAAGCAAAAAAAGGGGCACAGGCGCGGGGAAATTATTCTAATCTGCACCAATTATTAATTTTAAAACTTGAAGCGCTTTATGATGTAGAGCGCGAGCTGGTCAAAGTCTTACCTAAACTTGCTAAAAATGCGACGAGCGACGAGCTGCGTGAGGCATTTGAGATGCACTTGGAGGAAACAGAGATACACGTGGAGCGGCTTGAGGAGGCTATGGACCTTCTCGATGTTGAACCACGGGCAGAAAAAGTTGAGGGTATCCGCGGCATTGCTGAAGATGGCAGCTGGGTAATTAAAAACATTCGCGACGATGCAGCACGAGATGCAGCACTGATTGCCGCAGCACAATATGCCGAACATTTTGAAATCGCAGGTTACGGCAGCGCACGCGAATGGGCACGGCTCATGGGCCACACAGAGGTTGAGGAGCTTTTGAGCAAGACACTCGAGGAAGAGGAGGCAGCAAATGAAAAACTGACTGAACTTGCCGAGGGCGGCATCAACGAGCGTGCAAACGCAGACCAAGAACAAGAAGAAGCCGAGGTGATGTAGCCCTACTCCCCTCTTTTTGTTATCCTGACAGCAGACGTCCTGGAATCCTCCAGGACGATTGTTGTTTTAAAACCAGAGGGAGAAGTTCCATGCAGTCACCTGTACTCATTATCGAACTGGGATCTCAACACACACTACAAATCGCACGTGTCCTGCGCGAACTTGGACATCGTTCCTTCATCTTGAAGCCTGACAAGGCAGAAGATTATATGCTCAAGAATATGGTCTCCTGCGTTATTGGTTCAGGTGGTATGAAAAGTGTTTATGAGCCACAAGCACCGAGAGTACCCCGAGTTTTGTTTGAAGAGCTTGATACACCCTATCTTGGTATCTGCTATGGGATGCAAGACATGGCAATACACTATGCCGGCAAGGTTGAACGCGGAGTTCCTGAATACGCGAGCGCACATATTGAAATGGAAGGTTCGTCTTTGTTTTCAGGACTAGTGTTTCCTATTGAGGTGTGGATGAGTCATGCTGACTGTGTAACAGAGGTGCCATCAGACTGCTGCATTATCGCCAGATCAACAGAAAACAGACATGTCGCTGCAATCGCACACCTAAACGGCAAACACTTCGGGGTGCAATTTCACCCAGAAGTGTCAAACACAGAACGGGGCGCGATAATATTGAAAAATTTTGTCGAACTCATCGCAGGTCGAAAACCTGATCTTTCTGCCGAAGCACTTCCTGACTTAGTGCGTGAACGAATCGTAAGAGAAGTTGGTGAAGATGACGCTATTTTGCTATTCAGCGGAGGTGTCGACTCTACAACTGTTGCGGCTCTTGCGGCACCAGTTTTGAGAAAGAGACTACATGCTGTCACCTTTGATGGCGGACACTTGCGTGAAAATGAGGTCGAACAAATCAAACAAAATGCTGTCCACGCAGGAGTGGAGCTCACTGTCATTGATGCAGCGGACACATTTATCGAATCTTTCCGTGACAAACTAGACCCTGAAGAAAAGCGGCAGGCGTTCCGTATAATATATGCTCAACTTGGGCGAAACTTTGCGCTCGAACGTGGCGCATCGAAAATTGTTCAGGGTACCATTGCCCCGGACAGAATCGAATCTGGCATGACTGGCGGTGCGCGAATCAAAACGCACCACAACAGTGCTGGACTCGACTTCGGCAACTTGGTTGAGGTTCATCCAATCGAAGAACTCTTCAAAGACGAGGTCCGCGCTCTTTCAAAACAACTCGGACTTCCGCCTGATATCTTCAATCGACCTCCCTTCCCAGGTCCGGGCAACTTCTTACGGGTGGTCGGCATTCCTATAACTCGAGAAGTGCTGTCTGTCGTTCAGTGGGCCGAAGCCCGAACACAAGCGATAGTGGGGGTAGACCCACGCTATCGCACCATGTCTCAACTAGTTGTTGCAGCACTTGGACGTTCGGTGGGCGTCAAAGGAGATGGCCGCGTTTTTGGCTACACGATTGGGATTCGCGGTGTACGCACCAAGGACTTCATGACTGCAGAAGGTGTCGAGTTCGAACCGGACTTCCAACGAGTGGTTAAGAAGAAGCTCGGTGAGCATCCTCTGATCACCCAAGTTGGATTCTTTCCGATCGACAAACCACCTGGTACCACGGAGTTTGAGTAGTAACTCAATTCCCAGTACGACGACACCCTCCCCGCAAGCGGGGAGGGTGTAATCTTTTACAGAACAAATTTAACCTAGTCGTTTTTGTGTTCCAAGCTGTAGAGCGCGTACGTGTTGCTGCCAGCAAAGAAAACTGCAAACGCAGCTGCTGCAAGCAAGAGCTCGAGCTCGTAGTGGCCTGAAGGAATGGAAACGAGGAGGAGTGCCACCAACATTTCAATACCCAAGATAAGACCTGCGAGGCGTGGTGCGACACCAAGCGCCAACATAACACCGCCGACAGTCTCGACAACTGCAATAAACACTGCAGTGCCAGGAGGAAGGCCTAAGGTGTTAAAGAAGCTCTCTGCCCCGCGAAGGTTCATGAGCTTTTGCCAGCCGTGGGTCAAGAAGATAAGACCAGCGGCTAAGCGAACAAACAGCAGAGCCCATCCACGGTGATAGCTCCACTTAGTGATCATGTGAATCATATAACAAAATTATAGTACTAATAGACCGACTTTTATTTTAGCACCTATTTTTTATCTTCAAGGTCTAAACACACAGAGTTAATGCAGTAGCGTTTGCCCGTAGTTGCAGGGCCATCGTCAAACACATGCCCCAAATGTGAGCCACATTGTGCACATACCACCTCGGTGCGATGCATGCCATGCTCATCATCAGGAATAAGTTTGACCGCACCAGGTAAAGCTTGATCAAACGACGGCCAGCCTGTGCCCGAGTCGAACTTGGTGTCAGAGGAAAAGAGTTGATTACCGCACGCAGCGCAGGTATACATGCCATCACGCTTTTCGTGCAAAAACTTGCCCGTAAACGGCACCTCCGTCCCCTTCTCCCGCAATACTGCGTATTGTTCGGGTGTTAGTTTTTTCTTTAGCTCTTCTTCGTCCATGCTTCTATTCTACTCCCCCGTAGGAATAATCTCGCTCGGCGCATAGTACGAAGCAGGGACTACACAAAGGACTTTTCCTGCTATAGCAAAGTCTTCACGCAAAATGATTGGTTTATATTTCGGGTCACGCGACTCTGGATGGAGAATGGTAAAACCATCTTTACGCTCCAAGCGCTTAACTGTGACCATGTCGCCCACGATAGCGGCCACTCGGTCGCCGTTTTTAACATCGTTAGTAAACTGCACCAAGATATAGTCGCCACTGTTGATCCCTGCGTCGTTCATCGAGTCGCCCACCGCACGCACAGCAACTACCTCTCCCGCTTCTTCAACAATTTTTTTATCTACTTCAATAAACTCTTCGGCTTGGTAAGTACCCATCGCATAAACCGAAAGGTCATCACATCCCACGTTGGCAACAACAGGGATAGACACGGTGCCCCACCCCCCATCGACATTGCGTAGCTCAATGTTGCGCCAGGCAAACTTGTGTCGGACGATATAACCCTTGCGCTCGAGCGCTTCGAGATGTTGTGCCACAGTACGCAAAGACTGAAAACCCAAATTCTTTCTCAGTTCTTCGAGAGTCGGCGGCTCTCCTTTAGCGTTTAAATACAGCCGAATGTTGTCGAGCACCCTTTTTTGCTTGAATGTGAGTGTAGTACTAGGCATACTTTCAATATAGCACAAGTCTGTATGCTATAATACACAACATACACACCTTTGTGGATAACTTTTTATGCCCCTACGAGCCGCAGAACAGCCAAAACTCTTTGATTTAGGCCAACAATTGCCTAACGGGCTCATCTATAGACCTGACTTTATCATCCCTGAAGAGGAAGAGACCATACTAACCTATATACACAACTTACCGCTCGAAACGATGATTTATAAAGACAAATACGAGTCAAAACGCAGACATTATGAATTTGACTTTCCCTTTCCCCGCTTCTTGCATGGTGTGCAAGAGAAGATAGCAAAGTGGCTCCAAATTAAACCTGAACAGGTGGCTGAAGCACTGCTAAACGAATATACAACCGGCAGCGCTATTGGTTGGCATGTGGATAGGGAAAATTATGAAAAAATTATTGGTCTTTCTCTTACGGGCTGGTGCAAGATACGATTTAGACCGCTCAAAAATTTTAGAGAGCGCAAAGATCCTAAAGATGTAGTGTCGGTGGAGCTTGAGCCACGCAGTGCATATATTATGCAAAACGACGTCCGCTGGAAGTGGCAACACAGTGTTGCTCCTGTGCCTTCGCTGCGCTACTCGATCACTTTTCGCACGCTACCAAACTAATATCCAACCCCTGAACCTGAGCCGGAAAAGAAGAAATAATACGCCAAGCCGTATAGTACTCCCCCAATGACCACGTACAGCAAAATCCATTGCCACAAGGGCCGCTTGTTATAGTTATATTCGTCACTCATGTGTTGAGCATAAAAAATTTTAATGAAGACGCTATGAGACACACTACTGTAGCGCTTGATTAACCTGGTTCTCGACCGCTGCTTGGATGCGACCCTCAAACATGCGCAGCATAAACGGGAGCTTTGCATAAATAGTAAACTCAGTGTCTTTAACCTCCACCGTGCCACTGATACTCTGCCCCTCCGCAGTAAACGCAAAGTGGAGCGTGTCTCCATCCCACCGCTCTTCGTCGATCGTTACCTTTTCACTAAACTGCGGATCAGTCTTAGCTTGTGCGAGCAAAGCGAGCACGCGCTTGTGCGCCTCGTCTTTTGTAAATTTGTGCGGGATGTTTAATTGCATAGAAGCAGTAGTATATCTTTTTTTACTCGTGCTTTCACCTTTATGTCAGCACTCTTCCTTTAAAGTGTTCGCAGGGAGCGAGTGTCAAATAATCGTGTTGTTGTGTGTAGGGAGAGACGCTCGCTCCCGGAGGAGCCCTGGCACTCGGACACCGGGGCTCCTTTTTCTATACTCTCCTTTGTAGCTTCGGCCACAACTCGTACGTTTATATACATTGTTAATTCTACTTTTCCTTATTGCAGTGTTTTGCAAAACACTAGAACAGACTCGGCACGCAAGGTAAGTTTGTGTCGAACCGCACTTCCTTCATTGCGCTTAAGAATTAATCCGGCAATAGCCATTTTGCGCAAATGGTCGGAGGTGTTCTCGTAACCTAAACTCAAACGTTCGGAAATTTGTTCAACCGAAAGTTCAGGCTCACGTTTGAGCAGATCCATAATATGTATACGTCGACTATTGGCGAATCCTTTTACTATCCGCTCTAGTCTTTTAAACTCCCCTGTTTGCATGGCCGCCAGTATACGCTATTGCAGTGTTTTGCAAAACACTGCAATAAGAATATGGGAATGTTGACGATTGGGGTCTGATATTTTAGACTGCGGCCACGATGAATAAACGGCTTATCCAAAGCTTTTTGGCAGCAACCTTTTTACTCCTCCCCACTTTTGCTCTCGCTGATGTTGCCGCTGACGGAGACAATTCGCCAACGACTCCGCAACCATTTACCTTTACCTGTGAGCCGTATAAGTTGCCGTTTGAGGAGGGCAAGCACTACATGATTAAACCTGTCGATAGAGCTGACGATCTCGCGACGTGCCACTATACCATCCCGCAAACAGGAACATTTAAAGTTCTCGCTATATACAAAGGTACGGTTGGAAGTTCCACACTAATTTCATCAGACTCAACCATCAATACCCCACTCTCGTCCCTCCGAACGTTTCCTAATGTGTTTCGTGACGCACAAAATGAGGACAACTATTTTACCGTTGCCTATAGCTCAAATGTTGGTGACGAACTGAATGGCGCGGACGCCTATTTTCAAACCGGAGTTGGCTCTCCTCCGGCTGATCTTAGTATCGTGCATTGGAAATGGGGCCCCAAACCCGCGAGCGAGTTTGACCCGGTCATCATTATTCCCGGAATCTTGGGGTCATGGGAGAAAGATGGAGAGTTAATTTTGGATCCTCTTACTCATACGTATGACAATCTTGTAGACACGTTTCTTGCCAATGGTTACGTCGAAGGTCAAACACTTTTTGAATTTCCTTACAATTGGCGAAACTCAAACATAGACTCTGCTCACCTTTTATCCCAAAAAATTCAAGCAATAAAAACTACCTGCAGCTGCGACAAGGTTGATATTGTTGCTCACATACAAACGATTTCTATGAAAGCTAAATTTCAAGCAGAAACACTTTGGAATGGGTACCTGACCATTTTTGATTATATAAGAAATAAGCCAATACAATCGATACAAGAATTACTCCCGGTATATACCGACTACTTGCGAACTGATACTACCGCTTTACACTATCCACATGGATATCCCGCAAATTTCTTTATAGAAAATCTACTTAATAATTTTTCTAAGATTTCAGAAAAACCAATACGAACTAAAAACGTTGTAGCAAAGTTAATAGGAAACAACACAGTAACAGGTTTCGCAGTAGCTTCTTCGACAGAACCAGGAAAATGGGAACACGGGCAGCCTGTCTTAACTGAGTTGGGTTTTGGAGATGGGACAGTCCCTGAGTCTAGTTATTCATACGAGCTTCCAATTGACAGAGAATTTTTAGGAGTTGATCATAATGGGATTGTTTCAACTAGCTCAGCCTATGTTTTTAAAGCTCTTAATGGTAGTGAGCCGGAGACTAAAATTAACAAAACTTATCATATTTTTAACTCTGTTTTGAGTTTTGTACTTCTTTCCCCAATCGACATGGAGATCATAGCCCCAGACGGCAAACGAATGGGTAGAAATATCGAAGGATCTGGAGAACTCAATGAAATCCCTGATGCATTCTATTCAGGCTTTAATACAGACCACGAGTATGCAATCATACCTAATCCTCTCCCCGGCGAATACAAGGTAAAAACTGTAGGTACTGGCAATGGTGGTCACTATAGAATAGTTGTTAACTATATCGACGTTAATGGGTTCGTAGAGTCAGAAACAAACGGCACCACCACTCCTGCAGAAGTTATCAATAACTCTGTTACCCTGTCGACCACCGGCCGCACAGTGCAGATTGTTAAGGTAGAAGCCCCTATTCCAACCCTAGAGGAGCTCCTAGCCCAACTAAAGGCCAAAATACAAGGCTTAGATATAAAGAAGCAACTTAAAGATAATTTGCTGAAAGAGAGCGAAAAAATAGAAAAGAAAATAGAA
>JAIFWM010000016.1 GCA_019661855.1 Candidatus Parcubacteria bacterium
GGGAAACATGGGGTGACTGCGGCTGGACCCTTAAGGATCTTGAAGATTCACGAGTGTTGCTCTCCAAGGTTCAAACCATATAGCCCCTTTGGGCTTTCAAATCAGGCCCCGCGCGTGCGCGGGGCCTATGCTATTGTGTAAGGGTAGCAATTTTATTACATCTTCATTAAAACTATATGGATAAACCCAAAACAACACCTAAAGATTTCTTTCTCTGGGCTGGGGCAATGGTCGCGCTCTATGGAGGCGTTGTAGCGTTTCTTGCACTCATTTTTGACTACATCAACTTTACTTTTCCTAACCCCATTCAGTATTACAGCGATCCGTACTCAAGTATTTCCTACGAGATGGCGGCACTTATTGTCTTTTCTCCGGTGTTTCTGCTTTTAATGCGCGCTATTCGTCATGACATTGCAAACGATGCCTCTCGTGCCGAGGTGTGGGTACGCCGCTGGGCACTCTTTCTCACACTGTTTATTGCAGGGCTCACAATTGTTGTCGACTTGATCGCGCTCGTTACTACTTTTCTTTCAGGCGAGGACTTGAGTATGCGCTTCTTGCTCAAGGTTTTGGTGGTACTTCTTGTTGCTGCTGCGGGCTTTATGCACTTTTGGGCAGATGTTAAAGGTTACTGGATGCAAAATCCTCATCTCGCACGTCGCGTCAATTGGGGAGTGGCTCTACTTGTTGTGCTTACTGTTGTTGCAGGGTTCCTTATTGTTGGCACGCCTCAGCAAGCACGACAGTATCGCCTTGATGAGCAAAAGGTAACAGACATACAGTCACTCCAGTCACAGATTGTCTACTACTATCAGCAAAAGGAAGCTTTGCCTACAACACTCGCGGACCTTAACGATCCCTTGTCGTACTACACTGTTCCACGCGACCCTGAGTCGGGCCAACCTTATCAATATGAAAAGACCGGGGCACTCTCATTTAAGCTCTGTGCTGACTTTAATCGCGAGACGCGCCCCAACAGCCAGATGCGCACCTACCCAGTCTCTGCAGTTGCTCCGTATGAAAAAAGTGCAGCGGGTATGATGGACAACTGGCAGCACGGCATGGGCAATCAATGCTTTGAGCGCACTATTGATCCGCAGCTGTATCCTCCGCTCAACAAAGGCGTTCGCTAACGCTTATACAGTTTTCGTAGCTCCTCTTTAGCGCGGGTGAGGGTGTTCTTGCGTGTTCGGGTTAAGTTGCTCCCTGCACGGTTGATGTAGAAGTTAAGCATAGACATTGCCGACTGAAAGGCAGGTGCCTTGCGCCGTTTGCTTTGCTCGGCCGAACGTCTAAGCGACTGTGCCACCTCGCGCGGCGTGCTCTTTTTAAACACGCCAGGCTCAAGGTCAAGTGCATTACTTTCGTGGGTTACTTTAGCCGACCATTTCTTTTGGGCCATAATGTTGCTACTATGTCACGTATCTTGTGAAGTATGGATAAATACGACCATCAATCAATCGAAAAAAAGTGGCAGGAGCGGTGGGTTTCATCTGGAGCCTTTAACACTCCCGACAAGAAGGATGGTGCAGAGAACTTTTATTTTCTTACTGAGTTTCCATACCCTTCGGGCAATTTACACGTAGGGCACTGGTATGCATTTTCAGTACCCGACATTTTTGTGCGTTACATGCGTGCACGAGGATACAACGTCATGTACCCAATCGGCTTTGATGCGTTTGGCTTGCCTGCAGAAAACGCGGCTATCAAAAACAAACTCAATCCGCGCGAATGGACGTTTAATAATATTGAGTACATGCGCGGACAGCTGCGCTCAATGGGTGCGTCTTTTGACTGGTCACGCGAGGTGATTACGGCAAACCCAAGCTACTACAAATGGACGCAGTGGCTCTTTTTACAGTTTTATAAAAAAGGGTTGGTATATCGCAAAGAGACTGCGGTCAACTGGTGTCCTAAAGATTTAACTGTGCTCGCTAACGAGCAGGTGGTAGACGGCAAGTGCGAGCGCTGTGGTTCGTTAGTAGAGCAGCGCATGATGCCGCAGTGGAACATCAAAATCACCGACTATGCGGACCGTTTGATAGATGATCTCAAAGATTTGGATTGGCCAAAGCAAATCAAAGAAGCGCAGACTAATTGGATAGGCCGCAGTGAAGGAGCAGAAATAGATTTTAAACTCACAACTGATGTACCCAGGTTAAACCTAGGTACACTGACGGTGTTTACCACGCGCCCAGATACGTTGTTTGGAGTGACATATATGGTAGTGGCGCCTGAACACGCACTTGCACAACAGTCCGATGATGCTGACGTTAAAGAATATATAGAACAAGCCAAACAAAAAACCGAACTCGAGCGCACAGGAAGTAAAGAGAAAACCGGTGTTGAGTTAAAGGGAGTCAAAGCAATCAATCCTGCAAATAATTCAGAAGTTCCTATTTGGGTTGCCGACTATGTTTTAGGAAATTATGGAACCGGAGCGATTATGGCTGTGCCAGCACACGACGAGCGCGACCGAGAGTTTGCTGAAAAGCATAATCTGCCGATCAAACAAATTGAGCTTGAGGACTCAAAGAAGATAGTAGAGCAAGTGGGGGGTAAGTGGACGAAAAATTATCACTTACGCGACTGGGTGGTGAGCCGCCAGCGCTTTTGGGGTGTGCCTATCCCCATGATCCACTGCGAAAAGTGTGCAACCGAAGGAGAAAATAAAGGATGGAACCCGGTTAAAGAAACTGAACTGCCTGTCGTGTTGCCAGACTTGGAAGACTACTTGCCAACGGGCGAAGGCAAGTCGCCACTCGCTAAAAAACACGATTGGGTAGAAGTCGCGTGCCCGAAGTGTGGTGGACAAGCAGAGCGCGAGACAGACACGCTTGATACATTTGTAGACTCGTCATGGTACTTTGAGCGATACACTGATCCTAAAAACGATAACGAATTTGCATCCAAAGACAAATTGAAAACTTGGCTACCAGTCAACTTATATTCTGGTGGTTCGGAACATACCACGATGCATCTTTTGTACTCGCGCTTTTGGCACAAGGCTATGTTTGACCTGGGGTTGGTGGGTGAAAGTGAGCCATATCTCAAACGTATGAACCGTGGGCTCATCATGGGCCCTGATGGGCAAAAAATGAGTAAAAGTAAGGGTAATGTGATAGACCCTGACGCGGTTGTCGCCGAGCTGGGTGCCGACACCGTGCGCATGTATTTGGCGTTCATTGGCCCCTACAACGAAGTTGGCGCGTATCCATGGAATCCAAATGGTACGGTAGGTGTGCGCAGATTTTTAGACAGAGTATGGAAGTTGGAGCCCAGTAACTCAAAACTTTCACCTCAAGTAGAAATTTTACTCAACCAAACGATTAAAAAAGTGGGGGAGGATATTGCTTCGCTTAAATTAAACACCGCAGTTTCGGCACTTATGATTTTGCTTAATGAAATCGAAAAAGATGTGTCGCACGATGCGTACAAAAAATTTGTGCAGCTTCTTGCCCCATTTGCTCCACACATGGCTCATGAATTAGCAGAGCGTCACGGATGGAAGCGCGAAGAATGGGAAACCTGGCCAAGTTTTGATGAGAGCAAGTTGCAAAACGAGATGGTCATGGTGGCGGTGCAAATAAACGGCAAAGTGAGAGCCACAATTCAGCTCAAAATAGATGCTTCAGAAGAGGAGGCCTTGGTTTTGGGGCGCCAAGCGGTGGCTAAATGGCTGAAAGGGCCCTTCGACTCTGCTCAAGGTAAAGAGAAAAAGGCCGTGTATGTACCCGGCAGGGTCATTAACTTGGTCGTTTGACACTAGAATTTAGACGTGATATACAATAACACATACATATGGCACAAATAGCCGACAAAACCGGTTTCAAGCCCAAGGCTATAGTAAAGCGTCTCCTTTCAGCACTCCCCGAGCGCTCTAAGACAGTACTTGAAGCGCGTTTTGGCTTGGGCGCAAATACAGAAAAGGTAACTCTTGAGGCGATAGGCAAGCGCTGGGGTATTACGCGTGAGCGCGTACGCCAGATTGAGAACCATGCGTTAGCTCAACTTAAAAAGTCGAGCACTTTTGTTGAAGCAGATGCAGCATTTCATGAACTTGAGCGCATCATCGATTCTTTGGGTGGCATCGTTTGCGAAGAAGATCTTCTCGATTTTATGACCAAGGACAAGTCGATGCAGAATCATATCTACTTCCTACTCGTGCTTGGTGATCCGTTTAAATATCGTAAAGAAGATGATGAGGTGCAGCGTTGCTGGTATGTCGACAAAGAGTTGGCAAACAAAGTTGAGTCTGCACTTAAAAACTTATACGGAGGCCTTTCAGACGAAGAGCTCATTCCTGAGGGTGAGATGATAGACCGTTTTCTTAAAGAGCTTCAGGGTATTAACGACAAACATCGCAACGACGAAGTGCTTAAACGTTGGTTGCGCATCTCTAAAAAGGTAGGTAAAAATCCGCTTGGCGAGTGGGGTCAGGCACACTCCTCAAACGTTAAGACTAAAGGCGTGCGCGACTACGCATACTTGGCAGTTAAAAAGCATGGTAGCCCACTTCACTTCCGCGAAGTAGCAAGCCTCATTGAAAAAATGTTTAACCGTGCAGCTCACGTTGCAACCACTCACAACGAACTTATTAAAGACGACCGCTTTGTCTTGGTGGGCCGTGGTATGTATGCTCTTAAAGAGTGGGGATACACCCAAGGTGTGGTGCGCGATGTTATCCGCGACATCCTACGCAAGTCTGGCCCTCTTACTAAAGAGCAGATTATAGAAAAGGTGCTCAAAGAACGACATGTGAAGCCAGGCACCATTGTCGTTAACCTCCAAAACCAGAAATACTTTAAACGAGGTAAGGACGCAAAAATAATCTTGGTTAAATAGCAAATTAGCTAGGGAAAATAATAGAAACTGTTTCGCAAAACTGGTCTGGCCCGCGGGCAGGGCTTTGGCTGCCGACGGGAGACCCGAGAACCTTTTGTGAAGCAGTTTTTATTTTTGCCCAGATTTTTGTGATAAAATTTAGACATGGGTAAGTTCTACGATAAGTTCTGGGCAAGTGGAGTCACCTATGGCTATCAAGCACCTCTTGTCGTATTAATTGTTGCGTGGTTTCTTCTTATTTGGATGCCAACCCATGCAGTCATGGCGGGCATTATTTGGGGGTTTATTTTGGCACTCTTGCCATTTGTCTTGCCTATACTCCTTGGTGAGTTGGTCATTCATGCGTGGCTTGAATATAGGCGCCAACAAGATTTTTGGGCTACCGACTATACAACTCTTGAGATCCGTTTGCCGGATGAAATTACTCAAAGTCCCTACGCAGCAGAGCTTTTTTTCCGCGTGCTTTATCAAACCGGTGAAGTGGACACGCCTGTGCATGGTTTGCGCGGTAAAACAAAACCATGGTTTTCGCTTGAGATAGTTTCGACCGAGGGAGTAGTGCGCTTTTATGTATGGACACGCACACGTTACAAAGACATCGTTAAAGCGCAGATGTATGCACACTATCCAACGGTGCAAGTGGTAGAGGTGCCAGACTATACGCTCTCGGTGCCTTGGGACCCGGCAGTGGTAGACCTGTGGGGTATTACTCAAGCACTTCAAAAACCCGACCCATATCCACTCATGACTTATACCGCTTGGCAGTTGGATAAAGAAAAAAAGGAAGAATTTAAAAGCGACCCGCTCCTTTCGCTTATTGAATTTTTTGGCTCCATAGGTAAGGGCGAACACCTATGGCATCAAATAATAATTCGCGGGCACACTGACTGCCCATGGTCAGAGGAAAAAGAACATCATTTACTTAACTTGGAGGAATGGACGAACCTTGAAGTGAAAAAAATAGCTCAAAACGCAGGCGCTATTAACGAAGCGGGCAATCCTATTTTCATCCAACTAAGTGAGGGTGACAGAGAAAAAATAAAAGCTATGCAGTTTAAGCTCAATAAACAAATATTTGATGTGGGTATACGCACCATGTATGTTTCTAAAATCGAAAGTCGTAACTCAACCCGCAACGCGGGTATACCTACTTCATTTCGTTCGTTTGAGCACGGCTCCGAAGGTCGTGGTTTAAATGGTCTTAAGCCGCAGTTTTTTGTTGGTCCGTTTAACTTTCAATGGCACGACTTCATGGGTATACGTCGAGCGCGCCTCAAACGCCGCATGTATGAGGCCTATGCAACACGGCAGTTCTTTTATGAGCCGCACCACGAATATCACATTGCGCTCAATACCGAGGAGTTGGCATCGCTCTGGCATTTGCCAGGTAAGGTGGCACATACGCCAACGCTTGAACGCATGCCGTCGCGTCGTGCTGAAGCTCCGGCCAACCTGCCTGTATAAACTATGCTCTCACCTGAATCTCAACAAACATATGCAGTTCATGTACGTGGATTTATACGTCGCACATTAGGCAGGTTTAAACTCAACGACAAATTTGTATTTGATGTGTTGATCTGGGCAATTTTGGTCTCGCTCCTTTACTACATCACCATTGGGGCGCCAGGAGAGTTCCCGCAGGCCACGCTTATTAAAGTGGCGCAGGGTAGCACTATTGAGCAAGTAGGGCAGACACTTAAAGACAAGCAGGTGATACGATCTGTGTTTTGGTTTGAGGTGATGGCAAGACTTCGAGGAAGTAAGGTGATAGCGGGAGAGTATTATTTTGCAGAGCCGCAAAATGTACTCTCTGTTGCAGGGAGGTTATCGCATGGAGACTTTAATTTAAAACCTATCCGCGTGACGGTGCTCGAAGGGTCAAATGTATTCCAAATTACCAAACAGCTTGCCAAAGAGATCCCAGACTTTGATGATAAAAGATTCTTAGAAATTGCAGCGCCAAAAGAAGGGTATCTTTTCCCAGACACCTACTTCTTTTATCCGGGGGCGGAGCCGGAGTTAGTGCTCACGGCGTTTGAAAATAATTTTACTAAAAATATTGCAAGTATTTCTACCTCCACAGCGCTCTTTACTAAACCGTTGCCTGAAATAATAACCATGGCCTCGCTCCTTGAGGAAGAGGCATCTGACCCGGATGACAGGAGGCTTATTGCAGGAATTTTGTGGCGACGTATTGAGATGGGTATACCGCTGCAAGTTGATGCGGTGTTTCCTTATATCATTGGTATAGGTTCGCTCAACCTAACACATGCAGACTTAAAGACGGATTCGCCCTACAACACGTACACCAACAAAGGTCTTCCTCCGGGGCCTATTACTAACCCAGGGCTTGATGCGATTTTGGCAGCGGTGACACCAAACCGCACAACGTATCTTTATTATCTTTCAGATAGTAAGGGTGTGACGCACTATTGCTCGACCTATGACTGTCACCTCGCCAACAAAGCGAAATATTTAGGGAATTAAGGTATAGTGTCCGCGTGGAAAAGGGAAAAAAAGTATTTGTGGGGCTAAGCGGTGGGGTAGACTCTGCGGTCTCGGCTGCATTGCTGCAAAAGAATGGGTATGACGTCACGGGAGTTTTTATTAAAATCCAGATCCCTGGCTATCCTTGCCCTGCAGCACAAGACCGCATTGATGCGATGCGGGTTGCTGCACACCTAAAAATCCCATTTTTTGAAATCGATTTAAGCAAAGAGTACGAGCAGGAGGTGTTTCGCAGCAGTTTGTCAGAATTTAAGAAGGGGCGCACTCCTAACCCCGACACGTTGTGTAACCAAAAGATAAAGTTTGGAGTATTTTTTGATTTTTGCCGCTCCAAGGGTGCAGACTTTGTTGCTACAGGGCATTATGCCCAAATAAAAAAACAGAGTTCTTCGACTTTTCTCTTCTCGGGGTTGGATCCAAACAAAGATCAGTCCTATTTTCTCTGGATGGTTCCTGAAACAGTGTTGCGTCACACGATGTTTCCCATTGGTTCCATGCAAAAGAGCCAGGTGCGGGCATATGCTGAAAAAATTGGTTTACCCAACTTTGACCGCCCCGACTCCCAAGGCCTCTGCTTCTTGGGCGACATCTCGATCGAAGAGATGATTAAGAACGAAATCCCTCAGACGAGTGGAGAGGTACTGTCAAAGGAGGGTAAAGTTATTGGTTTGCACGAAGGTGCGGCGCTCTATACCATGGGTCAGCGCCACGGATTTACTTTAGATACCAAAATGGCGCATACAACCCCGCACTTTATTATTGGTAAAAATATTAATGACAACACTATCGTAGTGTCAGAGGACAAATTTCCTAAAAACGCTGCTCGTACTCACGTTGAACTCGAAGATATAAATTGGATTGGACCCACAACGAAAGAGGTGACGGCTCGCTATCGGTACCGACAAAAGTTAATTCCGGCAACTTTGGAGGGAAGTACAGTAACTTTGCACGAACCTCACTATGTACCCCTCGGTCAGTCACTCGTGCTGTATGACAAGGAGCGCTGTTTGGGCGGCGGGGTAATTTCGTCTGCTAAACTAGCATTATGATCACGGTAGCGAAAGCAGATGGCACACACGAGCCCTACGACTCCGATAAACTCATTCACTCACTCAAACGTTCGGGTGCCTCTCAAGACCAAGCCGACGAGGTAGCGATTCATATCGAACGCGAACTTCGTAGTGGTATGACCACAAACGAGATTTATGCCAAAGCATTTGAGCACTTGCGTACGCATCGTCGGGGCGTTGCTGCTCGCTATTCGCTTAAGCGTGCAGTGCTCGACTTAGGACCATCGGGCTTTCCGTTTGAGTCATTTATTGAGCAACTTTTTATCGCTGAAGGGTACACAACTAAGATCGACCAAATAATTAAAGGTAAGTGTGTTGAGCATGAAGTGGATGTAGTTATGACCAAAGACGGCGTCATCACCTATGTTGAAGCAAAGTTTCACAACACTGCTGGGTTTAAAACAGATCTAAAAACTACTCTGTATGTCAAAGCTCGTCAGGATGACATAGGAGATGGTCAAGCTCTTATTGTCACCAACACCAAGTTTACAGATCATGCCTTAAGGTATGCCGAGTGCCAGCGTCTCGAGCTTTTAGGATGGGATTATCCACAAGGCAACAACCTTCATGAACGGATCGAAAAACATCAGATTTATCCGATCACCGCGCTCACTACGCTTGGGCACCATGAAAAAATGGCTCTACTAAGCCAGCGCCTTGTACTATGCAAAGCTCTCCCTAACGAGACCCGTGCTTTGGCCGAAGCAGGCCTAACAGGAAAGAAGGCAGATGCAGTCTTGGAGGAGGTTGGTGCATTGTGTCCGGCGTAGGTATCATAGGAAAGGCAGAACAGATTGATTAGTTTTTAATACAGCTTAACAGAACCTTATGGATCAAAATCAACAAGGGCAAAAGCCTCAAAGTTTGTCATGGTCTCAGCCGTCTCAGTCAAATACACAGCAGTCTCCTAAACTTATTTCTAATCCTCCTCCAAAAAATCCTTCAATGCATCCTGCTATTGCTGCAGTGCAACATAACTATGGCAGAGGAGCATTAACAGGAAGTTTTGTTGTAGGACTTATTATCGGCGTACTTTTGGGTTGGACATGGTTTAGTTTGCGCAACGATTCTGCAAGCGGTGATGCTTCGGCAACTCCTACTGCAACGTCAACAAAAACAAGTACCTCGTCAACTAAAACAACAACTACCAAAACACCAACATCTGCACCGACTACCGTTTCAAATTCAAACGGTATCAAGGTTACTCCCGTGACGAGCTTGCAAGTTGATGTAGCAAATGTGTCAGTTACTAAACCAACTTGGGTCGTTGTGTATGACAATGTTAAAGGCGCTCCGGGTAATGCCTTGGGTGCACGACTTTTCTTCCCTATGTCGAAAGGTGGAACCACCTCGGGGAGCATTACGCTCCTGCGTGGTACCGTCTCGGGTAAAGAATATTTTGTTGGTCAAAATGTCGACAACGGTGACGGTAAATTCTCTAAGCAATCTGACAAAGCAGTTGTGGACAGTGGGGGTAAAGCAGTCGTGCTAACATTCACAGCGAAGTAGTATGTTTGGACCTGAAGGAATATTTTTAGTGCGTTTGCTCGTCGCTGCGGCACTTGGTGCCGCAGTTGGACTTGAACGCTCAATTGCTGGCAAACATGCCGGTATGCGCACCTATGCCATGGTGAGTCTTGGCTCATGCTTGTTTGTTATCGTTGGTGAGCTCTCTTCGCTACAACTTTCATTCTTCTCTGGATTAAACCCTCAACAAATAGCTGCCTCGGTAGTTATCGGCATAGGCTTTCTCGGTGCGGGACTTGCCTCAATCAAATCTGAAAAACACACAGGAGAGCTAACAACCGCCTCGGGTATATGGCTCGTTGCCGGTATTGGTATGGCTTGCGGCTTTGGGCTTTACAGTGTGGCACTAGCATCGGCTATTATTGCAGTAGGAGTCTTCTACTTACTTTTGAAAGTTGAAAACAAGGTTCGTCAACGTTTCGGAGTAGCCGAACAGTAGGGTACAATTGGGAAATGTCCCTCTTCTACAAACCCAACCGCAAACCAGATTACAACTACGGAGGGCCTAAATGGACTCTCTCTCGCTCAAAAATTGACCTGTTTATGGAGTGCGCACAATGCTTTTATATAGACAACAAATTAGGTGTAGCACGCCCGCCGGGCTTCCCGTTCAACTTAAACTCTGCAGTCGACGCATTGCTTAAAAAAGAGTTTGATACTCATCGTGCCAATGGTACGCAGCATCCTTTAGCGAAAGCGTACGGTTTAGATGCTGTTCCACTTCAACACGCGCGTATGGACGAATGGCGCGATGCTCTTCGACACGGAGTAAAGTGTATACACAAAGAGACAGGTCTCACGGTGCGCGGAGGTGTTGACGACATTTGGGTTAACAAAGACGGCGAACTAATAGTTATAGACTACAAAGCAACGAGCAAAGATGGTCGTATCGAGTCGCTCGATGAAGACTGGCATCGTGGATACAAACGCCAGATTGAAATTTATCAATGGCTACTTAAACAAAACGGATTTAAAGTCTCAGACATGGGCTACTGGGTCTATGCCAACGCTACTAAAGACAGAGAGGCCTTTGATGGTCGCTTGGATTTTGAGTTAACCTTAGTGCCGTACCAAGGCAAAACCGACTGGGTAGACGGTGTTTTGGTACAATTAAAAGCATGTCTCGACAGTGACACTATACCCGAGGCGGGGAGTGAGTGTGACTACTGTCGCTATCGCGAAGCTGTCCAAGCTCAAGAACTTTTGAAGAGTGTTAAAAAAGTAAAACCCCTACCAACTACTTATGCGCAAGAACAACAAACAGAGCTTTTCTAATAAGGTATATGCCGTTGTTAAAAAGATCCCTAAGGGCAAAACCTTAAGCTACAAGCAAGTGGCTACCAAAGCAGGTAACCCAGCTGCTGCACGAGCAGTGGGAACTTTGATGCGTAAAAACTACGATGAAAATATACCCTGCCACCGCGTTGTGCGCTCGGATGGCAAAATAGGGCAGTACAACCGCGGCGGACCTCAACGAAAGATGGAACTCTTGATGGAGGAGCGGTACGCGTATGAAAGACGTTGATATAGACCCCTCGTGGAAGGAGGTACTTAAAGAAGAATTTGGCAAAGACTATTTTAAAACTCTGGCGGAGTTTGTGCGCAGTGAATATAAGCACGCAGTAGTGTATCCGCCGCCCAAAGATGTTTTTCGTGCGTTTAATCTTTGTCCTTTCGACAAAGTAAAAGTGGTGATACTAGGCCAAGACCCATACCACGGACCCAAGCAGGCAAATGGCCTAAGCTTTGCCGTACACGAGGGCTTAAGACTGCCACCCTCGTTGCAAAATATCTTCAAAGAACTATCAAATGATTTAGGCGTGCCCTTCGAAGCCTTGACAAAGAAGCTTCCCCC
>JAIFWM010000017.1 GCA_019661855.1 Candidatus Parcubacteria bacterium
GCGGTTCGCAGGCCATCTCAAATTGTGGGAGCAGTTTTGCAATTGTTTCATCATCGAGCACCTCTGCACGGAATCTCCCACCAATCACCCCATGAATGAATCCGTTTGAGCATAAACCGTCTGTGGGGTTAAGCGACATGAGGTCGATCCATTTGTCCGGATCTGCGGCGACAGCTGCCTCACCGACTTTATGCGCAAGTACGTGACAAAATTGATAGCTACTGTCCATGGCGCGCACGGTGCGTACCACTTTAAATATTTCGGAAACTGAATACTGTGGAAAAAGCGCGGGCACTGTTTTTTCATAACAAGAAGGCTTGTCTTTCGCTCCCGCACACTCGTCGACAGCTTGTTTAGCCAAGGTTTGAGCATCTACCGGTTTGTTGAGTGAGATAAAAACTCCCAATGCAATTACAAAGACTGCAAAGACAGCGAGCGATATGTAGGGCGAGAGTTTCATAATTGAGGTAGTTTTTTCCCGTGATAGATCTCATTCGTAGCATAGACCATACAGTACTCAAGATAGGTATCCGTAAGACCATCGCAAAGAAGGGTGCCATCTTGCTTTGAACTTGTGGTGATCGCATTGCCAGCAGATGCCTTGCAATACAACTGGTAAAGCTTGTTGTCTGACACCGCGTTACAAAGTTCGCGCGTGAGGAGAGGATCAAAATTTTTATCCGAAGGAACAATAACGCCGTATCCGTCAAAACAGCGCTTACTAATAGCGGCGCTTTTAAACTGCGTGCATAACTTTCCTATCTGTACTGCATTTTGTTCACTCGTATGTTGCATGCTACGCATGGTCACATTCCACCATTGTGGTTGCGAATAGGCACACGCAGAGAGATATTCCTCATCAACACTATCGCAGGGAGCCAACCAATTGTCATCCACGAGCTCTCTTGTGGTGCCCTCTTCAGCAAGCATGGTCTGTAAACTGTATTCCATATATACACCGTTGTAACAGCCACCTATTTCATCGCGAAATGGAAGGCTCTTACAGGTATCAAGCGCTTGTTTCAAAGCTGGCTCGTCATAGCCAAAATAGGAAAGCGCTCCGTGTCCGATGCCATGCTGACAAGCAAGCGGGCTTGTTTTAACGAGGTCAAAACATTTTTGATTTAGATCAATAACTGATGATATGCCGAGATCACTTATAGCTTGGCCTAAAAATTCGTGATAACAGGCATAGTTAAATCTGGTATCACAAACGGCAAGACCGTTTATACCAAGTGTTTGGTACAGCGTGCCGCCAAATATATGAGTCGCTTGATGTTGTTGTGACACACTGAAGTTGGCTATAAGTCCTGCTAACTCTTCATACGCAGCCGCTCCCCCAACTGTTTTAATACGCTCTTCCCAGTAGTGCTGCTGAGCAACTCTGCCGTTGGGTAAGGTTGCCTGTGCGGTGGGAGGGGCAATAAAGATTACTGCTCCTGCCAAAAAACCAACGAGTATGAGTGGAATAAAATGTTTCATTTGATTGTCAGATCCTCGCAGCGTGCGGCAAACTTCGCAGGGAGTTGAGGACACAGTTCAGCAGTTCTTTCAGGCATATATCGGTGCATATTTTGTATAAATACCTCGAAGCACGTGTCGGCGTTGGTGTCACTCACCGTAGTACAAAAACGCAGTGCTCCCGTAGGATTATTTTCTCCACCCCACACGAGCGCTTCAACCGCCGAATGTATACATGCCTTAACCCCGTCATTAAATGGAGACAGGAGGCAGTAACTTGCCGCAAGTTGATACTGCTCGGTAGACATTCTATCAACCGCGCGGATATCACGAACAGCTACAAGCGGAATAAACTCTTTTCCAAAACCGCCAAAACAAGCGTCGCGCAGTGTTTGCGTAGAAGCAGGAACTGCGTCGCAAAAAGAAAATGCTTTAGCGTACGTGCTGGGGGCAGGATTACCAAGGTCTGCTCCTGCAAGTTGAAAAAGTCGTGGAGTTAGATACATATAACAAAAACCTTTTGCCTCGTCAGGAATAAAATCGGTATCACACGGTGCAAGTGGATGATCTGGTGAGAGATACCTCTCTTGCGCTTTTTGCCAAAGCTCCGGGTCGTGCCCACCTCCACCCATTAGCTCCATTACCGCCCCTCCCACACACTGATGATATTGCTGAAACTCATATTCCGCTGTTCCCATCTTCTTACAAAAAGCGACTGTTTCTGGAAGAGAGTAGCCATAGTAGGCAAACACGCCATGTCCTAAACCGTGATAACACATAGAATATGCGCCCAAGCCTCCAGGAGCTTTGAGACAAGCGTCGTCTATCTGCTTCAATGTGTCACTACTTGCACCAAATTCGGTAAGCGCCCCTATTACAATCGTGTGCGAGCAAGCATTACGAAATTCTTGAGTACAATATTGCATTCCTGCTACCCCTTGTTGTTTGTAGAGTTCGTCACCCACAACATGTGCCAGCAAATGCAAATCAGTATTAGGTGGCAGTTCTGCGCGACGCAACACCTCAAACGCATAGAGTGCTCCTTTTTTATCCGCAAGATCAGTAAACCGAGCTGAAAGTTCTTTAAAGCTAGATACACTACTGCCTATCGTGTAACTTTCGGGATACGGTGTCTTGGCCTGAACGTACATGTCTAGCCCAACAATTGCTACCAGGAGTATCCCAACATATACAAATCGACGCAGCATAGGCTTATGGTAGCATCGAGTATGTATGAATAAAAATTTAATTATTTTTGCCATTATTGTGGCAGTTTTACTAGGGGTGGCAGGTTATTGGCATAACAACCAAAAACCGGCAAGCACCGCATATACGCCTCAAGATGAACCCTCTGGCAACCCTGTTGTTGCTGATCAATCTAAAGAAGATCCGTATGACGTCCTCATTGAATACACTACAGATGGCTTCACCCCGAAAGATGTGATTATAAAACAAGGGCAGCGTGTACGGTTTATAAATTCAACCGATGAAGACACTTGGCCTGCCTCGGGAGTACATCCCACACACTCTATCTATCCAGGCAAAAATGCCAACGACTGTTTAGGAAGTGAGTTTGATGCCTGCCGAGGTTTACACAAAGGCGAATATTTTGACTATACGTTTAACTATTTAGGAGAGTGGCGCTTTCATGACCACCTTCACGCAAGCAAAACAGGAAGCGTCACTGTTGAGGAGTAAGACCTGGTACGATTCCGGGGGCAATTTTATCTGTGAGTACGTCTATGGAAGTTGCTGTTATGGAGTCTGCTTCTCCATTTGGAGAGAGCGAGATTACTAACTGTAGACCTTTGCGGAGCAGAATATGCGAAGCAATCGTATTGGTTAAGGTAACTTTTGTACTACTACTGACCGTAAAGGTTTTAGTCTCGTCTTCTGCAGTGTGTATGGAAATAGAATTAGCGGTTTTTGCTGTCAGGGTTCCCACAATTGAAGGAGAATCTGACGTAGGAGGCTGCAGCACAGCCATTTGTTCATATTTGCGACCTACATAGAAAGAGCCAACTGAAACATCAACTAACAGTATAGCCATGAGAAATATTTTTAATACAATACTCATAGTTTATTCCTCCTTGAGTGTGTGATGTATCCCCACGTCGTTAAGTGTCACCCCTTGAAAAGCAGGCTTTGAACCACTCACTGAAACGGAGAACGGTTGAATAATTGTGTCGGTGCTCCATGCACAATCTCCCCCACCTGTGCCTTGAATTTTAAGTCCAATAAGAACCCTTGTGTCTCCTTGGTCGCCGACTACCGTACCACCGCTTTGCAATGTGCAGCCGCGCGGAACGCCAATTGAACCGCTATAGACATGCATACCACCCTCATATGTGTGTATGACTGGAACCTGTAGTGATTGCATGAAATTGTCTTTGCTTACTTCTGTGGTTGTAGTGTTTGTTGAGGAATTCTGATTATAGGTCAGAGGATTGAGATAAATGTACAACCCTACGAGTACCGTAAGGAGCACCACAATAACAACAGACGCCTGCGTCGAGTATTTCATATACAGTTAGTATACCTTGGACAAAATACGATAAGTAATTTATCAACAGGGCCGCTGCATCAGGTGTATTGTATTTGCTATACTTGCCGTATGAAGAAACTCTTCTCCGGATGTGTCCTCGCTGCTTTAGGGCTTGTTGGATGGCATACTCTACAAGACAAGGCTACTGCTAAAGAACCTTTAATTGCCCAAGGCGACTCAAATATCATGTGTACACAATCTACTGAAGACGAAGTATTGTTTGTTGGATGCGGAGGATTTTTCTAATTTAGTTAGTCAAATATTAAAACGCCGTCCCGCTCAGCGGGACGGCGCCTGTCTTCATCACCCCTGAGAGGTGAACGTGCACGAGTCAAGGTAGAAGTAAAAGATAGTTTCTCCACTTTTGAACACCTTCCTTTTCCTTTTGTCGTGAGTCTCCTCTCTGACAAACAAATGCTGAACCGCCTTCATGAATTCTTCCAGCGGACACACTTGCTCTCCCTCGTTGGGGGGAAAGGGAATTGGTTTGCCCTTTTTGATTTCCTCGACCATGTGATCACTCATTTTCATCGGCCTCTCCCGTTGGTTGAGATTGGTCTTTTAAAAAGTACTACTTAGCGCCGGTTTATGCCAGCACTTCGCAGAAGTTCTTTCCAGCGCACTCCTTGATCTTTAATAATAGAGGCAAGTTCACTTGGTGTAGAACACTGCGCCACCACACTCGCACTATAGAGAGCCGTGACAGCACTTGGACTTTGAAGAAACTGGCACAAGTGTTTATTGAGCATCATTTTAATTTCTGCCGATACACCTTTTGGTGCAAAGAGTCCATGCCAGTTCTTGGCAACAGACTCGAAGCCCATGATATCGACTTCGCCGACAGTGGGCACCTGAGGCAAGAACGGTGAACGTTGCTGCCCAATCAGAGCAAGTCCGGTGAGCCTGCCCTCTTTTAATAATGGAGCAAAGAGTCCCTCTGGGACACACGCGAGATGTACTTTGCCTTCGATCAGGTCCAGCACGAATTCAGCATTGCCACGGTATGGCACCAATTGAGCTTTAATTTCCATTTGGTGCAGTAGTGCGTGCGCACAAAGTGTCGTTGTGTTTGCTGTACCGGAGACTCCAACATTGAGCGCTCCGGGATGCGCCTCGGCAAAAGTGCGTAACTCTGCAATATTTGCGAGAGTTTTGCCCATTATTAACTTCGTGGTAGCAGCTACCACGAAGTTGAACGTGCCCACCAACCCCACAGGCTCAAACTGCGCTGCAGAGTAGGGCGTATCGAGTATGAGTTCGTTTGTGATCATGATCGGTGTCGAAGCCATCATGAGCGTATAGCCATCGGGAGCGGCCATAGATACGGCTAAGGCTCCGGGAATACCACTTGAACTACCGCGGTTTTCAACGATTACATTCGTGGATAGTGAATCCCCCATCCCTTGTGCCACAATACGGGCTACTGAGTCGATAGAGGTCCCCGCTACAAACGGGACCACAATCTTAATGGGTCGTTCGGGATATTGTGCATGTGCCACACCCCCAAAAAGTGTAAATAGCAGTGCGAGGACTCGTTTCATGGGAGCTCTCCTTCTCCAAGATTTTCGAGGTTTGGAACGTCCGCGATGGAGTATACACTAAAGACATGCAAGGAGAAGTTGACTGGGTACTTAACGATGAAAAGACTCTAGTTTCCATTCCTACAGACACTCCGTGGGAAACAGTTTTTACGCTCGCTACCTTGTACGGCGCTTCGCACGTGCTTGGAATACTCCCCGCTATTTCACAAATTGAACAAAGACTCCATAGAGCGGTCCAGAAACTTTCTATCCCCCTGCTTGCCATTCCTCCACAACAAATACAAGCGATTCCCGCACTCCTGGAGCAAATTCCTATCGGGGGAATTATCCTCCCTTTTGCAAACCTAGCCGAAGTTCAATCGCTCTGTAGAGGCACGCGACTGTATTATCAAGCATATCTGGGGCCTCGTGATATGCCAACAACACCCATAGGCGAAGTCTATCTTGAAGTACATACTCTCCCTGGTATCGTAGCCCTCTTTCAATGCGAAACACTTGCGCATCGTAAGAAAAACGAATTTCACCAATCTCTCGGAGTTGAACCTCTCATGCCTATACGGGCTCAAGGCACATGTGTATGTGGTAAAGAAATTGTCCACTATGAGTAACCTCAACGTATTGCGAGATGCATATCAGCGTGCAATACACAACGAGTATTCATCTTTTTATCGAACATTGTATGGCGCCGAGGTACCGCCTGAATTTCCTCAAACAGAAGAGGAATGGAATTCGATACCTTTTGTAACCAAAAAAGACATACTAGCGACACCTATGGAACAGCGCATCTTTGTCCCCGCACAAAAAATCGACTCAATACGATGTACCTCGGGTACAAGTGGCACGGGAATTTTGTGTATGCCGCGAAGTTATCCAACACCGCTTGGAGCATACCGAGGTTCACGCATACTTTCTTTTTACTTTTATCACCACATCACAAAGAGCCGCGCAGGTGGGAGGTTCGTTATAGCGGGTGACCAAGGGGATCTTGAGACTTCAGCAAAAATAGCGGCCGAGGCACATGTCGACTCTATTCAGGCTGCACCGTCGGTACTTATTGCTCTCGCAGAACATCTTTCAAAACATATGCAACTCGTCAATATACGACAATTACTTATGGGCAACGAGCGCATGACGGAACTTCAAATGCAGGCCTTAAAACGTTTGTATCCTTCTGCAGAGTTAACACTCGTATATACCTCGACTGACTCTCAAGGACCTGTAGCAGTTACGCCACCAACTCCCGTGCCAGGACATCCGAGAGCACTTGAGCCCCTCGAAGACATGTATGTTGAGTGTATAGACGAGCAAGGTAGCCCCCTCAAAACACATGGTTCAGAAGGAGAATTGTTACTAACTACTCTCATACACGATGATGTGATGCCCCTTGTCCGGTATCGCATTGGTGATAGAGCACGACTTATTGTTCACAACAACAAACACTATTTTGAAATATTGAGCCGTGCACAGGAGGATGGCGTGCGTATTGGACGTGGCGAACTTTACTACCACGAGCTTGAACGCGCGGTTTTGCGAGTTGTGCCCGGAGCACTCGACTTTGAAGCAGTAGTAACCGAAGTAGAAGACAAGGTGCGACCGTTACCTAAACTTAGTATTACTATTTTTACTCATGACTCTATAAGTGCTGACACGGGCGAAAAGCTCGCTCACGCAATACGTGTGTCACAACAAAAAACCTACGCACACGGGGTTGCCGAAGGTCTGTATGCTCCTTTAGTATGTGAGGCTGTGCCACCAAGCCTCACCCCGAACAGAAAAAGAAGACATCTGATAGATAAACGCATATGAAGTGGTACTTCGGACTACTAATAATAATCCTTTTGGCCACTTTGACACTATTCTTTGTCTTACAACCTAAAGATGAGCGCACCTTTGTATTGGCGGGTAATGACCTAACGCTCATGCGGGAGTCGCTAGCAAGCATGGAGGAGGGCCTCCAGTTTTATATATCTAAGCAAAAAACAGAGCACGACAAAGAGCTGGTAAAGAATCTCTACCCTCTCAACTTTTTACATGCAGCGATAGATGCTGAAGAAGCGCGCCGAACGTCGGCACCAGATTATAAACAAAAACTGCAAATAGCGCGCGCGGCTTACCAGAGTGACCTTAAAAACTTTAGAACAGCATTTAATGAGGCGGTCGATAGCGATGCAAAACTCGTATCACTTGAAGGAGTCGTTAGTAAAAACTCGGTTTTAAATACTATTGATAGTTTGCTCAAACAAAAGAAATTACAAACAGTTTCGCTACATGATTTAGGTGTTGCGGTGGCAACCACTACACCTGCAATACCCACCGAAGTATCGCAAATTTTACAAGCGGCAAAGAAGAGAACCGCACCGCGGTATGTGGTAAAACTATTAGACAGCGCATGCGCAGCTAGCTTGACCGAACCTTACTTTGCGGTGCGACCTACACAATCTATACCTGTTGAATTAATTGGTGACCTAATGCTCTACCCTGGAGGAAAAATACAGACAGGTCTTGCTCAGTATTTAAAAACACAAGGAGCAGACTTTGTCCCCGTCTCTATTTCTAACTACTATCAGTGCCCCAACGTTGGCAGTGACTATGCACGCATCTTTAGTGCCTTAAGTAGCTCGACGGAAGCACAAATATATCAAAGTGCAGGGCTGGATCAACTCCTCTATCACATCGCGCAAATATCTATCGGTGATACACAGTTGGAGAAAAAAGGAATACGACAAGACTTTAGTCCTAAATTTCTTTTTCTTGCCAAGTCAGCCTTTACCGGACTATTTTTAGCGTTTAACAAATCAGTTTCCGAAGAGGTGCCGTCGATAGCACAACCCGACCCCAAATATACTCTCTTTGGGAGTGCCGTCTTGTGGTCAGTACTTCGAAAAACTGTCTCGCGCGAGCAAATCGTACACGATATTGCTGAATTTTATAAAGCTCACCAAGAGTGATTATTATTGCACCGCGTCGTATACTATCTTGGAAATAGAGCTTATTTCTCCTGCTAGCGTGTCATAGCTGTGGCCCTGCATCATGACACATATAAGGTATGGATCGCCCGGTTTGTAAACTATCCCGCAGTCATGGAGCTGCACCACCCCGTCGGCAAGTGCTCGCTCACCAAACTTGTGTGCAACTTTCACTCCTTGAGGTAAACCCTTTATGAGACCTTCGTTAAACGTCGTCTGCGTTAAAATTTCGAGCAAATGTTCAGAAGCGTCATGAGTTAAGTAAGTTGCGTTGTAAAGAATACGAAAAAATGATGCATAGGTTTGCACGGTGGTTTGATAGTCGGCACCTTGTGTTGGTATTTGCATACCTAGGTCTTTGTACGAATCATCGAGATCATCGACAGAAATAAGTTGGGTAAGCAAAATAGCAGCATTGTTGTCGGAATGCACGAGCGCCGCTTTGACCAGGTCTTCGACGGTGTAGGTGCTGCCAATTTTAATGGTATCGGATTGATAGTGCTCGACGTACGGCACTGAACCACCGTCGTAAATAATTTGTTTGCTTAAAAGAGATGTGTCTTTCTCTGCCTTTTTGTAAACACTTAAGACGAGTGGCACTTTAAGGAGCGAACCCGGGATAAAAAGTGTATCTTCGTGGATGCCAAACGCTGGGCCACCGTTGAGCGAGCGAAAGTATACGGCACCATTTACCAAATTACCCTTATTTTCTTCACTTGAGATTCGGCTTCTTAAAGTTGCCTCTAACTCTTGGGTCGTACGGTTGAGAAGGTGCGAAAAAGTATCACCGCAAGAAAGGAGTGGGTTAATGAGCGCGTAGTCTGAATCCCCTTCGCGAGTCTCACTTAAAATACCCCTGGCATCTTTGACCAAAAGATGAGGTCCAAAAAGAAAAAAGTGGATTGTCCACAACACTAGCCCCCCTGCTATGGCGCCTAGAAAAAAGATTCGAATCCGCGCCATAACCGTCATTTTTATCTTTGAATTTTACACAAAAAAAGCAAATAACCAAATCCACAGCTTTTATAAACAATTACCCGTTACTTGGATCACTACTGGTGTCGCTGGCAGATGGAGCAGGATCTGATGCAGGAGTCTCGCTTGCTGCCGGAGAGTCTGCAGGAGTTTCGGCTGCAGGCTCATCTGCTGGTGATGTCTCTGCTGGTGGTTCTGAAATAGTTATAGGTGGCGTGCTCGAAGCATTGTCTTCGACTATTGGGTCTGGGGTTGGCGTTACTGGAGGCGTGCTTGAAGCATTTTCGTCTGTTGGCTCATCTGTCGGGATCTCGTTGGACTCGACTGGGGTCGAAACTTCAGGCGTTGAGGTCGAAGCTTTACCACACTCACCTGCTACCGACACCAACTGGCCGCTCTGCATTTGTACACAATATGGAGCGTGTGTAGTTTGGTCGAAGAGTGTGATGCCTGCAGGCTGCGATGCAGTACCAACCGTGAGGTCGCCGGTCGTAATAGTTTGAGCAAAGAGGTCACCGATGACCGCGACTTTGGCAACTATTTGGCCAACCACAAACTTGGTGAGCTCGGCACCCTTGGTAAACGCATCGTTTGAAAGCTCCGCAAGTGCTGAAGTGAGGTCGATGATGTTGCTGCCTGCATCTTGGAAAATATTACCCGTGTTGATGTTGGCACCAACGTTGAGCGTCACGAGCACGGTAGCAAGACATGCGTTGTCTGGAACAACAATGCCCGCATCGGTCAACTGCTTCTTAAGTATCTCGTCACATGATGGCAACTCGGCACCATTGACCTCGGTGGTTGAAGCAAAGGTGTCAATTGCTGTACCAACTATTTCGCCCACACGACCTGCACGCATACCTATACCCATAAGCGACGATGCAGTAATGCGGTCGCCCTTTTTGATTGGACCATTTTCGAGCGAGACGATGACTGGTGCACGACCGCCGGTTGCTACACGCACGGTACTTGAGGCCTCTTGACCCATAACTGTGCGGTGTGAGGTTGAGACGACTCCCGAGAGATCGCTGTCATATTTATATTTAGACAGACGTATCATTTCTTGACCCGAACTTGTCGCATTAGCCACGAGCAGACCTTGTAAGAACTGACTCGTGTCATTGACATATTGAGCAAGTGAAATATCTGCACCTTGAATTCGGTCTGGCATTGGATCTGCAGATGGTGCGTCATCCCAAACACCTGCAACTTCAATATCGCCAGCCGGGTCGTCTGACCAGAATCTTATGTATGAGAAATCAATACGGCGTGGGTTGCCTGTGGCAAAGGTTGCACCAGCAGTAATTGCAGGAGCAAGAGGCATAGCAATACCGGTCGTTGCAATAGTTGCCACCACATTACCGTTGATGAGATACGTTGCACCAGCTGGAGTAACTTCAACACGCAAACGTGCAGGAGTACCGGTTGCAAAGGTTGTAAGTGGGACAGTAGTTGTGCCGTTAACACCACGAGCAATTGCGTTCCAGTAGTTGGTACTCGTTGCTTGGAAGTAGAAGCCTGGATAATCCTGACGGGCATAAATGTTGGCAACACCTGTTGCAGATGTAGAGGCTATAAGTCCAACCATGAAGTTAGTGCTGGTACCTGCACCGCTTGGAGCTATACCACCAGGTGCGCTCGGAATAACCACCATGGCTTCAAATACAGGACTTGTACTTGCAATTGTAGTGACACCCATTGTAACCGCGGCAGCATCACCAGCAGTTACACCGCTTGACCCCGCTTCAATACGTGTCCATGGTATGGCAAAACTTGTAGTCGTTGCATTTCTAAGGCGAGCATCGATACCACTGAAGCTAAAGTCACCACAGACATTGTTAGTAGTGGCAAACGCTGCGGTACCAACTGCAATGTCTGAAATCAGAGTGGAACCAAAGTCACATGATGAGTAGCGCCACGTCGAGTAAATACGACCTGCAACGGTAAATTGGTCACGCAAACCACCTGCACCAAAAGTTGTGGTAGTACCTATTGCTACGCGAGCAAAGTCCATAGTGCCGGTTGTCGTAGCAGTTATATAAATGAGTGGTTGCTGGCCACTGTCGGTACTCCAGGTCGAAGATGTTGCAACTACGAACGCTGGATTGGTGGCGGTAGAGGTTGCAATAACCGAGAGAGTTGCAAACGGTGACGACGTGCCGATACCTACTCTGCCACCTGCAGTGACATGGAATGCTGATGCCCCACCTGCAGTTGATACGTCAAGAA
>JAIFWM010000018.1 GCA_019661855.1 Candidatus Parcubacteria bacterium
CAGGTAACCGCATGCAACTTAAAAATATTCCTATCGGTACCTTCATTTACAACGTGGAGTTGAAGCCGGGTAACGGAGGCAAACTTGGTCGCGCAGCAGGTACACACATTGAAGTAATGGGTCGTGACCAGGGTTATGTAGATCTTAAGATGCCATCATCCGAAGTACGCAAAGTGCTCGAGACTTGTTTTGCAACACTCGGTGAAGTGTCGAACGAAGAGCATCATCTTGTAACCATTGGTAAGGCAGGACGTAGTCGTTGGATGGGTATCCGCCCAACGGTCCGTGGTACTGCTATGAACCCGGTTGACCACCCACACGGTGGTGGTGAGGGTCGTCAGGGTCGTGGACTTCGCCGCGCAAAGTCGCTTTGGGGCAAGCCAACCGGCAAGGGTCAAAAGACTCGTACACCGAAGAAGTACTCAAATTACTTGATAGTTTCTCGCCGCAAGGTGGGCAAGCGAAAGAAAGGATAATTTGCTTAAGGGCGGGATTTCCAGTAGTATCTGGGGACTCCCGCACAAGGCGGGATTTTAATTAAACACATGGCACGATCACTTAAAAAAGGACCATACGTAGACGAGAAACTCCTCAAAAAGATTGAGGGTAAACGACCTGTGGAAACAGGGGTTATTAAGACGTGGGCCCGCCGCAGCCAGATCGCTCCAGAGTTTGTAGGCTTTAAGTTCGGTGTATACAACGGCCGAGTCCATATTGATGTCTTGGTCACCGAAGACATGGTGGGACACCGTTTGGGCGAATTTTCTCCTACGAAAAAGTTCGTTCGCCACGGAGGTAAGATGCAGAAGGAACTTGAAACAAAGGCTAAGGAAGCTGAAATAGCAGCAGCTCAAGCGGCTAAAGCAGCAACTGATGTTGCAGGTAAGGGTGCAGCAGCAAAGAAATAATATGGCAGACGCAACCGCAAAACTTAAAAATTATCGACAAGCGCCACGCAAGGTGCGCCTTATTGCTGATTTAGTGCGCGGTAAAACAGTTAATCATGCGCTTGCGCTTCTCGCTACACTTCCTAAACGCGCATCAGATCCGATGGCTAAACTCATCCGCTCTGCTATCGCAAATGCAAAAACAACCAAAGGTATTGAAGCACAGGACCTTGTTATCTCGCACATCGATGTGGGTCAGGGGGTTGTGTTTCGCCGCTTTATGCCTCGCGCACGTGGTAAGGCAAGCCCGATCCGCAAGAAAGCGAGCCACATAACTTTGGCACTTTCACAGCGTAAGGTTTCGAAAACAGAAAACTAATATGTCTAAAGTCGTACATCCATTTGCACACCGTTTAGGAATCTTGCGTGACTGGCGTCATCGCTGGTTTGCTGTTGGTCCTCAGTATCAAGCAAATCTAAAAGCAGATGTGCTTTTGCGTGAGTACTTGCTCAAAGAACTTCGCGGGATGTACATCGGTGGTCTTGAGCTTGAGCGCAGTCAAAAACATCTTCGTGTGATCCTTAAAACCTCGCGCCCAGGCCTCATCATTGGTCGCAGTGGCGAAGGTTCGGCAAAATTGCGCAACTCAATTGTTTCATTTCTCCGAAAGCGTAAACTGGCTGTACCTGAGGTCAAACTCGACATCGAGGAGATACGCTCACCAGAGAGCAACGCTGCAATTGTGGCTTACATGGTTGCAGAGGGCTTGGAGAAGCGCCTCCCATTTCGCCGTGTGCTTAAACAAACGATCGAAAAAGTCATGGCAAACCGCGACGTTAAGGGTGTGCGCATTGGACTCTCAGGCATGCTTGGTGGAGGTTCAATGTCTCGCAACGAAACACTCAAAAAAGGCCGCATCCCACTCCAGACATTCCGTTCAGATATCGACTTTCATCGTGAGCGCGCAAACTTGCCGCTTGGAGTAATAGGCGTCAAAGTCTGGATCTACAAGGGTGAGGTGTTTGCTGCCAAAGGCAAAGAAAAATAAAAGTATGTTAGTCCCGAAAAAAGTAAAATTTAGAAAGTGGCACACGATGCGTCGCAACCCAAAATCGACTAAGGTTGCAACTCGTGGCATCACGGTGGCGTTTGGTAGCCATGGTCTTAAAGCTACTACTCACGCACGTGTTCGCTCAAACCAGATCGAAAGCGCACGTAAGGTGGTGGTACGCGCACTCGGCAAGACTGGCAAGATGTGGTTGCGTGTGTTCCCAGACAAGCCATTTACTCAAAAACCACCCGAAGTAAAACTCGGCAAAGGTAAAGGCGACCCAGTAGGGTACGAGGTTGAGATCTGGCCAGGTCGCGTCATCTTTGAAGTAGATGGCGTTGCTGACACAGTTGCAGTTGAGACCTTGACCAAGGCAGCTAAGAAGCTTCCGCTTAAGGCAAAAGTAGTCGCAAGACACTAAAAAATGTATGGCAAAGAAAAAACTAAATCTCAAAGATAATACTCCCGCAGACTTGCATAAACTTGTTGCAGACAAGCAGGAAGAGCTGCGTGCCTTGCGTTTTAATGTCGCAGGTAGTAAAACACGCAATGTAAAGCTCGCTCGCACCCTTCGCAAGGAGGTCGCCCGTGCTTTGACCGAGCTCAATACGAGAAACTAATTATGGAACAAACAACCCACAAAAAAACACTCCACGGAACAGTCATCTCAGACAAGATGACTGATACTGCTGTGGTAGTGGTTTCGCGCTATGTGAAGCACCCAAAGTATAAGAAGTACATGAAGAAGACGAAGAAATATCACGTACACAACCCGGGCAACCGTGCCAAGGAAGGGGAGGTGGTGACTATTCGTTCGTGCCGCCCTATCTCTAAGACAAAGTCGTTTGAGATCGTTTTCGAATAGTTCGATATAACTCATTATGATACAAGACCGAACACTAGTAGTAATTGCAGACAATTCAGGCGCCAAGATTGGACGCATTTTCAAGATTCCTGGAAGCTCAAAGAAGCGCTATGCAGAAATAGGTGAGGTGGTTATACTCTCAGTCCAAACCGCAGAGCCACGCAAGGGTGTTAAGAAAAAAGATGTCCTCCACGGTGTTGTCGTACGCCAGCGCAAAGCCTTTCGCCGCAAAGATGGCTCATACATTCGCTTCGACGAAAACGCAGTAGTTGTGTTGGAGTGGGGTGCAAAAGACAAGAAGGAGCCTAAGGCAGGACGTATCTTCGGTCCTATCCCGCGTGAACTCCAAGAGCTTGGCTACCAAACTATTATCTCTCGCGCACCTGAGGTTGTATAAATTTTATGAATACTCTACACGTTAAAAAAGGAGATACGGTAACGATCCGTTCGGGCGAAGACAAAGGAAAGAGTGGTAAAGTAACTGCCACCTTCCCTAAGCTTGGCCTCGTGCTCGTTGAAGGCGTTGGCATACACAAGAAACATCAGAAGCCACGTAAAGAAGGTCAGCGAGGTCAGATAGTCGACAAACAACAGCCAATACACGTGAGCAAAGTAAATCTCAAGAAATAATATGACAGTCCTATTGCAAGACAAACAAAAAACAACTTTCAAAGAACTCAAAGAGGAGTTTGGATGGAAAAACGTAATGCAGGCTCCACACATTGAAAAAGTAGTGGTCTCGGTTGGTGTGGGCAAAATGTTGAAAGACAAAGACAAGGTTAAACTGGTGGCTAACCGCTTGGAGAAAATCACCGGTCAAAAGGCAGCACCTCGTGGCGCCAAAAAATCTATCGCAACCTTTAAAACTCGCGTAGGGGATCGCATTGGGTACCAAGTAACAATCCGTGGTAAGCGCGCAATGGACTTTCTTAATCGCCTCGTGCATATTGCACTCCCGCGTACCAAAGACTTTAAGGGCATCACTACGACTGCCTTGGACGACATGGGCAACTATACGCTTGGCATTAAGGAGCACTCGGTGTTTCCTGAAACTGCTGACGAAGAATTGAAGGATGTGTTTGGCATTGCAATTACTATCGTCACTTCAGCAAAAGACAAAAAAACTTCTCTCGCATTTCTAAAGCATCTCGGTTTTCCGTTCAAAAAATAATTTTAAAAATCGAAAGGCCCGGATGTTGAGTCCGGGCCTTTTTGTTTGGTCGTGGAAATCTTTGTGCCTAAACGGGCAGCAAAAGGGGAGCCATCATGTCGCCGACCCACCAGTCGGCAATTTCACGCAGTTGATTGGTAAGCTCCTGGTGCTTCGGATGGACTCGGAACGCCTGCAGAGCGTTGTCGTCGCGAAAGATTGCAACTTCGACCAAGTGGATGTTCTTGCGGGTGTCGAGACTGTGGCCAACCTTCCAGTAGAAGATCCCGGCGTCCACACCGCCGCACTCTTGGTCGAGGGTCTGGTACATGTTGTATATACCTTGGCATACCTCTGGCGGTGTGCCGGGCTTAAATGAAATAAGCACGATGTGGTGAAGAACGTCCTCTTGCCCATTGCTCTCCATGAGAGATCTCCTGCTTTGGTGTCGAGGCCCAAACCATACCACAAATTTATTAAAGTCAAAGGCGCCACTAGGGCGCCTTCAGTCAGCCCGGGCTCTTTTTAACACTACGGAGTGAGCGTTCCGTAAAATGCCCAAATGCCAGCGCCGCTTAGGGAAATCGCGGGGAAGATTGCAGGAAGAGAACCGTACGTAAAATTAGCTGCCTTGAAACTACCGCCCGAGTAGTCCGTAGGAAATGCCAAATTGTAACTACTATTAAGATACGTGAGCCAGTAAGTACCTGCGGAGAGTGCGACTGGTGTGATGACGTTTTGCTTATTCCAACCCACCACTGGTGTAAATGAGTTGGTTTGTGCCTTGAGCACGCCTGGACCTCCTCCTGGTCCTGTTGCGTCGTAGACACCTAGACGCTGGTCGCCTCCTGCATCCAATACGTTGAATGAGAGACTCTGGAGAGTGCCTGATTGAGTAAGCTTCACTTTGCTCGCGACGAGAAGATCCGCATCACCTGAATTAAGAATTCCAGTATTGGTAGTTCTGCCCATAGTAAAAGTCGAGCCGGATGTCGCAGGGGTTTGCGAAGGAGTTGATGCGGGAGTTGGGGTCGAAGTTGGCGTTGGGGCTGGAGTAGGGGTCGGTGTTGGAGATGGTGTTGGTGTGGGAGTAGGGGTCGGAGTTGGTGTAGGAGCGGGAGGCGGAGGAGTAGATACAGTAGATAGAACAAGATATTTTTGTGCACTCCATCCATCTACACCTGAGCCGTAATCGATCTGCCACCAAACGTTGCCATTTGCTGATAACGGGCCGCCCTGAACCGTTCCTAGTGCGTTGAGGCCTTGCGTGCCGAGTCGGGTGCCAGCAGGAGCGTTGCGCACTCCAATGCCAGTATTGTTGGTTTGCACCCGAGAACCGATAGAAAACGGCGCTGAATATTTCGTGAGGAATGCTTCTGCACTCCATCCATCTACACCTGAGCCGTAATCGATCTGCCACCAAATATTTGTTCCCGCAGCGATCGGACCGCTCATGACTTTGCCGAGAGAATTTACCTGCTGACTACCAAGCTTGGTGCCGCCGGCGGTAGCGCGTACTGCAACAGATTGAGTAGTGATGATCACATCACCAATGGAAAACTTACCGGCAGTAGGTGGAGGTGGTGGAGTCGGCGTTGGAGTCGGCGTTGGAGTTGGCGTAGGGGTGGGAGTAGGTGTTGGGGTTGGTGAAGGCGGAGGCGTCGTTCCGTTGCAGAAATTGCCAAACGGAGTTCCCGCATCTAATCGGGCTTTTGCAGGAAGTGTGTACGTGGTGCCAGTAGTGGGATCAACCCACGGCCACGTGCACGTGCCAAAAAATGCTGGCTTACTCGTGAGGAAGAGCGAATTCGGGATTGTGTAGCCTGCCGGCGTCGTCATCCATTTTTGCGCGTTGTTTAAGAAGTCGTAGTTACCATCGCGGATTGCAGTGGAGCGGACAAACGGATCATCTCCTTGTGGAGTGATATCCGTATAGCCAAGACTCCAAATACAATGGTCGGGAATGTCGTTGAGCATTCCAGTACATTCATACGTCCAATTATTCACTTTATTTGGCGTTCCCAAGACATTGCCGATAAATGACATCCAATACGCATATGTATGCGCAGCAGCCGCTCGTAGAGGTCCGCAGCATCCCGTTCCATCATTTACTGCCGTGCCATCGAGCGCCGTAAACGGCTTTCGGAAACCAGACAAATGATTTCGGAAGATGGTCAGGTATGTCGAATTGCCATGGGTGTTGTCGCTGTCAAAGTTGAAACTGTAGTTGCCTTCGAAGAGCACGTGGTGCGGGCCTACCATGTGGCTCGCGTTGAGTCCTACCTCAGTCCATCCCGTCGAGCCGTTGAGATAGGCATCGTCCATGTAGTTGTATGCCACTACAGATCCTGCTCCGGCGGAATTCGCCACGATCACTTTATTGGCAAGCATCGAGATGCTGTTTTCAATCAAGAGTTCCGTTGAACCCCACTCAAGAGCGATAGCATAGCCGCCACCACCATTGACCGGCCATGCAGCGTCGTGCACATAGATTCCTTCCAATTGCGAGCGGAAGGATTTCGCAAAATTAAAACCGTGGCCAAGCCAGAGTTTGTTTTCGACATTCTGCCCCCAGCAGTACGCGCAAGAATTAAATTGAATATTGCCGTCATCGCCTCCTACTACCGTCAGGTTTTCTATGCCGGCTTTTTGTACCATGTTGGTGTACGGATAGAGTTTCGCCTGATGGCTCACGCGATACGAAATCATGATCGGCGCGTCAAAGGTCACGGTGTTTCCCGAGATTGCAGTGATCTGATGCATTTCGTTGGTCGGTCTGTCACAGTTGGAAAACCAGCATCCACCCGTGTTTGCCTGATATGGATATTCGCTTGCACCGAAATCGTCGACATATACGTATTCGGGATTGTGTTTCGGCCAGACGACGCGATAATCCGGCGACGCCCAAACTTGTTTATATCCCGCATTAAACCAAACAGTGTCTCTCTCAGCCTGCCATCCAGCGCCTGAAGCTTCGTCTATCAAAACTATTTGACCTACCTGAAGACCGGCAGCACTCGATACTTGCACGGAATACGTACCCCGCTGCGCATCTGCGGAGAGATTTACGGGTGTACCTTCACCTGCCCCTCCGAGGTTTACAAGCGGCCCCGGATCAGTACCGGGAAAATAACTGTCGAGTTTCGCACCATTGGTGCGCAGCAAGATTGTAGTCCCCGCTCCAGAGCCGCGCAGCGTGACGCCTTTTGAAAGGGCAATAGTATGACCTTCGCTTATCGTAAATGTACCTGCAGTGAGCAGAACGACCTGATCGTTGGGGCAGTTGTTGATCGCTGTCTGAATTGCCGCAGTGTCATCCACTCCAGAACCTTTCGGGCTTAGAGTGGCACAGACTGTCGCGCGATTTGGAATGCCTCCGATAGAAAGCAGGCCCGCCTTTTTCCAGTTGGCGCTTGCGTCGCGATCAGCTGGAAGAACTTGCGCAAGCGCGCTGTCAGCAGCAAAGAGTATGAAAATACTAGAAACCACCGCGATCAAAGCGTGGCGGGAAGTAGTAGTAAGAGTACGCATATAAATAGTTAAAAAATTACTCCGGTAATAGTTCAGCTTCTAGTATATCCCTATTTTCTTTTCTGTTTTTTGCAAAAATCAAAGGCACCACTAGGGTGCCTTCTTAGATTCTGGTCTGCTTTCTTATTTCTTTTTGTGCCGCTCTTTGTACACCTTGAGAGCTAACTGTTTCAGTTCGGCCTGTTGGTCGCTGCTTGAGAGGATAATAGTGCCCCTCCGCATGCCTTGTTTGATCTCCTTTTCGATCTGGGTGATTTCGTCTAAATACGCCTGTTTACTAGGGTCTCCTCCTACCTTTACCTGCATGGTACATATGGCCTCTTCCTCTCCAGTCCGGGATGTAATCTACTCCTACCCGGCTCAAAGTCAAATGAACAAATCAAAAGGCCCGGATGTTTAAATCCGGGCCTTTTCCATGCAGCTTCAGTGCATGAGAGGAGCCAGGCTCCAAGAAAAGACGGTATAGAGCCCGATCACTATCACCACTCCCACTGCGTAGAATCTCAACGGTACATTCATGGCTCGACTAAGCTCCCTAAGGTGCAGTTACAGCTCCATTATACACCCAAACTGGCCAAAAGTCAAGTCAAGGGGTAAAAGGCCAAAAAGGGCCTAAATTTGCATATTCGAAGCCCTTCCTGTATATTGCTCCTAGCCCTCAGGGCTCCTTTTTTCTATCAGGTCGGAGGCGTTAGGCCGAAGATACCGATAGAATCATAACTCTCGAGGCACAGGGAGTAATCAGTCACAATGGCCAAAAAATCAACAGTAGCAAGATCAAACAAAACCCCGAAATTTAAGAGTAGGGTCGTTCGTCGTTGCTTCCGTTGCGGCCGAAAGCGTGCGTTTATGCGCGACTTCGGTATGTGCCGTACCTGCTTCCGCGAAGCAGCTAACGAAGGTCTTATCCCGGGCGTACGAAAATCATCATGGTAACCGACCCAATTTCAGACTTGCTTGTTCGCCTTCAAAACGCATCACGTGTGCGCAAGACGTCTATTGTCGTACCTTTTTCTCGCATGAAGCTTGCTATCGCCGAGATCCTCGCGCGCGAGGGTTATGTAGGTGAAATCGACAAAAAGAAGACCGAGCTCGCTATTCCACTTTTATATAAAAACGGCCAACCAGCCATTACGGGCGTTAAGCGCATCTCTAAACCATCACGCCGGATGTACATCGGTGTTCGCGATGTTCACCCTGTTAAGCGCGGAACGGGTCTCTTGGTTCTTTCAACTCCTGCAGGTGTTGTAAGCGGCAAGGAGGCAAAGGTAAAGCGCGTTGGCGGTGAGGTCCTGTTCGAAATCTGGTAAATATATGTCACGACTTGCTAAACGACCAATTCAAATCCCTGCTAAAACCGAAGTAACCATCTCGGGGGGCACTGTTAGTGTCAAAGGACCTAAAGGTACACTCACACGCGAAGGCAATCGCCACGTCGCTATCGCGGTTACACCCGAAGGTGTGACTGTATCTCCAAAAAATGAAACTCTTGAGTCACGTGCAGCTATTGGTACCTACGCATCACACATCCGCAACATGATCGAGGGAGTTAATACTGGCTTTACGAAAAAATTGCTTGTCGAAGGTGTTGGGTACAAGTGGGATGTCCAAGGTAAAAATTTAAATCTAGGGTTAGGATTTTCTCACCCCGTCAAAATGAATATTCCTGAGGGGTTAACAGTTGCTGCAGACAAAGGCACCCTTACGATCACTGGCTTTGACAAAGAGGTTGTGGGTCAGTTTGCAGCCAATGTCCGCGCACTCAAAAAACCAGAGCCGTACAAAGGTAAAGGTATCCGCTACGAAGGTGAGGTGATCCGCCGCAAGCAAGGTAAGAAGGCCGCATAACCAATATGAACAGAATCCGACGTCACAACCGCATACGAGCAAAAGTTTCTGGCACCGCAGAGCGCCCACGCTTTTGCGTGTATAAGTCTAACCGTTACCTTGAGGCACAACTTATTGATGACACCAAAGGTAAGACGCTTTTCTCTGGCAAGATGGACGACGCGGCAAAATTAGGTAAAGATATCGCAACCCGCGCCAAAGCAGCAGGTATCACCAAAGTGGTGTTTGACCGAGGAGGCTTTCGCTACACAGGTCAGGTAGCAGCGCTGGCAGCAGCAGCACGCGAGAGCGGTTTGGAATTTTAATTATGGAAGAAACACAAAACACAACTCCTGAAGTTCAACCAATAGAAACTCCTGTCGAAGCAGTGGTTGTTCAAGATGCAACACAACCTAACGCAGCTCCTCGTGGCCGCGGTGGTGACCGACGCCGCAGAGGCGCGCGCCAGGGTGGTAACCGCGCACGCCCAGAGCGCAAGAGTGAGTTTGATCAATCGCTTATCAATATTCGCCGTGTGGCTCGTGTGGTTGCAGGAGGCCGCCGCTTTTCTTTCTCGGTAGCTATTATCATTGGCAACAAAAAAGGCAAAGTAGGTGTTGGCTTGGGTAAAGCAGGGGACACAACGCTTGCTATAGACAAAGCTGTCCGCAACGCCAAGAAAAATATGATCACGGTCCAACTCACTAAAGACAATTCAATCAGACACGATGTTTCGGCTAAATACACTGCGTCGGTCGTCAATTTGATGCCGGCACCAGGCCGCGGTTTGGTGGCGGGTTCGTCGGTTCGTCCAACACTTGAGCTTGCAGGTATCACCAACACGGTTGCTAAGATCCACTCAGGTAGCAAAAATGGTCTCAACAACGCGCGCGCAGCAATTGAGGCATTAAAGAAACTTAAAGCCTAGCCAATTTTATGCAGTCTCACGAATTACAACGAAAAACTCCAAACTCAGGCTCTAAGCGCATTGGCCGTGGCCGCGGATCCGGCAAAGGCAAGACTTCAGGCCGTGGTACCAAAGGTCAGAAGGCTCGTGCAGGTCACAAGATCTGGCCAAACATCCGCGAGATTTTGAAGAAGATCCCTAAGCGCCGTGGTTACAATGCTCCGGGCTTTCAACCAAAGCCATCTGTGGTTAACCTCGCTACGTTGGAGAAGTTTTTTAGCGCTGGAGACACCGTCAATCCATCAGTACTCAAAGAGCGTGGCATTATGCGCTCACGCAAAGGAGAAATGCCAGTCGTTAAAGTCCTTGGAGACGGCGAGTTAACTAAAAAACTTACCTTCTCTGGTGTAATTGTTTCAGCAAGTGCAAAAACTAAAATAGAGAAAGCCGGAGGTACAATTGCTAAGTAACATGAATATGTTTTGGCAAAAACTCATGCTCCTTATTGCAGACCCGGTTTTGCGTAACCGCCTCCTTTTCGTATTCGGCGCATTGGCCGTGTTTCGTTTATTGGCAGCTATTCCGATTCCTGGTATTGACCCAAACCAGCTGCAACTCTTTTTTGCTAACAACCAGTTCTTAGGGCTCCTCAACGTTTTCTCCGGCGGCGGACTCTCAAACCTTTCGATAGTACTCCTCGGTGTTGCACCTTACATCACTGCATCGATTATCATGCAGCTCTTAACGATGATGATTCCTAAACTCAAGGAGCTCTACCAGGAGGAAGGGGAGGCAGGTCGCGTAAAGTTTAGTCAGTACTCACGCTTTCTTACTTTGCCACTCGCTATCGTGCAGGGCATCGCTTTCATGGTGCTGCTCCAGCAACAGGGGGTGTTGCCATCACTCACGGCGTTTCAGTTTGGGGTAAACCTCATGGTAATTTCTGCAGGCTCAGTGCTCCTTATGTGGATAGGTGAGCTTATTTCAGAGTTTGGCTTGGGCAACGGTGTGTCTGTCATTATCTTCTCCGGTATCGTTTCGCGTCTTCCTCAAGATATTAGCCAGGCGATCTTTGCGTTTGATGCAACCCAAATCCCCGCATACCTAGGCTTCGTTGCTATCGCACTCGCGGTTATTTTGGCGGTTGTGGTTATTACCGAGGCAGAGCGTCCTATCCCGGTGACCTACGCTAAGCGCGTACGCGGTATGAAGTTTTTTGGAGGCGCTTCAACGTACTTGCCACTTCGTCTCAATCAGGCGGGGGTTATCCCAATTATCTTTGCACTTTCGTTCCTCTTGGTGCCACAAATGTTTGCAAACTTCTTTCAGACTTCAAATATCCCCCTAGTGGCATCGATTGCCCAGGCTATAGCCGGAGGGCTTACTAACCTTGGCATCTATGGAGGTCTCTACTTTATCTTCGTGTTTATGTTTACCTACTTCTACACCGCAGTCACCTTTGACCCACACCAGATCGCCGAGAACTTGCAAGTATTCAGGCACTCACGATTGGCGGTACCGCGCTTCTCATCGTTGTTTCGGTGATTCTTGACCTTTCGCGTCGCATCGACGCCCAGATTTCTATCCGAGAGTACTAACATGCAAGGCAAACTTATTTTGCTTGTGGGTCCCTCTGGCAGCGGCAAAGGGACCTTGTTCTCTTTTGTAAAAGAAAAATATTCAGAGTTTGTATATCCAACTTCCTGGACCACTCGTGCCCCGCGCGCGAAGGAGAGCGGCAAAACATATAACTTTGTAAGTGAAGCAGAATTTTTAACAGCAAAAGAAGGGGATGCGTTTTTAGAAACAGATCATCATTATAATAATTACTATGGCACTCCAGCTCGTGAGATACAAGAAGCTCTTACAGCAGGCAAAATTGTATTTCATGAGCTCGAGATTAATGGTGTCAAACAATTGCTCCAAAAATTGCCGCGTGAGCAAGTAAAAATAATCTTTGTTACAGCGGGTGAGTGGAGTGAATTGGCCAAACGTATTGCAGAGCGCGAGCCAGTGGCACCCGACGAACTCGAAAAACGCCGCCTTCATTACGAAGAGGAAATGACATTTTTGCCTCAAGCAGATTTTGTTTTAAGAAACGAACAAGGCAAGTTAGAAGAGACAAAGCAGGAGTTAAGCACAATTTTGGACTCTATAGTAAGATAGGAACGTGCAACAACAAACCATCATATTTTTAGGGCCACAGGGCTGCGGCAAAGGAACTCACGCCGAACTCCTCAAGGGTTATTTAGAAAAGTCCGATTCTGATCGGCCTGTTTTATATTTTTCTGCAGGTAAACAGCTTCGTGCATTTGTGGAGCAAAAAAACTACACCGCAGATCTTAACCGTTCGATTATCGAAAAGGGTGGTTTACTCCCACTCTTTTTAAGTGTGCATGTTTTTTCAGAACAAATGATGAGCGAGATGAAAGGCAATGAACACCTGCTCATAGACGGCTTTCCCCGCACTGAGGACCAGGTGCCTGTGCTCGACTCGGCACTACGGTTTTATAAACGTGAAAAGCCAACCATTGTCTACATCAATATCACTGACGAAGAGGCAGTTAGACGACTCGTTAAACGTGGTCGTGTCGATGACACGCAAGTGGGTATCCGCGAGCGTCTACGTTGGACGCGTGAACATATGGACCCAATACTTTCTTGGTTTAGAGCAAATCCATATTATAAAGTTGTAGAGATTAATGGTGATCAATCTATCGAAGTGGTGCACAAAGATATTGATACAGCCTTAGGATTTGTATGATAGCTAAAACGGGCGAAGAGATTAAAAATCTGCGCACAGCAGGAAGGTTGCTTGGTGAAATCTTGCGTGAACTTGCCAAAGATGTGAAGCCAGGAATCACTACGGCATCTTTAGACCTTAAAGCGTCGCAGATGATTGAAGCGAAAGGGGCTAAGCCTGCCTTCTTGGGCTACAAACCTGACGACGCTGCTTACCCGTATCCAGCGGCGCTGTGTGTCTCGATTGATGACGAGGTAGTACACGGTATCCCTACCGAAGATAGAGTCATTAAACAGGGACAGTTAGTAATGCTTGATCTTGGGCTCTCGTATAACGGCTACTTTGCTGATGCCGCAGTGACCGTTTGCGCAGGAAAGTGTGACGAAAAGGGAGAAAAACTTATTGAGGCAACTAAAGAGGCGCTTAATGCTGCGGTGAAAGTTATCAAACCGGGTGCATACATAGGAGACATTGGTGCAGCTATTATGGCTGTGGCAAAAAAATATAACTTAGCAGTCGTCGAAGATCTTGGTGGGCATAGTTTAGGTAAGGTGCCGCACGAAAGACCCTTTATTGCTAACGTGGGCAGGGTGGGGGAAGGTGAGATACTCGAAGAAGGTTTGGTCATAGCAGTCGAGCCTATTTTTACCGAAGGTAAGGCAGACATTGAACTCATGGATGATGAGTGGACCTACAAAACTGTGGATGGCTCACGCAGTGCCGAAACCGAACACACCATTTTAGTTACCAAAAACGGTGCCGAAATTTTAACCGCATAGTATTGCGATAAGAGGCTAAATGTTGTACCTTTTCTCCC